>DASQSI010000089.1:0-5839 GCA_035642415.1 Rubrobacteraceae bacterium
TGCTCGCTTTAGACGTGAGGGTCGCACCGCTGCCCGGCTCTCTCATCCCAACATAGTTCAGGTCTATGATGCGGGTAAAGGCGAGTTTGAGGGGCGCGAGGTTTCCTACATCGTCATGGAGTACGTCTCTGGCGGAGACCTGAAAGCTCTGATCGATGCGAACGGCCCGCTTTCGGATGCGAACCTGGCGTGGCTTGGGGCACAGGTCTCTTTAGGGCTTGCTCACGCCCATAAGAAGGGGGTGATCCACCGCGACATAAAGCCGCACAATATACTCATCGACGCCTATGGCCACTCCAAACTTACGGACTTCGGTATAGCTCGCGCCCTCGACGCTACGGAGGCTACCCGGACGGGCTCTTACCTGGGCACCGCCCTCTACTCTTCACCTGAGCAACTGCGAGGAGAGAAGGTCACCCCAAAGAGTGACGTTTACTCTCTGGGAATAACCCTCTATCAGGCGGCGGTCGACCAGACACCTTTCACCGGCACCCCCATAGCGGTCGCCAGCCAGCACGTAAACCAAACGCCGACCGCGCCGAGCGTCCTTGGCGCGCGCCTGAGCGGGGAGGTCGAGTCTCTCGTCCTCGACTGCCTCCGCAAGGACCCGAACCTCCGCCCGACGGCCGGGGAGATCCACGAACGTCTCAGCGAAACAGTTGGGATCACCCACGCTACACGAGCTCAAGCACCACCCCCAATCCCCGTAACCCCCGCGCAAAAAAAAGAGCGCACCCATGCACCCTCGTCGGAGGTTTCGCCCCCGAGATCGTCCACTGCGGAAATACGGCACGAGGGCGACCAAGACCAGCGGAGCAGACGCAGGCCCATACTCCTTGCGGGGGCCACGTTGCTTCTCGTTGCTCTGGGCATCGCTGCGGCGTTCGCGACGCTTGGGGGTGAAACCGGCGAGCTCGCGCAAACATCCTCAGAGAGCCAGCAGGCAAGTTCTTCGGAAGAGCCTTCCACGGGTGGCGAGGGGACGGTCCCGGCACAGGAGGAACAGGCTACGCAGGGTAATTCTGGTAGTAGCCGGGGGAGTAGCGATGCGAGCGCTGCCGCGGTGCAAGCGGTAGAAGACTTTTATACGTTTGCGGCGGCGAGAAACTACGAGAGGTCTACCGCCTTGCTAACTGCGGATCGGCGGCAGAACATCTTCCCTTCGCCAGGGGTCTTCGAGGGGACGTTCAATACCCTTAAGAGGGTGCGTTTCGTAGGGCAACCAGAAGTTCAGGTTTCAGGCACAACAGCGACGGTCACGGGCGAGACCATCGCCGAGCACACCGACCGTACCGAGCACAACAGGGGGACCTGGACGCTTGTGGACGTGGACGGCGAGTGGAAAATAAGCTCGTGGAACGTTAGTAACATCAGCACCGAATACGTATAGGCCTTGTCAGGAGGCCCACGAGCCGCGCGGTTCGCTCGACGTCCGACCCAACGAGGCTAAAGCGAGATAACGGGAGAGGAAGCTCTTGGAGTATCTAAAGCGTGCCGCCGCCGAGAGGGCTGTGAAGGACTACGTCGAGAACGGTATGGTAGTGGGGCTCGGGACAGGTTCGACGGCCTCTTTCGCGGTTCGTAAGATCGGGGAACTCGTCTCAGGTGGGGATCTTAAGGACGTTCGGGGAATACCGACCTCGGCGCAGACGGCGACTTTAGCCGAAGAGGTCGGCATACCGCTTGTCGCGTTGTCGGATGTTCGGCCCCACGTCACTATAGACGGGGCCGATGAGGTCGGGCCTTGTCTCACCCTCATTAAGGGGCGTGGCGGTGCTCTTTTGAGGGAGAAGATCGTGGCCCACGCCAGCTATGCCTTCATCGTCGTTGTTGACGAGTCGAAGCTGGTCTCTTCCTTGGGTGCGGGAGCCTTGCCCGTCGAGATCGAGCCCTTCGGCTGGGAGGTCACGCTGGAGGCTCTGGCTTCTTTGGAATGCGAGCCCGAGCTCAGGACGGATCCTGCAGATGCACGGCAGCCATACGTGACCGACGGAGGTCACTACACGGCCGACTGCCGGTTTGCTTCCATCCTGGATCCGGCGGCTCTAGAAAAGGAGATAAAACGTATCCCCGGTGCTCTGGAGTGCGGGCTCTTTACCGGCCTCGCTCAGGCAGCCGTCGTAAGCAGCAAAGACAAAGTTGAGACCATCGAGGCTGGGTAGCTGCCGACTTTAACTAACTTATGGTGGCGCCGAAACCGGCGCGAGGTCCTTTCCGGCCGACCTTCTCCTTCTCCACGACCAGCTTGTAGATCTGGTCATACTCGACATAGACGGTCGCCTTGCCGTCCTCCATCCTCACCAAAAGGTAGTCTTCCTCGGCGGAGATCTCCGCTGAAGGCTCCACGGTGAAGGTGTCTCTACGATCCCAGACGATCAGGTTCGCCTCCTCGTCGCGTGCCTCATCCACTATCCTCTTGATGGTCTCTCGGTTCACGTTCTTCGGCGCTCCTTTTTTGCTATCTTGAAAGCCTTCTGGAGCTTATTCTACTGGAGACGAGCGCGAGGGGTAGGGCTTTGCCGCTAATCCTTCGCTGCGTCCCTGCGAAGAACCCTATAGTCTGCGCACGGCACCCTCTCCGCTAGAGGCGTATCCTCCGGGGCGCTCGGGCGTGGGACGTGTAAAATAGCGGCTCGACCTTCTCCGACGGGGCGGCGAAACTTGAAGAACCTTGTGCTGGGAATAAGGAACCTTGACCGGGCGTTATTTCGGGCGATCTTTCGTTTTAAGTGGGGACCGTTCACATCGCTGATGCGCGCTTTCACTATTGCTGGGAAGGCGGGAGCTTTGTGGGGTGTGATCGCCGCCCTGGCCTTCCTCGTGACCGGCCTCGAACCCTCACACCTGCTCGTGCCGTGGGTGGCGGTCGCGATCTCTTGGACGGTTGCCGAGGGCGCGAAAGTCCTAGTCAACCGCGCCCGCCCCTTCATCTCCGACACCGAGATAGCTCCCCTCATCAAAACTCCTTCCTCGAGCTCCTTCCCCTCCGGACACTCGGCCACCGCCGCCTCCGGCGCGCTGACCCTCTCCGCCGTATACCCATCCTTTGCTTCCGCCTTCGTTCTCTCAGGTATACTCGTCGCCCTTTCCCGCATCTACCTCGGTGTTCATTATCCCTTCGACGTGCTTGCCGGCCTCCTCATCGGTACCGCAACCGCTGTCGCTGTCCTGACCTTCGCCCCATGACACCCGACGTTGGGTGCAGCGACAGACCGTGAGGCAGCTCGTACGTCACCTCCCACCTTTTGGGGTATATAGCTAAAACGAGCAGGCAAGCGAGCCGGCCCAAAAGGCCGAGGCGCGATTGTAGTCGGGCGACGGAGCGACGAAAAAGGCCTAGGCTGCACGAAGGGGGCTACTGGCTCCCTGACTAGGGATAAGGAAACGAAAGCTGAGGGTCGCACGGATCAGCACAAAGACTCCCTCAAGCAGAAGAAGGGCAAGCTAAGAGACCCCTTGATCTAGGCCGAACGCTACCCGCTAGGCTGGACCGGAGTCCTATAAAGGACTCCGCTTCTTTTGCTTATCCTTTACAATATCAAGGAAGAAACGCGACGAAAAAAGAGGAGATTGGCACGCGCGGCGGAGCAGACAACGGGCGAAGCGGTATTATTGGGGTGGTAGTAGGCGCTGCACTGGTCATAATAGTAATCTTGCTGGGTTTACTTCTGTGGCTTCTGCTATTCCGCCCCTCGCAGACCACGGAGGTCACGAGGGAGGAAACTACCCAGCAGAGTCAACAATCCCAGCAGCAGCCTAAAAAACAGCAGCAGCAACAGCAGCAACAAGCTCCGCAGGAAAAGACTAAGTAAGAGGGGCAGAATCAATTGTGCACAGGCTATCTGGTCTCCTGGCTCTTTTTACGCTCTTAGAAGCTTCGAGTCCCCGAGAACGTGAGTTTCCTGCTTCGAGCCGAGGTGCTATCCCCCTCGCCGTTGACCTGCGACCCGTGCTTTAACCCGGGTAGTGATCGTTCGGGAGAGATCCGGCTCTTACGTCCTCATAAAGCAACACGACCATGGTTTGATCTCCGGCGAGTTCGCGCGGCACTGGGCCAAAAAACCCCGGCCGCTCGAGCCCACCCTCTACGCCATCGCTAATCACGACATAGCCTGGCAAGGTCCGGATGCGTCCGTGCACTGGGATGAGGGGGTGGACAGACCCTACTCCTTTGCTAACTACCCGACGGAACCCAAGCTTCGGATCTACAAAGGGGGTCTAGATCTCCTGGAGGCGCGATGCCCTTACGCGGCGTGTCTATGCAGCATGCATTACGCTGCGCTAGTGAGCGGCTCGAAGGATGAGGTGGTGATCAGGTTCCTGGAGGGGGAGATCGGGCGCCGGCATGAAATCAAGAGCATGATGACCGGAGAAGAGCTGGACAACCTTGAGTACAACTTCCGTCTACTGCGGCTATGCGACGATCTATCGCTGTTCGTGTGCCTGAACGAACCGGGCCGCAACGATCATCCATGGTACCAAGACGGCTTTGAGTTTGAGGAGACAAAATTACGGCCTGTGTGGGAGAATTGTTATGCCCTGCGGCTCGATCCTAACCCGTTCTCGGAGCCGTTCGACCTCGTCGTTCCTTACGCGCTGATCGAGAAAAGCGGACGGGCTATCGGGAGTGATCACCTCGAACTTCGGGTAACCTGTTAGAAGAATAACATACCGCTGCTCGAACATCCTTGCTACTCTAGAAGGGGGCGCATGAGGGAAACATCGTATGATTTTTTGAAGAAGCTGCTTTCGGTGCCGGGGCCGAGTGGTAACGAGGAGGCCGCGGCGTCGGTCTGGCGGGAGGAGGCCGAAAAGTTCGCCGGGGAGGTCCTGGGCGACAGGATGGGTAACTCCTTCGCCACCCTGAACGGGGGCGGTACGCCCAAGGTGATGCTTGCCGGGCACATAGACGAGATAGGGCTCATGATCACCCACATCGACGATGAAGGGCTTCTCCGTTTCCAGGGGGTGGGCGGCTGGGACCCGCAAGTCCTCGTCGGCCAGAGGGTCCTCATTCAGACCCGGAACGGCGAGGTTCCCGGCCTCATCGGCAAAAAGGCCATCCACCTCATGGAGGCCGAGGAGCGCAAGAAAATCTCCGACATAAAGAGCCTCTGGATCGACATCGGCGCCAAGAACGGTGACGAGGCGAAGGAAAGAGTCAGGGTCGGCGACGTGGGCGTTATAGACCAGGAGCTTCTCGAACTACCGAACGCACGCATCGCCTCCCGCTCCCTGGACAATCGTATGGGTGCCTTCGTCGTTCTGGAGGCTCTAAGGTTGCTTTCGGAGGAGGACAATATCGCGGCTGAGGTCGTAGCGGTGGCGAGTGTGCAAGAGGAGATAGGTCTCTACGGGGCGCGGGGCGCCGCCTTCGGGCTTGACCCCGACGTAGCTATCGCTGTCGACGTCACCCACGCGACCGACACCCCCGGCGTCTCCAAAAACGAGCACGGCGACCACCCTCTAGGCAGCGGCTCCGTCATAACACGGGCAACAAATCTATCCCCCCTAGTCTCCGACGGCCTCATAGCCACCGCCGAAGAAGAGGGCATCGCCTACACCTTGGAGGCCGACTCGCGTTCCACCAGCACGGACGCCGACGCTATACAGTTCACCCGCGCGGGTATAGCCACTGGCCTCGTTTCGGTACCCAGTCGCTACATGCACTCGCCCAACGAGATCGTGGCCCTTGAGGACCTTGAAAACTGCGCCAAACTTATCGCTGCTTACATAAAAGGTCTGAAAAAGGACGCAAACTTCGTCCGTTAGTCCGTTCTACGGGCAGCTCCCGGCGAAGCAAGCTTCGGGGCATGCTCTGAGTGCCCGATTTCTCGGC
>DASQSI010000090.1:0-7996 GCA_035642415.1 Rubrobacteraceae bacterium
GTGGGAGGGGTAACGCCACCGACTACCACTCCTCCTGCTGTGGGAGGGGTAACGCCACCGACTACCACTCCTCCTGCTGTGGGAGGGGTAACGCCACCGGCTACCACTCCTCCTGTTGCGGGAGGGGTAACGTGACCGGCTACCACTCCTCCTGCTGTGGGAGGGGTAACGCCACCGACTACCACTCCTCCTGCTGTGGGAGGGGTAACGTCACCGGCTACCACTCCTCCTGCTGCGGGAGGGGTAACGCCACCGGCTACCACTCCTCCTGCTGCGGGAGGGGTAACGTCACCGGCTACCACTCTTCCTGCTGTGGGAGGGGTGACGCCACCGACTACTACTCCAGTAGGGGGATCAATAACTACTGGCCAACTCACCCCCGAAATAGCGATGCCTAGCAGCAGTAGTACTGAGTCGGTAAGCAAACCGATCCTCACGCCGAGTTCTGTGGAGTTTCTCCCACACTCAACAAATTCTGAGTTTGCATCTGAGCCGGTGTCCATCCAGGTCACTAAGCCTGCGAACGAAGGGCCGGATGTGGCTGCTCCGATAGCAACCCAGTTGAAGGCCGCTTTTGGAAGCTTGGCGGCCACCATGATGCACTCAGTGGACCGATTGCTAAGTCCTAACTTCGGACTGCTCACCAACCTGCTCACTCATACTAATGACCAGACCAGCGGTATCTTGGAGTGGCTGTCTGGTGTACTTGGCGGCAACGAGCAAACCAGCGGTGTCTTGGAGTGGCTGTCCGGTGTAGTTGGCGGAGCTTTGGAAGGAGGCAACGCGCCGAGCCCGCCAGTGAATACGCCGTTTACTCCCACCCCGGTTGCGCCCCCTCCTCCTGCTCCTGCCACAGCCTCTTTCACGAGCAACTTCTTCAACGGTGCAAAGCATTCGGACCAAGATTACTTAATGCTGTTCGGTGTTTTGGCTCTGCTTTCGATACCTTTAATGGAGGGTATGTTCTCGCTCCATTACCGCGAACTCTTTAAACCAAGTTCGCTCCCGCATCTGGCGATCGAACGCCCCGGCTAAACCCTTCTTACTAGAGGTGCGCCCTTCTTAAGGCACACCTCGAGGATCCTTGCCGTTCTGCCCTTGGTTTTGGGCAGGGAAGGTCTCTCCGAGTAAGGAGGAAAATAATCTTGAGCACTACCTTGAGCGCGAGCCTCAAAAAACCGCTTATCTGGTTGCTGATCGCGGTAGTGGCAGTGTCGATAGCTACCCTCACCGCGCTTCCCACTATAGCCCAGGCCCAGCAGACATCCGAGCCTTCGGAGCGGCTGATGGTTTATCCTGGCGACTCTTTGTGGTCCATCTCTCAGAGGGACCTCGGCCCGCAAGCGAGCCCGCAGCAGATCGCCAACGAGGCCGAGAGGATCTTCGAGCTCAACCGAGACCGCATGGAGGATCCCAGCATGCTGATGCCCGGGGAGGAGCTCTTGCTAGCCCCTTCGGTTTCAGAGCCAGCAACTGAGCAATCAGCGAACGAACCGGAGAACGTCCCAGCGGCGGCGGTAGAACCTGCTGCACAACCTCCGGTGGCGGCGAGCGAAGCGAGTGAACCCGCTGCGGAAACGGCGAGTGGTGCAACTCTCGATATTCCAGCGGAGCTCGAAGCTTATTTGCCGAACGAGCGCAAGCTGATCGGCTTGGGGATTATCATACTCACCCTGGCACTCGCGATACTCATCTTGTGGAAGCTCCCTATGCGGCGCGACATCGGAACAGAGGCGTGGGGAATATCTGCCATGGCAAGCTACCAAGCTCCTCGGAGAATCTCGACAAACGAGGTGAGCGGCGAGCCTACATTCGCACCGTACCAACCGCAAAAGAGTTCAAGAGAATTTACAAGCAAGCCTCCAGCAAATGGGCTATCTGATGGTCACGTCGACTTAGCTAGTACCAAGCCCGTTCGGCGGAAGCTATCGTTTGTCTCCCGAAGTCCTCTTTCTCGAAAAAGAAGGGGTCGCAACGGATGGGCGACCAGCGTGCACAACCCGCAAGTTCGTCTAGCCTTAAAGCGGATGCCCCGGACCAGAAGCTCCGGAGTAGCGGCCCCGATGCAGAAGCTGAGCCACAGGTGAAACTAATAAAGCAAGGCTTATCTTCTGGCGACGAACGTGATTTGTGTGGGGATCTTAAGGTGATCTCTAGAAAGAGCAGGCAAACGGTGACGGTGCGGCACGAGAAGACCGCGGACCAATCCTCTGTAGCGGATTATCCCTCGGAATTCGATCGCGAGACTCCAGAGTTGATCTGGGTTAAATGTTCCCACCCGGTGGTGGTCCCGACCGGGCTGGAGGCGGCGTTAAAGACGGTAGGCTACGATGTTCACTGTGGGCAGCAAGCCCCAGGGAAGGATGTTGCTTCTTTTATAATCTATTGCCCGACTGAAGAAGAAGATGTTGGCTTAGAGGTAAGGTTTCTCCGAGCCCTGTTTCAAGATGCCCTCATCCTGGTCTTCTGCGCGGATGCTGACCCAGAGTGTGTACTAGCCGCTTTACGGGCGGGAGCGCGCGGCTTCACCTGGAGGCAGCCTGCGGAAACCATCTGCGCCCTTTCGAAGAGCTCTGAGAAGGATGTAGTAGTAACTAAGGGACTCCTCGAAGCTCTCTTGAGAGAGAGAGTTTCGCATAATGAGGATTTCCTCAGCCCTGGCCAACGTGAGATCACCTTCGAACTGGCTATCACAGCTTCTATGAGCTCTGAGGGGGCACTCCGTTTACCCAAGAAACTACTAGAAGCCTTTGTGGGGGAAGTGATTATCGCGTAGCCGCGTGCACAAACCAGCCCTAGGCATCATACGAGACCCGGAGATGCCCTGACTAAGAAGCAGGGTGACAAAAATGTGCTGATCAGCCGATGCGCGAGGTTTGCTTCCTCACGTATAACATCCCAAGAGGTCTGACTTCGCAAGAGGCGAAGAAGTCGGCTTAAGTGTATGGAGACGAAGGCCTCCTATTGAGGGACGTATGATCGCTGGCGCGCACAATAAACCAACTTGGCAAACAGTGAGCAGCTCGAGCCCGATAGCTTTAACTGTTTGGGGGGATTCGATTGTCGGACAAGCCTTGGTGCTACTGCTAAGAGGCGCTGACTACGAAGCGAATTTTCTGCCCGCCTCACTATCGGGCAAACCGCTCCCGCTTAAAGGCAGTCAGCTCTTGGTGCTTACACCAACGCCACAACTAAGTACCGGAAAGCGTGACGCGCTTTTAGCATCATTTTTTAGGAGCACACCAAGTGCTGCAGGAATACCCGTTTTGGAGCTGACCATCTCGCCCTCCAAGGAAGCACGAGAAGGACAAACGCCAAACGGATCTTCTTGGTACGAGGTGCCCTGGCCTTGCAGAATCAACGAATTAGGGCAGTGGATCGAAACTGCACTGTCCGCCTCCCCATCCTCCCTGTAGCAGCCTAATACCTCTCTATTCCTAGCAATCGACAGAACTATAACCCTAAAGTTAATGTCTTGAATATATAGCTCATAAGCTACCCTTGGCTCTACTCTTAGGTTTGCTCCTTAAGATATTGTCTCCTCGTTTGGTGGGGTTCGAAGTAGTCCTCACGCCCCAGTTATCGGCACAAAAGAGTAATAAACCTTTAGCGGTCTCTTCTTGCAGCGGGTACAGAGGTCCGTCAGAGAAGAACCAGTAGGTAGATTGCTCTATTCACGAGTAGCCGAGAAGGTTTATTCTCGGAAACCCGTATTCAGCCGGTCGCATCCTTATTCGTTAGGACCGAGCATGAGCCCTAATTCTCGTCTGATAAGTATAGAAGGCATCCACAAGATGTTGTGGTTCCGCATAAAAATACAGTGGTTACAGTTCAATGATTGGTAACAGTGCGGCGGCCGAACATCGGCTGGACGATCTACTTGAGGCCAAAGACGAAGCGCTTCGCGATCTTCGTGACCAGTTAGAGCACATGTGCCGAGAGTCGGAGCGCAAGGACGCGATCATCATGCAGATGGCTCAAGCTAACGCAACGCTCGTTGCGCGGGTACCAGAGCTAGAAGCAGCGTCAAAGCTACGAGAATCGCCTGTAACGGCCTCGGAGGGTGAAGGTATGGAGGACGGGGCTCCTGAGTTTCAGGAACCTGTAGATCTGCGCTCTTGGTGGCGTAGGGTGCTTGGTGTCTAAAATATTGGCGGCACTAGCCGGAGGGTTGGTAACCCTTGTCGGCGTGTTAGTCAGTACCTGCCCTGGCCGCATTACTGGTTATACCTTTAGCTGTGGCGCTACCCTAAAAGAGTATCGAGAGTAAGAGACCCTGCCCCCGGTAGCGCCGAATCGCTGGATAAGCTAGGCTACTCCCCTGACAAGGGCATAGAAAAAGCGGTGGGGATTCCTTTTGCCGAGGCCCACCGCTTTGGCGAATCTTACCATCTCTAGGATCGCCAGAGCGAACCCACCGCACTACCTAAGAGGAGGAGGCGGTGGCAGCGAAGCTCAAATTTACCCGCATACCCAAGATGCGCGATCTGATCCTAGCCGGAGTCCCAGCAGAGGCTATACCCACCTACTGTGCCCTTACTGACTACGCCAACAACAAGACCGGCTTATGCTGGCCCAAGATGGAGACTCTAGCCAAGAACCTTGGTAGGTCAGTGAGGACCGTACAGAGGCACCTACACCTCCTGAAAGAGCTTGGCCTTATAGAGTTCGTGGAGCGCCGGCGGTTGCGGGGGAGGTATAGCTCCTACGTCTACAGGGTGCTCCATATTATGCGCACGACCACCGGACACGGGCAGCGTATGGCATCAATATTAAAGAAGCGAACTAAACCAAGTCTAAGTACCAAACCACCAAAACCAGAAGAACAAGACCGTCAAGAGAGAAAAAGACGGGCTGCAGAGAAACGACGAGAGGGTTACGAATGGCTTTTTGCCTAACAGGGGGGCCGGGTAGCGCGTTTCAATCCTTCTACAATCCACCTCTAATGCCCGACCCTCTCCCATAATAAAGTCGGAAGTACTAAAAGGGTGTTTACGAGCGTTCAGAGTGGCCTTTGTTCATCCCTTCAGTTAGTCGCTTCAGGGGAGCGATAGTCTCTTGAGAGTATTCTTTGTAGGCTTTCTCGTATTTCTCGAGTAGCTGTAGATAGGTCTTCAGGTGCATCCCTTTCGGCCTTCTGGGGAAGGGTAATGTCATGTTCGCGGTGCCGCCAAGCTTTTGACGAATTCTCTGGCCTCTACGGAGAGCTGCGTATCGGCGTGCCTCTTGTTGGCTCGCGTAGGTTAGGTCATGACAGTGCCGGCAGAGGAAGTAGCGTTCCTTAAGGTAGAGCTTCGCCACTCGCCGCTCACACGAAACCCCGTTAACCACACCCGGGCAGACGAACCAGGGGCGCGATCCCCCAAAGTTGCAGGGTGTCCAGGAGAGTGAGATAGGGTAGGAGACGTCCTCTTTACGCCCATCTAGCCCCCAGGAGTAGGAAAGCTTGACAGCGTGGGCTCTTCCTGTCCCTGCGTCCCCGAGCACCCGAACTCCAACGGAAGAATCCTTGCGGTAGCAGCGCCACCAGCTTGTAGTAAAGCAGAGCCCGATTTCAAGCCACCCATCTCTCTGCCAGTTACGCACGTCGAGGCTCAGGCAGTCCTCCGTACGGTCCTTAGAGCCGAACCAGTAGTAGCTCCCTGATCCTAAACCGCCCACTACCTATTCTCCCGCCTCCGAAACGGGGAAACTGATCCCCTTTTTTGCCGAAATCATTAGGAAAGTTTTACACGTTTACACCACTTTTCCCACGCTTTTTCCTGCAAATGAATATGTTTTGTTACTGGGGGCTGGTTAAGAGCTCCGCCAATAGGCGAGTTACAACTGTACCAATGAACTATAGGGAGGCTGTTGAATTACTCTAGAAGCTGCCAAGTACGAAAAGCTGCCAATTTATTGGCGGAAGCTCTAGGGTGTAGAGCGACGTCCAGAGGCCGCCAAACGCTGCTCTGAGGGCTACGAGTGCAAATATGCTTAAAGTCGTGAAGAGCTCTTGGGCATTCCCCTGGGCATTTGAACCTAGAGAATTGAGGTTTAGTTACGTGAGGCCTCTGTACTCAATTACCTACCGTGGCTAGTTCAGAACAAGCTTAGTGGAATTGCACGACGCTCTAAGCAAGCAAAGACCTGCCCTGCCAGGCACTGAAGCCCCAGATCCATGAGCGCGAACGTTTACCTCATCTTTGTATGAGAAAGTTCAAAACGGTCAGAGCCAACGCCAAGAGAGTTATGGGACCCAACCACTTAAACCACCACGGCCGCAAATCCTCTTGTTGGTGCTCCTCATCATTAGGCTCTTCTCCGTACTCTCCAGAGGGGATTCTAGTGGTTTCTGGAGGCTCCAGTTCAGGAATGCGCCCTAGGGCGGCGGCAAGGAGGTGATCCTTACGTCGAGCTTCTTCTCTCCAAGCATCTACCTCGTCCTTTAAATACGCCACTTGGTCACGTAACGTACCGACGAGCTCTTCATGTGAATTTTCGAGTGTGCTGTCACGAGGCGTCATGGTCGGATTCAGGTATACATAGACGCGACCGTCAGACTCCTTGTCATATTTGATAGTACCTCGTTTAACCCGCTGGCGTATAGCATCCTGAGTAACTCCGAGCCTTTGGGCAGCCTCTGATACCGTGACTCGGTCTATATTTTTGTCCTCATAAGTCATGGTAAGTCACACTCCAAAACTAAGTCTATGTGCCGCAGTGTACTCTGCGCAAGTTACATAACGATGGCAGAAACACCTTCAAGCAGATCGAGACTCCCTATGGGCCGCTGGAATCGCTTCCCAAAGTGCAGATTCCCTCTCCTGCGGAGGAATTGTTGGTTAGCAGTATGATTTAGAGGTGGTGAGTAGGGCAGCTTCGATATGCTGTTCTAGCTCTTCGATACGACACGGCCAGGGCGCAGCGAGCACAAATCTATCCTCCTGCGTTGGAGGAACACAGTTCTCTTCAGGGGAGATAACTAACTCCAAAATTGGTGTCTTGATAGCTACTATCTCGTTCTTTAGCGCCGCTAAGAGATTCTCGTAGCATCTAGTGCTTAACTGTCCCTTAGGTGTAAGTATCAGAAGCCGTACATCCGCTAATGCTTCTGACTCTTCTAAGGACGATGTGGATAGGAACTTTACGTTGTAGCGGCATCCCCTTAACAGTAGAGTCAGGGCTTGGCCGACGATCGGGTCTCCGTAAACGGCTAGGTTAATAGGTACTGAGTCTTCAATGTAGCTTACTTCAGTAGCCTCATAGTGTTTCGTAGGGGCCTTCGTGAGCTTCTTCTTCGCGATAGTTGCGGAATCCTTTGTCGGGAGTCCTTCTCAAGCTCATAATCACACATTTTCCATTATTGACTAAAAGTACTGCTCTGGCATATGCCACCTGGCATATTTACCTAGCTTGTGAGGCCAAGTTAATATGTGACCGTATACTCTGGCCTAATGGACGGGATGTGCCTACCGCTACTATAGGTAACAGTGCAGACTTGAAGCGGGTGAGCCTGAGAGGCTGGTTTGCTTGCGCTTTTGTTAGTGTGCTGCTCGTCTTTGCGTACGCTTTCCTGCTCGACAGTTCAGAGGCTCAGGCCAAATCCGGAGGAGGAGGCGGCGGTGACCATACCAAAACCGCCGATCCTAAGGGCGGTGGCAACGGAGCTAATGGTAATGGCAACGGAGCTAAGAGTGGTGACCTGACTAAAACCGCCGATCCTAAGGGCGGTGGCTCCACAGATAATGGCCCTTCAGGTGTCAAAGACACTACCAACAGCACTCCCAACACGAATCCCGACCAGGGGGGAGCGCCTAGCGGTCATGAAACAAATACCGACCCGGTAGGTAGTACGACGGACGGTACGAAGACCACTCCTCCTGCTGCGGGAGGGGAGACGCCACCGACTACTACTCCTCCTGCTGCGGGAGGGGAAACGCCACCGACTACCACTCCTCCTGCTGCGGGAGGGGTAACGCCACCGACTACCACTCCTCCTGCTGTGGGAGGGGTA
>DASQSI010000091.1:0-13671 GCA_035642415.1 Rubrobacteraceae bacterium
CGGGCCCTGGCTAATGCTATAAGCTCCGCGGTTGAAAAGTGTATGAAATAACAGAGAGAACACGTGGCGGGGCACCGGCGGAGCGTAGGGTGTTCCAATCAGCAAAGTCTATCTGCATGCCTGGCTCGTTTATAGTAAACATTCATGCGCCCACGAGGGGTGTAGGCCAATTTCATTGCAAGGCGCTGTAATACAGTAATTCTACAGTAGACCCGGTTAACTTCGGCAAACATGCCGCCTCGCTCTTCTAGTCCGCCGGTCCCAGGTTCGAATCCTGCCGGGCGTGCTTGCAAATACCGCATAAGTTAGACAAATGTGTCGTATGTCGAGAAGCGAATACTAAGCGCAAGCGACAAAAAGGCAGTAGAAACTTAGTAGAAAATAACACTAGTGGTACTAAAAATAGTCCATTTGAGTCATGTATGGCACCTTCAGCATACTTCATACTTCCTTGCGCAAATATACGACCGGGCTACCGTTTCTAGCCCCTAGAGAGCGAAAGGAGAAGTGAATAATGGCTGCTGAAGGTTCTGTTTCTCCACCAGTTGCTGGCATGCAGGAGGATGTCCACGTCACAGGCAGGAGAATCCTAGCTATCCTGGTGGACGGTGTAGTGTTAGGCATTCCCTTCTGGTTGATATCTGCCCTTTTTGGCACAACTTCTGCCAGCTATGGTGGCAGTGCGAGTGCTTCGATGAGTGGCTCGAGGACTTTGATCTACATTGTGATCTTCCTGCTTTACTACATACTCATGGAAGGATACCTAGGACAGACAGTGGGGAAGATGCTTTTAGGGATAAAAGTTGTACGGGAGGACACTGATGGGGTTCCTGGGCTCGGTGCAGCGACCATAAGAACCCTGCTGCGCATCATAGATGGGCTTTTCGGCTACTTGGTGGGCTTCATTGCGGTGATGGCTTCAGCCAAGAGGCAAAGGCTGGGGGACATGGCGGCGCATACCCTTGTGGTCCGCAAGTAAAAAAGAACCGCAGAATTACTATCCTATCTTACGGCTGGGACTCTTGTACCCCGGCTCTTTTTACGCCTGGTTACCTTCGAGTTTTCGGGAATCGCTAGAAGAGGGAACCTGTAGTAAGCTCAATGCTCGGCGGCCGCGCGTTTTGCCGCTGTCAAACAAACTAGACACCAGTATAACCAACCAGGGTGGTGTAAGTAAGGAGAGAAGTTCTTTATGAAAAACTCCATCAGGCGTACCCATAAGCCCGTCAAGCGCGAAGACGCCGAACAATACTTAGTTGTCGCCTTGCTGGGCTTCGCCGCCTCGGTAATACTGATCCGCCTGTTCCTCGAACTCACCGGCTACCCTCAAGTGGGAAACAGCGAGCTACATATCGCCCACGTTTTGTGGGGTGGGCTGTTGCTGTTTGGGGCTTCTCTTTTGCCTTTGATTTTTGCCAACCGTTGGGTATACAAAGCAGGAGCGCTGTTAGCGGGCGTTGGGGTCGGGCTGTTCATCGACGAAGTGGGTAAGTTCATTACCCAGAACAACAATTACTTCTACCCGGCAGCAGCGCCAATCATCTACGCCGTCTTTCTGCTCACCGTGTTGGTCTACCTTCAGGTGCGCCGTCCGCGGTCTCGCGACGCTCGCGTCGAGCTGTACCATGCCTTCGCCAAATTCGAAGAGGTATTAGATCACGACTTGGACGCCCAGGAACGCGCCGACCTGAATGCCCGGCTCTACCGTGTTAACCAACAAGCTACCGATCCGGATACTGCCCGACTGGCTGACGTCTTGCGAGAATTCCTGGCCTCCGATGCTCTCTATCTCACTCCCGATACGCCCGGTCGTTGGGAACGGTGGTTGCGGCGGGTACGAGGGTACGGATCCCACTGGATCACCGCCCGCCGCCTGAAGGTGGCCGTCATAGGCGGTCTGAGCCTCTTGGGTCTGGTGGGACTGCTGTTTAGCCTGGTATTTATCGCGGCATTAATGAACATAGTGCAGCCTCTAGGCCCGTCTGGAGACTTCTACCTGGAATTCGATCTTCCGAGCGGTACCTCCGAAGCGGCCTCCGACCCCGTCCCCATTACCTATCTTGACTTCGGGCATCTCGTCGGGATCTTAGCCATGCTGGGGCTAGGGGGCGTGGTTGGCCTATTGCTGATGGTCGCTGCCATACTCCTGGCTATCGGCCGTGAGCGGCAAGGATCTTCGCTCGGCTATCTTGGGCTTCTACTCTCGCTTACTGCCGTCGCCCCGATAAACTTTTACTTTAGCCAGTTTGGGGCTGTCAGCAATGCACTGGTAGAGTTCGCGCTGCTATTGGGAGTGAGCCTCTACCGAAGGCGCTACATTTTCCCAGAGCCCGGCAGCGACCTACCAGGAGGCGGCCACCTTGATGAAGCTGCCGGATCTGCTGACATAGCTAGAATCGCTAAACCTAAAAAACCGTGAACCAGATTCTTTCCCTAATCGGCCAGTACGGGTACCTAGTCGTCTTCTTTGGGGTGATGGTGGAGAGCAGCGGGGTACCGCTTCCCGAAGAGACCATCCTCATAGCCTCAGGTGTGTTGGTCGAGCAAGGGTATCTAGACTTGGGTAATGTGATCGGGTTCGGCATCCTGGCTGCGGTGATTGGGGACCAGCTCGGTTACTGGGTAGGCCTCAAAGGAGGACGTCCGTTCGTCGTGCGGTGGGGACGCTACGCTCTGATCACCCCCAAGCGCCTCTCGCGTGCAGAGCGGTTTTTCAAGCGACATGGAGCAAGGCAGTTTTCTCGGCCCGCTTCGTTGTCAGTCTTGGGGTCTTCGGGGTCCTCGTGGCCGGTATAAGTAGTATGCATTGGAGGACGCTCTTGTTCTACAACACCTTCGGCGGGGCGTGCTGGGCTACGACGGCTGTCCTGGTGGGTTACTTCCTGGGGGGAAGCCTTGACCTCCTGAAGCGGTGGGCAGGCCGGACTTCCGGCTTGCTGTTCATACTGCTCGCCTTAGCTCCGGCTCTATACGTAGCCTACCGCTGGATCAAAACCATCCCAAGTGGCTTTGAGGAATAGCCGAACGCCTAGGAAGGAGGTTGCCTACGAGCGCTGCTGCAAACCCCCGCATTTGGAACCCTGAATTACAGGCGAAACGCGCTCGGTCGGTGACTTCTATGGAGGCTTCAGCCGGTAATTTTGCTATAGTGCAGGCGTAGTGGAAATTGACGTTTATAGCAACTGTGAAGCGCCGCCCAGCAAGAAAAGGGGCGGCCTTTTGTTTGTGATGTAGCCCAAGAGAAAAGAAAGGCGAGCTTCAGCATATGCCCCAAGGAACGGTAAAGTGGTTCAACAGCGAGAAAGGCTACGGCTTTATTACGCCGGATGATGGAAGCGAAGACCTGTTCGTGCACCACACAGGCATAGCTGGCAGCGGCTTCAAGTCCCTCGAAGAAGGCGAGAAGGTGACTTACGAGGCGGTCCGAGGCAGAAAGGGTATGCAGGCTGAGAACGTTTCTAAGGCCACCGGCGGGCGAAACTTCGAAAGGAGGACCACCTTGACGGTGCCGGTCGAGGTAAACGCAGCTGCCCGTGTCCTTGCCGAACACTTCGACCCCGACGAGCTTTACGAGGCAATGGTTAGGGAGGCGAGACCGTAAGTTATCCTCAGAGGGGTTGAGGGCAAAGGTTGGGGTCTTGTGAAGGGTCTCGGTCCTCTTTGCTACTCGCTCATAACAACGTGGGGCGGATAGCTTAATGAGAATCTATCTTCTCGTTAAACTCTTCGCCTAAAGTGGGCAAAACGCGAGGGCCGAGGCTGTGCTTCCCGGCCCTTACGGTGTCCGCTCGCTGTATCTATAGGGCATTCACCCTATCTCGGAGGTTCATCTCCCCGTGGTGGTTCTCTTCTCCTGGGTTCTTCTGTTCCTTGGTCTCTTCGACCTCCTAAGAATCTGTCGAAGAGTTTGTCCGTGGCTTCATATACCAGTCTCCTACCTTCTTCCTGCGCGCTATCCGTTAGCGTATACCTTTCTTGCTCCATCGGTGGGACTTCCTCCGTCTCTGGCGGGGCATCAGACGTGACTCCACCTGCCTGGTACACAATGATCGTACCCTCTGTGATGTCAGGTGAGGTCGGCAGAAGCGGTGCCAAATTCTCTCTTATAAAGTCTGCGGCCGCCTTGGTGGATTCTTCTGCACCAGCTCGGTCTTCAAAGACAGCTACGGCTACATACTCGTCGTTCGCTGCTTCTAGGCCGTAATAAGCGACGAATCCAGGCACCTTGCTTATGATGGGCAAATATCCTTCAGTAGCCACCCGGGCAATCTCAGAGTTCGACCCAGGGGTTATCTTGTACCGTTGTATAGCTGCATACACAGACAATCTCCTCCTTCCTCAACAAGCTAGTGTTTAGCTCCCCTGTCTGCCTATGATACCAGTCGAACCCTGACGCATTCCCCTGAATGGTACGCGCCTATCCCCTAGGGTATGGACACTGCGCCTCTTTACCTCATGCCTAGATACGTTATAGATTAGCAAGGGCCGTAAGAAGAGCAGGAAAGGGATTTGATGAGCGACGTCTCTCGGCCAACATCGGATTCAATCGAGGATATGGGGCAGTCCTGGTACCGTCTTGTCAGCCCCGATCAGTGGCGCGTCTTATTTGGATCGACCCTAGGATGGCTGTTCGATGGGTACGAAGGGTTCGCCATAGTCCTCGTTCTGATCCCAGCGTTGACTACTCTGATGCCGGGAGCGGATATGGGAACCATTGCAACGCATGGAGGGTACATCATCTCTGCCATGCTCTTTGGCTGGGCGACTGGAGGCGTCCTAGGAGGCATCGCGGCTGATTACCTCGGCCGGAAACGGACGATGATCATCTCTATCTTGACTTACGCGATCTTTACGGGGCTATCCGGCTTTGTCACAACTTGGGAAATGCTTCTAGTTTTCCGATTCCTGACGGGGCTCGGGATTGGAGCTGAGTGGGCCAATGGAACTTCCCTCATCGCCGAGACATGGCCACAACGCGCGCGCCCTGTCGGTCTTGGCCTTATGCAGTCTGGGTACGGTTGGGGTCAGCTGGTCGCAGCAGGTCTCTGGTTCTGGTTGTCAACGCTCTCTCCGGAAGCTTGGCGCTACCTCTTCTTTTTCGGCGCCCTCCCCGCACTCGTTACCCTCTACATCCGGCGAAGGATGAAAGAGTCCGAAAGGTGGGAGGGGGCAGCCGCGGAGCGAGCGGCCCTTCAAGCTGAGCGGGAAGCCGGCGCCGAGCTAGACCCGGAGCAGGAGAAGAGGACCCGATTCACCCTCTCTTACATCTTCTCGGTACCTCGACTTCGGAAGAACCTGCTGTTTGCTACTGCCCTCTCGCTCGCCACGGTGGTCGGTTTCTGGGCTATATCAACCTGGATTCCCGCTCAAGCGCAAACCCTGGCACAGGCCGAAGGTTCCGCCAGCCCCGCGCGGGCAGCCGCCAATGTTGGGCTCTGGTACACGATCGGCGCGATCGTGGGTTATATCCTGATTGGCTTCATCGTCGACCGGATAAAGCGGAAGCCTATCATCGCGATCTGGTTTCTTAGTAGTGTGATCCTAACCCCGGTTACCTTCTTTGTCCCCGGCTCTCTCTTGACTCTCTACTGGCTTGCGCTCATCAACGGATTCTTCACGCTGGGGCAGTTCGCCTGGATGCCTATTTACCTGCCCGAACTCTTCCCAACGCTGGCACGTGGTACTGCATCGAGCTTTGTCTTCAGCACCACGCGCTACCTCGCGGCGTTTGGCCCGCTCATCTCGGGTATACTCGTTGCTGCCTTCGGTGGGTACGGTATAGTGTCCACGATCTTTGCCGCGGTCTATCTGCTCGCGCTGCCAGCACTTCTCTTTCTTCCAGAAACGACCGGACAACCGCTTCCAGAGTAAACGGGAGGAAACTAAAGCGCTATATGGCGGTCGAGGAAACCGGGCGCCATCTTGTCCTATTCCACATGTCAGAGGTCGTCTGAAGGGTAAGGGCGAAAAGCGCTTTCTCGTGATCCTTTGGTATATTTCTTGCCCAGAAGATTAGGGACTGTCTGGGCTTGTACTGCACACCTCTAATCCACGGGGGGCAGGATTCGAACCTGCCCCCCGCGCGCCTGGAAGCGGTTGTTTTGCAGGTTAAACTCGGGATGAGAAAGAGATTCTACCGAAGGGCAACGGCCGCTCCTCTGCTGAAGGGCTAACTTGGCTCCAGCCGAAGATCCCGATCATAATTTACCGAAGTTTTCGCCAGTCCCTATGCACTAGACGGTGCTCCGAGCACCAAAGGAAACCAAAGTAGAGTACTTTCAGCCCGAGGGTGTAAAAAGCGGCCTTCCGAGCGTATACCACCCGAAAAGGCCTTGCTAGAATTGGCAAGCTGGTGGGCGTGGTCGCCGAGATCTCCACGACATCGTCTACTTTTTCAAGGCCCAAAACCTACTTACTAACTGCGGGTTTAGACCCGCGTCGGCTGAGGACCTCTCGGGGGTGTTCTGTAGCGAGGTGAACCAGAGTGGCAGGCTGCCGTCTCGATTCCTGCGGCAAATACCTGAAGAGAAAACCCTGTACTACTACGGCTACCGTCTGAACCACAGCGGCTGATACCGGGCACCTGCGGAGTCAAGAAGACTTGCTAGGTGGGCGCCACTCCTGCGGGATGGGGGTGGCGCTCGGTGCCACCGACACTTGGGGGGGCCGGCTGGGGATGAGGGTTGTAAAGACCACACCGAGCGCCGCCCCGTCTTGGTCGAGGGCCCGGCAGGCAAGCAGGAGCCGTAGGCCGCTGCTCGTAGTCTCCACCCCGCCCGTAACACCAGGGTAGGATGGCTCGAAAGAGAGGTGGTGAGCGCGCTCGACGCGCTCCGCGCCGAGATTTCGAGCTAAGACCAAGAGATCCCGCGCGCCGCTGGTAGGGACGGTGCGTCCGCCGATGCGTTGCAGGACGTGCGTGGTAAGTGCCGCCGACAGGAAGAGGCGCCACGCTTGGAGGTCGGGTGTCGGGTCCATGCGCCGGAGAATACACGAGCGCCACGCTTTTTGTACGTGGCACTTATAATGTCCTTTCACGGGCGCACTTAGGGGAAGGAGAAGACATAGCTGAGGCGCGAAACCTCACCCAAAAACTACTCGCCGAGCATCTGTTGACGGGCGACCTTGTCCCCGGCGAGGAGATAGACCTCGCCGTCGACCAGGTACTCATAGAGGATGCCACCGGGTCCATGACCGCTCTTCAGTTCGAGGAGCTCAAGGTGGATCGGATCTCCGTCCCCCTCGCGGTCATGTACGTTGACCACAACGTGCTGCAGATCGACGACAAGAACATGAACGAGCATCGTTACTTGCAGTCGTTCTCGGCGCGCTACGGCGTCCACTACTCGAGGCCCGGGAACGGCATCTCCCACTATATACATTTGGAGCGATTTGCCAAGCCCGGCGAGATGCTCTTGGGGGCTGACTCACACTCGACTATGGCCGGTGCTGTCGGGATGCTCGCCATCGGGGCCGGCGGGCTCGACGTGGCCATCGCCATGGCTGGGTACGGCTTCTCCTTAGAGTGTCCCAAGGTCGTTGGTGTCAAGCTGCTCGGGGAGCTGCCTGGTTGGGTGCAGGCCAAAGACGTGATCCTGGAGCTCTTGCGACGCTATGGCGTGCGCGGTGGCGGGGGCAAGATCTTCGAGTTCATGGGGGAGGGCGTTGCGACCCTCTCGGTTATGGAGCGCGCTACGATCTCTAACATGATCACGGAGATGGGTGCTATCTCGGCCGTCTTTCCCGCCGACGAGCGAGTTCGCGAGTGGCTCGATGCGCAGCAGCGCGAGGAAGCCTACATGAAACTTTTCGCCGACGAAGGCGCAGACTACGACGAGATCGAAGTTGTGCATCTCTCGGAGCTCGAGCCCCTGATCGCTCGACCACACTCCCCAGGCAACGTCGTGCCGGTGCGCGAGGTGGCCGGCACGAAGACAATTCAGGTCTGCGTCGGCTCCTCGGTCAACTCTGCCTACGAGGACCTCGCCGCTGTTGGGGCCGTGCTTAAGGATGAAATCGTCCACCCGTCCATAGAGATGACGGTGACGCCGGGCTCCCGCCAGATCCTTGACACCATCTCCAGGAGTGGGGTCTATCAGCACCTCGTCGCCGCAGGCGCTAGGATGCTTGAGCCCGTCTGTGGCCCCTGCATTGGCGTCGGCCAGGCGCCGTCCGCGGGTGTACCATCGGTAAGGACCTTCAACCGCAATTTCCCGGGTCGGAGCGGAACGGTGGGCGACGAGGTCTACCTCTGCTCACCCGTGACGGCCGCTGCGACGGCGCTCAAGGGCGAGATCTCCGACCCGCGCGAGCTTGGGGAGCCGCCAGAACTAACGCCTGCATCCTTTAACCCGCTAATAGATGACCGCCAGGTACTGGCCCCGCTACCCCCCGAGGAGGCGCGGGGTGTGGAGATCATCCGTGGCCGGAACATCGTTTCTCCGCCTGAAGGCGAGCCGCTGGCCGAGACCTTGGAGGAGTACGTCCTGATCGTGGTCGAGGACGACGTCTCTACGGGAGATATGGCCCCGGATGGCATCGGGATGAGCCACTGGTCAAACACCCCCGAGTGCGCGAAGTACATGTTCAGCCGGCATGACCCCGAGTTCCACAACCGCGCACTCGAGTGGGGCGGTGGGTTTATCATTGGCGGACACAACTACGGGCAGGGATCCTCGCGCGAGCAGGCAGCGCTCTCTGCCCTCTACCTGGGCATCCGGGCCGTCGTTGCCAAGAGCTTCGCCCGCATCCATCGCCAAAACCTTATCGGTCAGGGCATCCTCCCCCTCACCTTCGCCGACGAGGGAGACTACGACATAGCGCAAGTGGGCGACGTATGGAAGATAGGTAGCGTTCGAGAGGCGGTCTCCTCTGGGGAAACGAAGCTCGTGGCTAAGAGCGACTCTGGAGGCCAAGAGATACGGCTTGAAGCCCGGCTACTGCCACGCGAGCGTGGGGTGCTGCTGGCCGGTGGCAAGCTCAAATACCTACGTGAGCAAAGGGAAGAGCAGGACGAAGGCGAAGGAACGGCGAGCAGGACAGGTACGGAGGCTAACGGCACGTGAAATAATTGCCGTTCAGCAGCTTTTACTCGTAACTAGCCGGCGGGGGAGCGGGTAACCAAGTACCTTGGAGGTGCGAGCGGCTCGACACCGAACGAGAGCAAAGGAGTCAAATTGGGTGATTTGACACAACGAAACGTGGGCCCGGCGCGGCTGCAGGAGATGCTGGCGGGCCCGGAGCCTGTGCTGGCCCCCGGCGCCTACGACGGCCTCACCGCCCGGCTTATCGAGAAGGCGGGGTTCGAAGCGGTGTATATGACGGGCTTTGGTACAGCGGCCTCAGTTTTGGGCCGTCCGGATATCGGGCTTTTGTCCTTTAGCGAGATGGTGGACAACGCCCGCCGCATTGCCCAGGCAGTCGAGGTACCGGTGATAGCCGACGCCGACGACGGCTACGGTAACCCGATAAACGTCATCCGTACTACTAGGGAGTACGAGGCAGCCGGGGTCTCAGCCATCCACATAGAGGACCAGATGTCGCCCAAGAAATGCGGACACATGGAAGGCAAGCAGGTTATTGATGCCGGCGAGATGGTCGAGAAGGTCCACGCTGCCGTAGAGGCTCGGCACTCGGAGGACTTCTTGGTCATCGCCCGCACGGACGCTCGCGCCGTCGAGGGTATGGAAGAAGCCTTGGAACGGGCCCGTCGCTACCGCGAGGCTGGGGCCGATGCGCTATTCGTGGAGGCGCCTCAAAGCGAGGAGGAGGTCGTCGCCGTGGCGCAAGCATTCCCGGACGTACCGCTGCTCTTTAACTGGCTCGAAGGCGGCGAGACCCCGCCCGTACCGCTAGAGTGCCTGAAAGAGCTGGGGTTCGACCTGATCATCTTCCCTTTAAGCGCGATGCTCGCGGCTACCCGTTCCGTATCGGAGGTACTGGCCTATATTCGGGCCAGCGGCACCCCTGCTCCGATAACAGACCAGCTGTTGCCGTTCGAGGAGTTCACGGACTTTATCGGGATGCCGGAGATCCGAGAGCTTGAAGAGCGTTTTGAGGATCAGGAGGTTTGAGACTCGCGTTAGCCTCGGTACAGGATGCGAACTCGAGTCAGTTGTTCCGCGAATAGCTGGTATTCGAGGGAGGGCAGTTATTTCCGGCGCAAGTTTTCAGAGTGCGCTTTCGTGTTCCGATGCTCACATGTGAGCCAATAGTTATGGCCAAAACTATACAGCGATTTGCAACGAAGCGATAAGGAGCACCATCGGCTTCTCACTAGAGGCGATCTGCTGCGATAAAGCTCGGTCTTTTGCTCGGCCGTTTACTGCTCTCTGAGCACTGGCTCTTCTTGGAAGCGCTCGAAGACGCGACCAAGAATTTCTAACCGACGACAATTTTGACGATAACCGGGTCTCATTCATCGGTATGTGGCGGCACGTACTTTCCTGTTCTAACCTATAAAAAGCCTGCAAATAAGGCGCTTAACGGCGCAAGTTGACACAAGGCGTCACATACTCACCGTCTACTTCTAACACGCCGGTTGCGCTTCTAAAATATCTGCAAATGCTACAAAACTTAAGAAGTTCGGCGGTTGCGCTAAGCTCCTCTGGCTGACTTAGCACTCCAAACGGCTTCTTTTGCGTCCAGCCTGAAGAGTCCCCGGCTTCGATATCCGCGTCCTCCCACCTCAAGCCCAGCAGCTCGACTCGCAGTTAGCCGTGAGTGTCTATGAGGATCTTAAGACGCTAGACTACCAACCCGGAAACTAGTCGAGGAGGCGCAGTTATGGTTTCGGCAATCTTAATCGTGAAGAACCCAGACAGCACGAGCTGGGAACCTATGGGAACGCACGAGTTCACAGTCCTCCCACGCGTAGGGGAGCATATAAGCCTCGACATAAACGGCGATGGTTACTTGTACGGAGTCGTCGGCGTCCACCATCCGAGAGAGCCCGCTGATAGCGGAGTAGATATCTACGCAGTTCGGCTCGGCATGGTCTCGGACGAGGTGTTACGACTCTTTCGGGAGTCTGTAACTGCCAGATAGTTAGCGGACCCTACGGAGAGAAGGGCCCGGTACGGGAGAGGTGGCGAGTAGCCCAGTGGATACGTATAGCGGGGCAGATCTTAAAGGTCCTCTGCGTCTCCTGCGGGCGGCGGCCTTCCTGAGCAATTTCGACCGTTTCACGGTAGCGCCGATGCTCGTGACCATCGCGGCTGACCTTAGGGTCTCACTTGCGGAGGTGGCAGCGATGGCGAGCCTGTACTACCTTCTGTATGGTTTGATGCAGCCGGTCTGGGGAATGTTCTCGGACAGGCTCGGACGGGTGCGGGTGATGCGACTCACGCTGCTCGCTGTAGTGGTGCCCGGACTGCTCTCGGCGTTGGCACCAAACCTCCCGATGCTCGTCGTGGGGAGGGCGCTCGCGGGTGGGTTGTTCTCGGCAGTGATACCGGCCGCTCTCGTCTACATCGGCGACGCGGTGCCCATCTCCTTTAGACAGAAGGCCCTGGCAGACCAGCTGGCCGCAGGAGCGGTGGCGATCGCTCTCGCCACGGTAGCGGCAGGACTCGCGGCCAACTTGGGGCTATGGCGGCTCGCGTTTGCGGCACCGGTCCTTGCCTCGGGGGCCTTGAGTTTCTTACTCGCCCGGCGGCTGCCCGAACCGGAGAGAGAAGGCGGAGGCGTGGGGCTGCTCGCGCAGATCGGGCTTGTCGTAAGGCGACCGTGGGCATGTCTGGTGGTGTTGTTTGCGCTCCTTGAAGGTGGCGTCATCCTAGGCTTCCTAATCTACCTCGCCCCCTCGCTCGAAGCCGAAGGATACAGCGCCGCCGTCTCTGGGCTCGCGGTTGGGCTCTACGGGCTCGCTACGCTCGTCTGGACGCAGGTGCTCAAAAGGGTCGCCGACGGGCTCGGTCGCTACGCCTTGCTGATGATTGGCGGCGCATTGCTGGCATTGGGGTACGCTGCGGGGGCGCTCGACCGTAATCTCCTCGGCACCGCTCTTGCGGCCATTCTCGTCGGCGGCGGCTTCGCCTTTATGCACTCCACCCTGCAAACTTGGGCTACTGAGGTAGTGCCGGAGGCGCGGGCCAGCGTGATCTCCTTTTTCGCCGCTGCGCTCTTCGCGGGCAGTGGCCTCGCAACCACGGCTGCCGCGCCGCTCGCCGAGGCCGGCTCCTTTGGGCTGCTTTTCACCATCGCCGCCCTAATCGCTGTTCCTCTGGGGCTGCTGAGCGGGCTTGCTCGCCTCCGCTACGACCAGAAGTAGCATAACGGTGCGCCTTGGATCTGATGCGGACTTATGTGCTTGTCGACATGGCGAAAGAACACGTCCTCGAGAACGAGGATATAGTATCCAAAGGCGGGTGGACTCCCTTCGCCGGATGCCGTGTGAAGGGCGGGCCGGTTACGACGATACTGCGAGGGACAGTGGTCGCCGAGGATGGGAAAGTCATCGCAGAGCCTGGAGGGGGACGCTTTATCACGCCTGATAGACAGGAGGCAGGAGACAGGGGAATTTAGCCGCAGACAAAACACCCTAACCCCAAGCGTACTAACAATCAGGCGGCCAGGGGACAGGTTGCTTTCGCACCTTATGAGTTCAGGAAAAGCTCTTTGAAACCAGCAGGTTGAAGACCGCATCTTCGAGGTTCCGTTATCTAACACTCAGGAAGGGCCACTAGGGTATAACAATAGGGCTTAACACTATAAGCACACGTACGAGGGTTAGGAACTGCCTATTGCCTACAACACCACCACCTAAGGTCGGGCTTAGTGCGCTGTTCAAGCGCTTGTTCAGCAGACGTTTGGTCAGGGCCATCGAAGGCTTCATCGAAGATGACATGCTGACGTATGCTGCTGCTCTCTCCTACCAGGTGTTCCTCTCGCTCTTCCCTTTCCTCATCTTCCTCATAGCGCTACTCGGGTCGCTCCGGATTCCCGGCTTCTTCGACTGGCTGCTTGACCAAGCGCAGACC
The DNA here is from genome assembly GCA_035642415.1 of Rubrobacteraceae bacterium. Taxonomy (GTDB): domain Bacteria; phylum Actinomycetota; class Rubrobacteria; order Rubrobacterales; family Rubrobacteraceae; genus Rubrobacter_F. The sequence continues at coordinate 12,981 of DASQSI010000091.1, forward strand.
GTGCTACCGGTAGAAGCTGCGGGGGTGGTCGAGCAAGCGGTGGGGCAAGTTCGCGTCCAGGCTGGCGGGGGTTTAGTATCGTTCGGTGTCGTCGTCGCCCTCTGGTCGGCTTCTGCTGCGATTCGGATGACTGCTAGTGCCTTGAACAACGCCTATGACGTCGAGGAAGAGCGGCCGGTGTGGAAAACGTATCCGCTCTCGATCCTCTACACCGTCCTCTTCGCCGGCATGATAGTCGGGGCGGCAACTCTCATGTTGATTGGACCACAGGTGGCGGAGTGGATCGCACTACAGGTGGACTTAGGCTCCGTGTTCGTTGCTCTCTGGAGCTGGCTGCGTATACCCCTCGCGATCGTGCTGCTCATGTTTATTGTGGCACTCGTTTATTATCAGCTGCCCAATATCGACCAACCGTTCCGGTTCATTACACCCGGGTCTGTTTTGGCCGTCCTCCTTTGGATAGCAGCTTCGTTCGGCTTCTCCTACTACGTGAGGAACTTTGCGAGCTACGGTGCCATCTACGGCAGCCTCGGCGCGGTTATTGTGCTGCTCCTTTACTTATTCATTTCGGCAGCCGTATTGCTTTTCGGCGCAGAGGTGAACGCCCAAATCTACTATAGGTTTGCTGAGGGCACAGACGAAGAGGGGTAGACCTGATCCGGTTGTATTGCCTCTGCAGCTTAGCAGTAAA
>DASQSI010000092.1:0-11468 GCA_035642415.1 Rubrobacteraceae bacterium
GTCCAAAACCGTCACACGGTCGGAGATGCTCATGACGACCTTCATCTCGTGCTCGATAAGGAGGACGGAGATCCCACGCTCTTCCCTGAGCCTTCCTATAAGCTGCGTGAGGTGCGCAGTCTCTTGCGGGTTCATCCCGGCCGTCGGCTCGTCCAAGAGGAGGAGCTTCGGTTCTGAGGCTAGAGCACGTGCGATCTCCAACCGTCGCTGATGGCCATAAGGAAGGTTCTTCGCGAACGCCTCCCGGCTCCTCAGACCGACGAACCTAAGGAGGTCTGTGGCTCTCTCGTGGGCTTCTTTTTCCTCACGCCGCACCGCACGGGTTCTCAGGATAGAGCCGACGATGCTGCCCTTAAGGTGAACATGCATCCCGGTGAGCACGTTGTCTAGGGCGCTCATGGTCCCGAAGAGCCGGATGTTCTGGAACGTGCGCCCGATCCCCATCTGCGCACGCCTATGCGGCACGAGCTGCGTTATGTCCTGCCCGAGGAAGATGAAGTTCCCCGCCGTAGGTCTGAGCAGGCCGCTCACCATGTTGAAGAACGTCGTCTTTCCCGCCCCATTCGGACCGATGAGGCTTACGATGGATCTCTCGGGGATGTCGAAGTCGACCGAGCTGACAGCTACGAGCCCGCCAAAGACCTTGGTTATGCCCCGAGCCTCGAGGATGTTAGACGGCGTCTCCTCCCCTTTAGCTTCAGACACGGGCCGTTTCCACGACGCTCTCTTCTTCCTCGTGCAGCTCCTCTTGGCGTTGGCGGTTCGGGATTATGCCTTCGGGTCTCAAAAGCATCATGGCCACCAGCAGGACGCCGAAGAGGAGGTAATTATACCTGGTAAGGTCGACATTCGAGAGCAGGGGACTGCTTATAGCGTTGCCGATGGCGTGTACCCACTCGCTCGCCTGCGGCAGCAGGTAGAAGTTGCTCCCTTGCAAGAGGATAGCACCCAGGATCACGCCGTAGATGCTCCCCATCCCACCGAGGATGACCATGCACAAAACGAGGACGGAGATGTTGAACGAGAAGCTCGACGGGAAGATGCTCTTTATGAACGCCCCGTAGAATCCCCCTGCCAGGCCCCCGAACACCGCGCCCAGGGCATACGCCCAGAGCTTCGTCGTCGTCGTGTTCACCCCCATCGCCGCCGCCGCCGTCTCGTCCTCGCGCACCGCGACCCATGCCCGCCCGAGTCGGGAGTCCCTGAGGCGAATGTTCACGAAGATCGTGACGAGGACCAGCACCAAAATGGTGTAGTACCAGGGGCTGAGGTCCAGGGTCCCGAACTGTCGCCAGGCACTCAGAGAGTTGGGCAAAAACGGAAAGCCGGGCGAGTCTATGCCCTTGATACCGATGGTACCGTTGGTGAGGTTGTAGCCGAGGATGTTGTCCCCGTTGAGGAAGAAGCGCGGGATGATCTCACCGAACCCCAGCGTCACTATCGCGAGGTAGTCCCCGCGCAACCTCAGGGTAGGCGCCCCGATGATGACCCCCCACAGCGCCGCAAACGCCCCCGCGAGGATAAGCAAGAGCCAAAAGGAGATGTGTATCCCGGGCAGCTCCCTGCCGCTGCTCTGGGCGGGTAGCGCCGAGAGAAACGAGAAGCTGACCTGGTTGAAGTGGGTCGAGGCGAACCAGCCGACCACGTACGTTCCGAGGGCGTAGAACGCCACGAATCCCAAGTCCAAGAGCCCCGCGAACCCGACGACGATGTTAAGGCCCAAGGCAAGCATCACGTAGATGGCCACGATGATCACCGGGAACATCAGGTCCGCGTTCAAGGCGCCGTTGATCAGCGGGAACAGGAAGGCCAACAGGATCAGGACGGCGGGCAACGCATGCTTCCTGAGGAGAGTCACTGCTGGCCGCTTCCACCCTGCACCGCCGAGCGGTCGCCCAAGAGCCCCCGGGGCCTGAAGACCAGGACCAGGATCAGAACGGTAAAGATCACCACGTCCGTCCACCGGACGCCGATGTACTGGTCGTTCATCGCGCCGATGACGCCGATGATGATCCCGCCGAGGACCGCGCCGGTGAGGTTCCCGATGCCCCCCAGGACTGCCGCCGTGAACGCGAAGAGCCCTTGCCTGAAGCCCACGTCGAAGACGGTGGTGCCGTTAAATAGCCCGAATATGACGCCAGAGGCCCCGGCGAGAATGCCTCCCAAAAGGAAAGCCACGGAGATGGTGCGGTTGACGTTTATGCCCACCATCGCCGCGGCCTCCTTGTCTTGGGCTACGGCCCGCATGGCCTTGCCCTGCTTCGTGCTCCGGATAAAGTACGAGAGACCGACGAGCAGCGGTATAGTCACCAGCACGACGAAGAGGTCCTTCCACCGGTAGGAGACCACGTCAGTGATCCCGGCGAGGGCATTGGTGTCGGGGATCAGGCCTGGCACAGATATCGGCGAGGTCCCCTTCCACACTAGCCCTATGTTCTGCAAGATGAAGGACATGCCGATGGCCGTGATCAGGACGGCCAGGCGCGGGGAGTTGCGCAAAGGCTTGTAGGCGACGCGCTCGATGCCGACGTTGATGAGCCCGCAGACGACCATGGCGACCGCGAGCGCCAGGAGGACCCCGACGACCTTCGGTGCGACCCCGCTACCGGCGGTTATCGAGGCGAAGAAACCCAGGCCCAGGAAGGTACCGCTCAGCACGCTGACGCCGACGAAGGAGCCGATCATGAAGTTGTCGCCATGGGCGAAGTTGATAAGCTCGACGATGCCATAGACGAGCGTGTAGCCGAGGGCGATGAGCGCGATGATGGCCCCGTTGGTGATCCCGACCAAGAGCTGCGAGACGAACTGCCCCGGGTCCTTAATAGCCTGGACGAGCAGCCATGCCAAAAGCACCGCGATTATAGCCACGGCGATGCGCGACTGCCAGCTGGAAGACCTGATGTCCTCCAGTAGGGCCGCGCCTTTGGGTTTCGCCTCTTGGGTGGTAGCCATCGAGTACCTATTTTAGAGGAACGCCTCTTTTGGAGCCGGGGACCGGGAAAAACGTGCCCCGGTCCCCGGCCAATCCCGATCCGGATCCTTAAATCTCAAGCTCCTCGGACGTCGATGGTTCTGACGAACCCGAAATTCCCGTTCTGGACCCTCTGGCCGGAAAGCTCGGTGAGGGTGGTGTCGCCGTTCTCGTCGAAGCTCCAAGTGCCAAGCACGCCGTCGTAGTTCTTGGTGGCGAACACCTCCCGGACCACGCCATCGCGGGTGACCTGCCCGTCGGTGTTGTAGGCCCTTTCTATGGCGTCGAGCAGCACGTTGGCAGCCTCGTAGCCGTAGGCTGTTAGCGCCTCGACGGGGGAGTCGGGGAACCTCTCCTGGTAGTTCTGGACGAAGTCCTGGCCCTTGCCGGGAAGCTCGCTCGCGGGCAGGCCGGCGAAGGTCGCGTAGACGCCCTCCCCCGCGTCGCCGGCCGCCTTGGCGAAGGCCTCCTCGAGGATGCCGTCCGGGCCCATAAAAATCACGTCTCGGTTCGACATCCCGGCTCCAACCTTGTCGTTAACGAGCTGGGCGGCGTTGTTGTCGGTGATGCCGCCGAAGTAGATGGCGTCAGGGTTTAGCTGCGCAATCTTCTGCATAAGAGCGCGGTAGTTCGGTGCCGAGCCATCTATACCCTCGTGACCCAAGACCTGTATCCCGAGCTGTTGGGCGTTCTGCTCGAACTGGTCGGCGATGCCCTTGCCGTATGTCTCCCGGTCATCGAGGATATACACGCGCTGGACGCCCTCGTCCCTCATCCATACGGCGCCCCCGCGGCCCTGCTTGTCGTCGGCCACGATCACGCGGGCGTAGTTGCGCTGGCCGGTAGGATAGTACTTCTCTGGCTCATCCGGGTCGCCACCGGGCTTGGTCAGGCCGACGGCGGTGTTCCCGTGGCTGACCATCGCGAGCCCGGCCTGGTTGAGAATCGGGATCTCGACCGCCGCGCATCCGGAGTTGTACGGTCCGATCCAGCCGACTATCTCCCCGTTCTGGGCCGCGCTCTGAGCGTTCTCGGCACACCTGGCTTCGGTCCACTTCCCGTCCTGAGCCGTGGCGTCGTCCTGAGACACGTAGTTGATCCTCACGTCTCCAGCCATATAATCCCGCTGCTCCAGAGCAAGCCTGATCGCGTTGTCTACCGTCTCCTGCTGCGCTCTCCCCGCCCCCTGCAACGGCAGGTCGCTCACTATGGTAGCGGTCGGCCCGCTTGCCTCACCGCCGCCCTGCTCTCCACCGGCACATCCCGCGACGAAGAACATCGCGGCTACAACTAGCACCGCTAGCGTGCCTACCCTACACCTTCGCGTCACCTCTGCCTCCTTCTCAACCCTCCACATACACTTCCGAACAATCCGCACAACGCCTGGGTCGCAAGAGGACAGGCGGTTCGCGAAGAATTTCTGTCAGTGCGAGATTATCGCCACGCCCGCTTCTCCTTGTCAACAAAACGATCATGGGTATGGCCCGTGCTATAATCGCGGTTCTCTCCCGCTTGCCGGAGTGGCGGAATCGGTAGACGCGCCGGACTCAAAATCCGGTTCCCTCCGGGGAGTGTGGGTTCGAGTCCCACCTCCGGCACCTCTCCTCGTCCTCACACACCGTGACTGTCACGCTCGTTCCGTCGCCAGTGTCGATCCACATCAGGACGTGGAGTCGAGCCACTCCTCGAACGTCGGGCCGGCGAGGGTGGCGTCCGGGCCGGGCAGCAGGGCCCCCATCTCATAGAGGTCGTGGTTCGGGTTGGCCGGGTCACTCACGCCCTCGATCTTCACCGGCTCACCGCGCCGAGCCATGAGCAGTTTCGCCGCGTCGACAAGGTTTTCCTCCTGCGGACCGGCGATCTCCAAGATCGGTGCCCCTGAGGATCCCGATGCGGGCGTCGATTCGGGGCTGGTGGCCAGATCGACGAGCCCTTGGGCGACGGTCCTGGCAGCGACCAACTGTGTGCGCATCTTCGGCACGTAGCTCACCTCGCCCTGCCTGCCCCGCTCCACAAGCTGCGCAACGAACTCGTGGAACTGCGCCGCGCGCAGTATACGTGCCGGGATCGGGCCCGACTGCATGGCCTGCTCGTGGGCAACCTTCGCCGCGTAATAGCCCACGGTGAAACGGTCGCACCCGATGATGGACACCACTACCATCCGCTGCACACCGGCCCGCTCGCCGGCCTCGTGCAGGTTACGGGCCGCAGCGGTGAAGAACTCCGTGGCCGCCTCTTGGTCGGGCGAGGGCCCGTTGGTCACGTCGATAACACACTCCGCGCCGGCCAGGGCCTCCACCAGACCGTCCCCGGTGACCACGTCCACGCCGCCAGAACGCGACATGGCGACGACGTCGTGTCCCCCGGCCTTAAGTACGTCGACGACATGACGGCCGACCCTCCCAGTGGCCCCCGCTACTGCAACCTTCCTGCGTGCCTGGATGATTACTCTTCTTTCAAATGACTATGCTCGCTATTAGTCTAGCTCACACTACTCGGACCAAAACTACTCATATATAAATCTCTTGGCAGCAGTGTGGCAGCAGTAGCGATAGAACAGAGCCGAACGGAACAGAAAACGCATCCGGAGCAAAGCAGCGTATTTAGCTTATTTACGCTAAATTATCCGACAGGTTAGGACCAATTAGGACATGCTGCTCAGGACTCAAAATCCGGTTCCCTCCGGGGAGTGTGGGTTCGAGTCCCACCTCCGGCACAAGCAACATCACGGCAAAACAGAAGCTTATGCGCCGTTTCCCACGAACATTTTCCATCCCGGCCAGCTCTTTGATGACATTTTTGGAGCTCCGCGAGCCTGCCGGGCATTATAGGTGCATGTGTCGTCTGTTCAGGACAGAACACTTTCTAATGGTTAAGCGGCTGTCTAAGACACAAGCAGAGACGGCGGTTTCGTAACGCCATCACGGGACCATGAAGAAGTCTTCAACCCTTACCAGTCAGAGTACTACGAGACTACTGAGAATCAAGGCTAGCACTTGCTATATCCCTATAATGAATGATCAGTACTACCAAGGCTCGGATTTGTTTTCTAAGGATTTACAAGCGGAGGTACTGGTAAGGCCCAAAGAAGTGAGCGTAACGTGAGAATGTTACGTACATCTACGCTGTTAGGGGCCATCTGCTGCCTATTGCTCTGGCTGATGGGCTGTACCGGGTCGCAGACGAGCGCCAACCAGGGTACGAGCCAGAGCAGTGACCAAGAGACCGATATCCCCGCGTCGGCTGCTCAAGGGTGGTGGTCCGAGGCAGCAGCGCTACCTGTCGGCCGCAGCGAGACCGCCGTGACCCAGACCAATGACACGATGTACGTACTGGGAGGTTACACCCCCGAAACCAAAAGCAGCACGCTCATGGCTTCCTATAACCCGCAGAGCGACGCCTGGCAGGAGTTAACGCCACTGCCGAAGGGCCTCAACCACATAGCGGCAGCATCCGCCGGCGGCAAGGTCTACTCTTTCGGCGGCTTCACCCAGCAGAACCGTGGTGCCGTCGACTCCGCTTATGAGTATGACCCACGGAGCGACACTTGGACGCAGCTCCCTCCCATGCCTGCCCCACGCGGTGCCGCTGCTGCGGTTGCGCTTGACGGACGGCTGCACGTAATAGGTGGGGCCGAGGACGTCTCCACAAGTTCCCGGGAAAACGTCGGCACGCACGAGGTTTACGATCCGGCCACGGGTCAATGGAGTGAGGCGACGCCGCTGCCCACACCGCGCGAGCATATGCCCGCCGTTGTCTATAACGGAAAGATCCATGTCATCGGAGGGCGCTTTCTGGAGATGACCAACAACACTGGCTCTCACGAAGTTTATGACCCGAAGACCGACTCTTGGGAGGAAGCAGCTTCCCTACCTACCCCGCGCAGCGGCACCGCCGGTGCAGTGTTGGAAAATAAGATCCTCGTTATGGGCGGCGAAAAGGACCCCGACAGCACCACCGGTACCTATAAAGAGAATGAGGCCTATAACCCAGCAACTGACTCCTGGAGTGCCTTGGCGCCCTTACCCACTCCCCGACACGGGTTTGGCGCTGCCGTCTTCGACGGCGCAGTCTACACACCAGGTGGCGCCCCGACCAATGGCGGCGGCCAGCAAAGCAACGTAAACGAGGTCTTCACCTTATGAGTCTGTTCTGCCGTTAGCCAGCTGCTACAGCTCGTCGCTTGACAAGATCGAGGTTAACTCTACCGTAGATCTCCCTCTTCAAGACCTTGAGGTGGTGGATCAGGCATTCAACCTGCGCGTTACTCCAAAGCCTCAAGAGGGCCGCTTAGACAGCATCGCGGTCGGCACGCAAGCCCTCGGCGAAGCTGTCAAGCTCGGAAGGTCTACCGGCTGGAGGCTTCCTCCAGCCGCCTATCGAGCATCTACGGAGACGCCCTCATAGCATCTGGAAGAACCCCTGGGCCAACTCCTAAGCTCTCTGGAGCTCCAGCTTTTCTATCGTTTCTTGATACATACACTACTCACCTATTGGCGGAACCTCTTACTTGGATGATCACTGTCACTTTCTCAACAGCCCTCGCCAGAAGCGTTTTGTTCGCTCGGTCTCTAACTCGGCAGTTAATCCCTCCACTTTCTCTTGGAGCTCCTCGGCGTGTCGGCGCTCTCGATCTGCCGCGTCTAACAGGGATTCTTTCTGCTCTTGCCATGCGGCTCTTTCGTCCTGCTGCTCAAGTCGCAGACGCTCGTTTATGGTCTCTAACTTGCTTGTAAGGCCCAAAGTCTCCTCTAGCTTGGCATTTAGCCTTGCCACTTCCTTTTGTAGAGCCTCAGCGTGTTGGAGCTCTCGATTAACCGCAGCTAACAAAGCCTCTTTTTCCTTTTCCCATGTAGCTTTCTCTGCCTCCTGCTCAACCCGCAGGCGCTCGTTTAAGCGCTCCAACTCCTCTATGCTTTCCCGAATCGTCGCTAACTCAGCAGTTAAGCTATCCGTTTTCTCTTGTAGCCCTTCGGCGTGTTGGCGTTCTCGATCTGCCGCAGTTAACAGTGACTCTTTCTCCTCACGCCACACAGCCTTCTCTACTTGCTGCTCAAACCGCAGGCGCTCGTTTAGGCGCTCCAACTCCTCTATGCGTTCCCGAAGCTCCTCTGCAGACTGTTGTGAGGACTTTTCTGTCGAATCTTCTCGGGGCATCCGATGAGTAAGCAACGGCTTCTCAGTTTGTGACGTTTCCTCAGTAGCCTGCGTCTCCTCAGGAACCACCAGCTCGGTAGTCTCTTTCTCCGTGTCCGGGGGCTTTTCGGTGAGTAATGGTATCGTAGTATCTGAGGATTCCTCAGAAGCGAGCTCATCCGCGGCATGCTTCGCAATTTTCCACCGGCTGCTAATCGGGTCTCGCTCACCTTCTAACTCGTTCGTTTCGAGCATCTCCAGAATGCGGCGTTGGCCAACCCCAAGGGCTTTAGCGGCTTCCGATACCGTGTAAAAGCCCTTCCTGTCATTACTGTTGTTGTTCTCTACTCGACTAGCCTCATCCACCAAGCAACCTCCTTAAAGAACCTCCAGCCACTCTCAGCCTCTAACCTCGCCACACTCATTGACGTGCGCTTTTTCCTCTCACCGGAGTACCAGCACATTCAAATACAGCGAAGCGCTAGGTCTCCTTCCTTCTATCCTGAGAACAACGACGAACTCTCACATAGTGGCTCCTGAAGAAGGATCTCTAACCCCAAAAACGGAGTTTTGTTCAGACCCTTATCTATGGCTTAACGGATCCTCTATGTTACTGCAGCACTGCTTAATGACAATAGGACCCTCACATTTTCACTTTTGATCGCTAGCCTGGAGGTGGCATCTCCTTTTGATGACAGCTCTGGTGGCAGGCAGATCACACATGAACACGCCCTATCACGCAAATGAAGTGGGAGGAGGCCTACAAATGCACTTCTTAACGCAGTATCCCACACCGTCCCGCAATGCTTATTGGACTCAAAATCCGGTTTCCTCAGGGGAGTGTGGGTTCGAGTACCACCTCCGGCACACTATGAAACTAAGCGGGGCGGAGGTTGAGCACACGGAGGGGCACAAACGGGTCCGAGTACCCCCCTTCAGGCGACCAGGTCCTCTCCAAGCAGCCTGATAACCCCACAAAGTAGCCCTCTGAGGTGCGAGCAATCTCCATGCATGCCTTCTCGCTAGGCTCGGGGTAGACCGAGTAGTTGCCGTTGAGCCAGAAACGATCATCTTGGTCCACGAACATGGCCCACGGCACCGCAAATCCTCTGCTGTCCACCCCCATCTGCTGCGCCCGGACCTTGGCAGCCACTTTAGGCAGCGACCACCAAGCAGGGACGCCTCCTCCCGGGTACCATTCGGTCGCTGCCATGCCGTCGCCCGAGTACCCGAAGTAGATGTTCTCGAAGGTCACGACGTCATCCCCCCTCCCCGAATAATCTTCTGACTCGTCGCCCAAACTCCTTGAACCACTACCAGCATAACGGCTTCTCGTCTACCGTGCACCTTATAGAAGGCCCAGAAAGAGCCCCAGCAACAAGATCCCCGCCCTCCGCGCAAGCTACTTCGCCCTTACATAGGCGAAGAAAGGAAGCCCAGAAAGAGGGAAGAAACCAACAAGCCAGAGCGGAGATCTGCCTCAGGTTTTGCAAACACACTCTGGCCAGGATATGGGTTGCCTTCCCAGCACTCACTTCTTGTAATAGAGGGCTCACCGTTTTTGGGTTTTCTCGGCATCCGACGTTTGGGAACGCACCGACCACGCTAGACAAGTCCTGGTTTGTAGTCCGAGCGCTTTAAATCGGCTAAACCCACCTTTCGTCTCCTCCTGCGCGAGAGCCAGCGGCGCGGTCGGCAGTAGTTAGACCACAAGCGCGCCTGTTGTATCATGGGGTGCGCAGCGACGGAGCGCATAGAGGAGGCGAGACAAAACCCATGGACTTCTTGAGAAAGCACCTCCCCGCAAGCGCGGGGCAGTACGCGGAGCGCTACCTGAAGGGCATCGAGTTCCCGATACGCAAGGAAGAGCTTGTTAGCAGGCTGGAAGCGAACGGGGTACCGGAGGCGGTCATGAGCCAGGTACGCAAGCGGCTTCCCGAAGGCGAGTACCGGGGACCCAAGGACGTTATCGACGGCCTGCGCCGCGGCTAGAGGCCGGCCTACACCACGCTGACCGCCGTCCCCCAACTCCTCGGCGCGGAAGCTTTGGCCTTGTCCCGTGCTTCGGGGCGTTTCGTAGATGGGCAGGGCGTTTGGAAGTCCTAATCGACCATGACTCAAAACTCGGATCCTTTCGGGGAGTGTGGGTTCGAGTCCCACCTCCGGTACATCATGATATCCCTGCAAAAGCGTCAAAAAGAGCGCTCCCATCCTACCCCTCCTCGTTTTCTTCGCACCACGCTGCGTAGAACTGCCGCCACTCTTCAGGCCAGTGCTCATAACGCTCCGCCAGGTCGGCTCGCTCGCGGTGGCGCTCAATCACCCAATCCTTTCCTAACCTCTCTTCAGGGGGCTTGGCTTCAAGTTCGTCCACCCGCCGCCGGATCTCCTCTGGGGTGTCGGTGTTGGGGAAGAAGTCCTCCTTAGCACCAACCTTCGCAGATAGCTCCGCCCAAGCACGCTCCCTCTCGTCTCGCTCACCTTTGGCAGCCTGGAACCGACGCCAATAGCGATCGATGTAGGGTGGTAGCACTTTGTCGCCGCGCTTGGCGATCTCGACCATCTCCTCCGGACTCAGCTTTTTGGGGCCGGCGGTACCCCACACCTTGTAAATGCGCATGCGAAGACTGCTGGCGATGTTGCCCGGCATCTCTTCGAGCCAACGCCAGAAGTCCTCATCATATTGGGCGGGAGGCGGGGCGTTCGCCTCCATGATCTCGGCTACCCACGTCTCTATAGGCAACTCTTCGAGCGGCGGAGGTGGCGGCGGTAACCGCGAGTAAATCTCGTCTATTCGGCGTTTTAGCGAGCGTCTGACCATCTTTGCTGGTGCTCTTCTATCGCTTGGAGCTTTGCGGTTATCTCCTCGAACTCCTCGACTTTCATGCCGATATCAATCGCCTTAAGCCGACAGTTATAGACCTGAGTAACCACGGCGGCGGTGTGTGCGTCGATCTCACCAGCCAAAGCCGCTTCTGCCAGAGAGCCGAGCTTATCCTTTACCATGTGTATCTCTGTCTGTAGACGTCCCTTGCGGACACGCCTTCTCCCAGCCTTTGCAGCGTCTTGCTTGCGCTTCGCCGAATAGGCCGGATCATGCTGGTAACAATGCGCCTGCGACCCGCTAACGACTGTCGTACAGCGCGTGCCATCACGCTTAATACCGGGACAAACCGCCATCAACGACCACCTCCCCTCCCCCCACGCTTACCAACCTCCCGAGACCAGAACCCGACGACCACCAAGCATATCGGCGACACCGCGCTCGCAAGACTTCCGGGGCTTCAAGCCGCAATATGGTCCTTCCGAGCGGAGCAAGACGTTGTGTTTCTTTGTGGGTGAGCGACTCAGCCTTAATTTC
>DASQSI010000093.1:0-3518 GCA_035642415.1 Rubrobacteraceae bacterium
AGACGAAGCAAGCTGCGGTCAGCCATGTGGAATCTCCTGTGCGTATCCCGACTCAACTTCTCAAGTTATCATACGCAGCCTGCCTCCTTCTCAGCAATTCGGTGAATGTCCTTAGAAGCGGCAACTGAGTTGCCGCTACTAAGGACATCTACCGCATTGCCGAGAAGGAAGCAGGCTGCGTGTGATAACTTGAGAAGATGAGCTGGGATACACGCAGGAGATTCCACATGGCTGACCGCAGCTTGCTTCGTCTTTCAACGACGCTGGTAGCCATCGGGGAAGTGCTTTTCGCTCTCGTGACCCTCTTTCACCCCGATGGGGAAGCCAATAACCACCCCGCCGTTTTTGCGGAGTATGCCAGCAGTGGTAGTTGGATCGCTATCCATTTCGGGCAGTTCGTCTTTATGGCTGTCCTCCTTATTGGACTGTTCGTTCTGTCCTTCGCTCTTAATGTCCGATCTGGAGCACTGGAGTGGGTAGGTCGGTTCGCTGCCGTTTCGGTAGTGGTAGCGCTTGCGCTTTACGGCGTGGTTCAGGCCGTGGATGGGGTCGCCCTTAAGCACGCGGTTGATGCGTGGGTGAGCGCCCCGGAGGCGGAGAAGGCGACACGCTTTGCCAGTGCTGAAACGGTGAGATGGCTGGAGTGGGGAACAAGCAGCTATCAAACCTTCATGTTTGCTCTCGCGCTCATCCTGCTCGCGACCGTGATCGTGGGGACAGCAAGAGTCCCCAGGGCGATTGGCTACCTGATGGGGTTAGCCGCCATTCCCAGTCTCGTGCAAAGTTGGGTGCTCGGAACCGAGGGCTTCGCGGTCAGCTGGTTATCCGGGAGCCTCTCGGTCGTCGGCTTACCCCTTATGCTTGCGTGGAGCATCTGGCTTCTCATCGTCGCCTGGCGGATGAAGGAGCCGGATCATCCTGAAAAAGGCCAACCTGAGCGGGCCGCTACTACTACTTAGCTGGAGTTTACAGGCATCGAATGAAGTGTCCCTACTGCGCTGAAGAAATAAAGGATGAAGCAATAGTCTGCCAAGTTCGTCTCTGAGGGCAATAGCAATTTGTCCTTTAAGAAGTCTCTTTTTGCTCTCTGGTCATAGCCAGTAGTTGAGTATCGCTTAACAATGCATCAGAACTCACCGAGTTTGTCAAGTATTGATATTTTGATCTTGATATGGGTTTTGGTACAGCTTTGTAAGCGTCAAGAGCAGGTTTTGAGAGGGGAGTGGGGGACGTAACAAAAACGGAGGTTTTTGATACACGCTCACAGTGCCGAAAACCACGCTTTTCGGTACAGTGGAGAAGAAGTGGATTCGCTTCTCTAGACAGTCTGATGAATAAAGGCCTGGTGTTAGCCAGCAAACTGTGCCACTATCGCCTCTTGTGCGCGAAAGCGAAACGATTTCCGGACAGTGGCTTGCGCTGACGCTGCTCGCAACCGTGCTCGTCCTCTCGATGACAACGTGGTTTTCGGCTTCTGCTGTAGCTCCTCAGCTGCGCACGCAATGGGCCCTCTCGGCCCACGCTGCTACATGGCTTACTGTAGCCGTTCAGCTGGGCTTCGTTTGCGGTGCCCTCTTCTCAAGCTTTCTTAATCTCTCCGATATCGTTTCGCCAAGGCACCTGATCCTAGGGGGATCCGTCGGGGCAGCGACTGCCAACTTGCTGATAGGGGTAGTCAGCGGCGCCGCCGTGGGAATCCCGCTGCGATTCGTGACGGGCTTCTTCCTCGCAGGCGTGTACCCACCCGCCCTCAAACTTCTGGCCACATGGTTCCGAAAGGGGCGAGGGACTGCGCTAGGGATACTCGTTGGAGCACTAACCCTAGGATCCGCCACGCCTCATCTAGTAGATGGGTTAGGTGGGTTGGACTGGCGCTTGGTGGTCTATGTGACTTCCTCTCTGACCTTCGCTGGCGGTCTGGTCGCCGAGTTCGCGGTGGGCGAGGGGCCATTCCCCTTCGCTAGAGGGGAGTTCGATCCTCGGCAGATACACCGCGTCTTCACCAACCGCGGCGTTCGACTTGCTTCCTTGGGCTACTTCGGCCATATGTGGGAGCTCTATGCAATGTGGACGTGGTTCTTGCTATTCTTCTCCGAAGCTTTGGGGCGTCGGGGAGCCTCGGGAGGGCCGGCAGCTGCGTATGCGACCTTCGCGGTCATCGGCGTCGGAGGACTCGGGTGTTGGGTGGGTGGGCTCTTAGGCGATCGCTGGGGTAGGACCAGAACCGCTGCTTTGATGATTACGATCTCCGGAACTTGCGACGTGCTCATCGGGCTACTATTCGGGGCGCCCGTGTGGTTGGTACTCCTCATAGGGTTAGTGTGGGGCTTCACCATCATAGCGGACTCCGCCCAGTTCTCCACGATCACGACGGAGTTGGCCGATCAGGCGTATGTTGGAACCGCCGTAACGCTGCAGCTTGCTTTAGGCTTTGCTCTGACCATCGTGACGATTTGGCTGACCCCGGTCCTCGAAGAGGCCTTTGGCTGGCGATGGGCGTTTGCGTTTCTGGCCCCGGGACCGATTCTTGGGGTACTATCGATGCTACACCTGAAGAACCTACCTGAAGCAAGGGGCATCGCTGGAGGACGTGGCTGATGTTGCCAGCAACGGTTGTGAAGAGCCCACGGATCCTAATAACCCTAATGAGTTGGTGTATTAGCTCTGTCCTACGGAGCTTGTCAGCCAAAAGAACGGGAGGCGATATTTCACAGGAGCGGGAAAGAGCAGTATCAAAAACCACCGTTTATGAAACACACTCTTTCTTACTAGGCGCCACCCTCTTGTAACGCCAGAAGACGGATAGGTTTTGAGAAATCAGATTCGTTTTAGTTACCCCCCAGAAAGGTATCCCGTACAATAACGAGTCTACCTCTTCGGGGGAGTCCGCTTCCAAAATAAACGCTATAGCCCTTTCTCCGACAATGAATCCTCCGGCTAAGATTTTCCCCTCCGACCTCAAGTTCTCCATAGCTTCATGTCCAGGAAGAACAGCCATCCTCATTATCCCAACCAACTGCTCGGGAGGTAGTAGCGGACCAGGGTCGACGTACTCCTGAGTTACAAGGTACTGCACCTTATACTGCTCCTTTCTCCCGCTTTCCCCAGCGGGCAAACACACACGGACCACCATGATGCCAGCAAGCACCGTTTGGCGCAGCTACTCAAACAAAACCCGCAGGGCTTACGCCGGGCTTTTACTGTGATGAGGTCTGCTCCGGCCCTAGAACTTGTAACGCAAAAAGGCGGATAGGTTCTGAGAATTACCTTTCTCATAAGTAACCCGCCTAAAGGGTATAAAAAGAGCCGGGGCTATTAGACCCCCGGCCCATCTTCTTGCGCTTCTTTCTAAGGCCGCAGCTTTATAGGCTGATAGAGTGCGATTCTCCTTATTGACCGCTCAACTTATCTTTCGCTCTATCTATTAGCCCCTTATCTTCTTCTTCTTTGGCGAACTTTTCTACCGTCTCGACCGAGACATCAATAGCGACGTAAGGTTCGTCGCCTACCACCCAGCC
>DASQSI010000094.1:0-3412 GCA_035642415.1 Rubrobacteraceae bacterium
CGGCACACACCCCAACAAAGTGTAGAAGCTGAACCTCGCAAAGTTCATTCGCGCGGTCCCTGCCGGGAAGGAGATGAACGTGCGCACTACCGGCAGACACCGCGAGATGAACACCGTAAACTCCCCGTACTTATCGAACCACTTTTCGGCAACAGCGAGATGGTGGGCGCGCACCCCGAGGTAGCGTCCGTAGCGCAGCCACAGCTCCCGGCCACCGAAGAACCCAATAAAGTAGGCGATCCAGGACCCTGCTAGGTTTCCCAGGATCCCTGCCGTAACCGCTGAGAAGAGTTCCATCTTCCCCTGGGAGACCAGATATCCGGCGAAAGGGGAGATAGCTTCCGAGGGTATCGGGACTCCCGTACTCTCGAGGAGCATCAAGGTGAAGACTGCGAAGAGGCCGTACTCCCCTATAGTGGCTGTGGCCCAGTTTATGAGGGACTGTAGGATCGGTTCAAGCACGCGAAGGAATCTACCTCTCCTGAAAGGTTGTTTTCAGCGCCCAACTACTTTGGATCGATAACCGAGAGGGTGGGCCTGGATCCACTCCCAGGTATCAGAGACCATGGCTTCGAGATTCGGCTTCTTCGGCGCCCAGCCGAGCTCTTCCTGAATCTTGCGGCTCGTGGCGACGAGCACCGCCGGGTCCCCGGCTCGTCTGGAGGCATCTATGGTCTTGATTCTTCGTCCGGTTACTTCCTGAGCGCATCGTAGCACCTCCCTGACCGAGAAGCCGGTGCCGTTTCCCAGGTTGTAGATCCTGTGCTCTTTCGGCTTGGCTGCCTCAAGCGCGGCTAAGTGCGCCTGCGCGAGGTCTTCGATGTGGATGTAATCTCGGACGGCGGTCCCGTCGGGGGTCGGGTAGTCGGTCCCGTAGATCTCGACAGAGGCCCTTCGCTCAACGGCGACCTCGAGCACGAGGGGGATAAGGTGGGTCTCGGGCTGGTGGTCCTCCCCAAAACGTCCGCTCGCCCCAGCAACGTTAAAGTAGCGGAGGCTCGTCGCTCGCAAGCCGTGAGCCGCTGCATAGAACCCGATCAGGTTATCGACCGCAAGCTTGGAGCCACCATAGGGATTGGTCGCGAGGGTCAGCGCGGTCTCGGGAATAGGCACCTCCTCGGGCTCCCCGTAGACAGCAGCGGTCGAGGAGAAGACGAGTCGGGGTATTCCGGCGGGCAGCATCCCCTCCAGAAGGTTCAAAGTCCCCATGACGTTGGTCCTGTAGTAGCGCTCCGGGTACCTGACCGACTCGCCAACCAACGAGAGCGCGGCGAAGTGCAAGACCCCATCAAACCCGGTGGCGAGCACCCTCGCTAGCCTCTGTGCGTCTAGCAGGTCGCCCCGAACGAAGCTGGCCCCCTCAGGGACGGCTCTTCTGTGGCCCTTCGAAAGGTTGTCGAGGACCATCACCTCGTGGCCCTCTTCGAGGAGCTGTACAGTAACGACACTTCCGATGTAGCCAGCTCCCCCGGTGACCAGAAACCTCATGAACTGATACCCATCTTCGTCCCCACCCCTTGGAAAAGTGACGGTTTATTCGTTTTCAGGTCCTTTCTCACAACAACACCCCTCTTGGCTTACGGACCCCTGCCGTTTCCGGAAGGCTTTGCCTGTAGCCGTAGGGTCGGTTTGAACCGTTTCTATGAGTTTGTGGTAGTTGTCGAAGCGTTCGATCTCTTCAGGCTGCCCCGCGGACGAGGGCTCCGCCCCGGATTCGCTCCCCGGGCCGCACCTCGTAGCCGGGCCCAACGATGCATTCCTCCAGGTACGCACCACTCCCCACCGACGAGCCGGGCAGTAGAACGCTCTGCTTTACAGTCGCGTCCTCGCTTATACGACAGTCATCCCCGACGGCTACGACCCCGCGGAGGCTCGCCCTCCGTCCGATCATGGCCCCCGCGCCGACGACGGCGCGACCTTCTATACGCCCGTAGGCAGAGGGGTGGATCCATGCCCCCTCCCCCACCCACAGGCCCTTTCCCCACTGCTCGCCGGGCACCTGGACCGCAACCCTTCCCAGGAGAGCGTCACGCTGGGCCGTCCGGTAGGACTCGAGCGTCCCTATGTCAGACCAGTAAAAGTCACCCTCGTACCCCACGACTTTTTCGCCAGCGGCGAGCAGCGCGGGGAAGACGTCCTCGGCGAAGTCGAAGAACGTATCCTCGGGGACGTATTCTTCCAGGACCTCAGGCTCTAGAACGTAGATGCCGGTGTTGGCTAGGTTGCTCACGGCCTCATGGGGGTCCGGCTTCTCCTGGAAGCTCAGGATATTCTTTTCGGCGTCCAGCTCCGCCACCCCGTATTCGGAGGTATCCGCGACGCGCATGAGCGCCAGCGTGGCCGCGGCGCCCTTCCTTTTGTGGAAGGTGAGCACTTTGCGCAGGTCCACGTCGGTCAAGGTGTCACCCATGATGACGACGAACGCCTCCTCGAAGCCGCCGGCCTCCGAGACGCGCTTGACGCCCCCGGCCGTGCCCATAAGCATCTTCTCCCGGTGGAAGTGGATCTGGGTGCCGCCCAACCGGGCCCCTTCTCCGTAGCGCCCGAGGATTGCGTCGGCCAGATAGTGGACGTTGACCTGGACCTCGTTCGCCCCCGCGCGCGCCAGAAGCTCGAAGATGTGCTGCATTACGGGTTTGTCCGCGACCGGCGCCAGGGGTTTCGGGATCACCCCCGTGAGTGGAAAGAGCCTCGTTCCCTTCCCGGCCGCCAGCACCATCGCTTTCATGAATACACCTGCCTCCCCTCGCTAAGAGGATCCCTACGAGTCGTCGGAATAGGGTAGGCGTCGACGGGCCAACCGCATCGTGGCGGCTACTCTCCGCCCACCCCTACTGCCGTTTGTTGGCTCTCCCTCACCGTCTCCACCGAAAACCGCAACGAGGGCTCGGCCGTGGCGGGCCACGTCGCGAGAGCGGCGGTCGGAAATCCACCGGCGCAGGCGCTCTGCTCGCACCCGCAGAAGCCCTTTCACGTCCTTTAGCGCCGTGGAGGTAACATCTACCCGGCTGTCGAGGTCCTCCACCCAGTCCACCGGCACCTCCGAGATCCGGTAGCCGCGCTCCTCCGCCAGAAGCAATAGCTCCGTGTCAAAAAACCATTCCCCGTCCCTGATAGACGGCAGAAGCTCTTGAGCTACGCTGCGCTTGAGCGCCTTGAAGCCACACTGCGCATCGGAGAAGTCATTGCCGAACATCGCCTTGATGAGCAGGTTGTAGCAGCGGGAGATCACTTCGCGCTTCCACTGGCGCGTTACCATCGCACCCTTCAGGAGCCGCGAGCCTATCGCCAGGTCGCTGTGACCGCTTGCCAAAGGGGCAATCAGCGGCAAGAAAGACCACAGGTTGGTAGAGAGGTCCACATCCATATAGGCGACGATGTCTGCCTTCGAGGCGAGCCAGGCGGCCTTTAG
>DASQSI010000095.1:0-14416 GCA_035642415.1 Rubrobacteraceae bacterium
CCGACAACGCGACCGAGCGCGGACATCCGGCAATGGACCATTGCCACCCCGCCCGGCCCCAACCCGAGCTTCTCCAGGTCCCGGGCGAGCCGCAAACGTGCCACCAGCATGGCCCACACGGTAGCAGGAGTGCCAAAGATAGGCCAACACCAATGATGCCCCAAGGCTTAGGCGACAACGTTTCTTTCATCTTCGGTGCACGAGGGGGTCGCGCACTTCACGAGGCGGTTTGTAGACCTGGCCCCTCTACACGGACGCCTTGTAGCTCTCGCGACTCTCCACCTGCTCCACCCAAGCCATTACATTAGGGTACTGTTTTAAGGGAGCATCCCCCCTATCGGCCACTTCCCTCAGGCGGGGGAAGGTTCCGGCGTGGGCAACGTCTGCCAGCGTATATTCTTCAACCAGATACTGCCTGTTTTCCAGCTGGTGCTCTAGCCGCAAAAGCGCTTTCCGCAGCTTCTCAAGGGCCTCCTGAACCTGCTCCTCAGAAAACTCCCGCTCGTAACCCATGTAAGCTCCATAGATGGCAGGAAAGAAGTATTCGTTGGCAAAGGCCATCCAGGTGCGCACCAATGCACGCTGCTCTGGATTGTTCGGCATTAACTGGGGATCCTTATACACCTCGTCTAAGTACTCATTTACTATGTTCGATTCGTATAAAGAAGTCCTGTTCACGACCAACACCGGGACCCTTCCGTAGGGGCTAACGCGCAGAAACTCTTCACTCTTGTTCCTCAGATCAACCTCGTAAATATCGAAGTCTATCCGCTTCTCGCGCAACACTATCCTGGTCCGACGAGCATAGGGGCATTGTTGCGCGCTGTACAGTATTGGCTTCAAAGATCAGCTCCGGAAGTAGGTTGCTGGGCTTCAGATAGTAGCACCACACTCCACGCCCTTCTGGTGCAAGACTATCTTGGTCTGCCGGGCGTACGGGCGCCTGTGAGTGTTATACAGCTTGAGCTTCAAGACCCTTCTCCGTATCTGAGGCCACTTCCAACTCGGATGGCAGCACAGCCATCTGGTCATCAATTCTCAGCATCCTCAAGCTTTTGCCTCTGGTGAGCAGCTTGGAGCTTTCGCCGCCAGCTATCTCCCCAGCGGGCTTTGGCCGCTTCTTGCACCCGCATCTCCGGCAGCTCCCCATAGAGAAGCTCCTCCTCGTACCCGTTCAGGTACCCGATTCGGGCGTCCCGGAGAGCATAAGGTGCTACCCAGGCGGGCAAGTTGAGACCCTCCCATAACGCAACCATCTCAGCGGCAGAGCGGAACCAGGCCTCGCACGCGTCCGCGTGTCCTAGGCCTTCACCTGCCATCCGACAAGCCTTACGCAGCTCTTCGGGGGCGAAGCGGGGCCTACGGACATACCGGGCTAGCTCCTGGGGTAGTACGTATTCACCGGGCATCGGGATTAGGATAACAGCCTTAGTCCGTCCTGGTGATCTTGGATGCCTCCAAAGAGTAATCGATGTTGGGAGAGAATATGCGCACCCAACCGAAGACGGCGATAAGGTCAGCGCGCAAGGTGAAGACCACAGCTGCCGTCGAGGCGGCTCCGGTGTTGCCTAGGCTCCGGGCGTCAGCTACCCCATGCGGCGATACCACCGGCGACACCCACATATAGGAAGCGACGACGGATGAAGAAAAAGGAGTAGGCTCGGCTTGGACCTTTGCATCGTCGGGCACTGCTCGTCTTCGTCCTACCGCTTTTTCGACGTCCCGGCGTTTAGGTTCGCTATGTCGCTCGGACTCTGCCCGATCGCAAAGAGCCCAACCTCATATTTGGAGGTTGTGGTCGGTCGAAGTCTAAGAGCTCTCTCCATCTCCTTCACGAAATCCTTCAACTCGCGAGAAGCGGCCGTCGCAGAAGCGTCCACCTCAATCTCGACACGCGTAAGACGGATCGGCTCGGCGCCAGGGCCGAGCCGTATCTCTGATCGGTCGAGCGCAACCTCTCCGGCCCGGACGGTAGCCAGCGTCTTCTCCGGGTCCGCGACCTGCCTGTTGGTTATAAGATCGAAGGTTTGGCGTCTTGTGCACACTTCGAAGATCCGGCGCACCTCGTGCGAGCCAAGGAGCGCACGTAATCGAACACCGACGGGGCCACGTGCCGTGAGGAGCGTGTCGCTCCTATCACTCTTCAGCAACTCGGAGATCTCGCGCCATTTCCGGAGGTTGCCGGCAGCGCTGCTCCCAGAGATCAAAGATTTCATCGTCGCCTCGCAATCTCCACACGAGCTTTCCCGACGGGTTCGCAAGGCGTAACCGGCATGGTAGAGCCGCCAGTCCTCGGTATCGTAGTAGGTATCCACGAGCTCCTTCGAGGAACCCTCAAGAACGGCAAGCCCCAAGTCGCTGAGCTTTCCCGACTCTTCGCGGGTGCCAAGCCACTTCTCGACCTGCTCGAGACCCTCCGCAACATCGTACTGCCACTCGATCTCTTGGCGATCTGTGCCCACTTGCAGCTGGCCCTCCCGTTCCGCGCAGCCAAATGTTCCGATCAATGAATCATACAACCCGCGCCTCACACACGGTATCTTCTTCTCGGAGGCTGATATTCCCGAGTTCGCCGAGAAGCGCCTCAAAGAGAGCACGCCCGGAAGGTAAAAAGGGGAAAGTAGAGGCGCGGCTAGCTGACCTTCGTCAGCGCGGCCTGAACGATGAGCCGCTGGACGTAGTCGGGGAGCGTACAGGTCTGAAGGGTGACTATACTCTTGCCCGGGATGGGCTCTGCGAACTAGGCTTCGTAGGGCTCGGCGATGACCTTGTTGAAGACCCTGTAAGCGTATGTAATGCCATTTGAGCCGGTCAGAAAGGTCTCATCCCCTTTTTCTAGCGCGTCGAGGTCATAGAAGATCAGGAAGCTCTTGGTGCCCTGCCAGCCCCATGCGATGATCGGCGATGTAAACGTTGGACCCCGCTTGCCAGGGGAAACCTGTGCCCTGGGGGTGTAAGGCGCTGGCCTCGAGGGCGGTTTCGTTGTCCCATGGAGCATCGTAGACGGGCAGATCCTTAACCCACCCCATCTTGGGGACGGTCAACTTAAACGTAGTGTCTTTGGCGGAGACGGCGGTCTCGTTGCTTGTGGCGGTGGACACGGCCCGCGACACCGGCGAATTTTCACTCAGGAGGGAGTAGCCTATGAGGCCGAAACCTCCGACCATGAGGATCAGGGCAGCCATGGAGACCACCCGCGATCCTGTTCGCTTCGACCGGTACTTCTTCATGGCCGTCACCTTTCTTTTAGCCCGACCCCCTTCAGATCAGCAACTTCATACGTTGCCAAGGTAAAGCATGGATTACAGAAAGGCGATCGCTTTGTTACGGCTCTCCAGCCGCGATGCAGGACAACTCCTAGATGCATAGTGGCGGAGGGCTACTCGCCTCACTATAATCGCATCCGTAAAGGTAGGTACTCAAGGAGATGACATGAAGGTTGGGGTACCCAAGGAGATAGCAGAGGGCGAAAGGCGGGTGGCCCTCGTACCCGAGACCGTCGGCAGGATGGTCAAGGATGACTACGAGGTGCTCGTTGAGACCGGCGCAGGGCAAGACTACAACCTCGACGAGGACTATGAGGAGGTGGGGGCGCAGATCGCCTCAGATGCTAGCGAGGTTTACAGCGAAGCCGACATCGTGGTCAAGATAGGGGCGCCGACGGAGGATGAGGTAGGATATATGCACGAGGGCTTGATCCTCGTCTGCTTGCTCGACGGCACTACCTATCCAGAGCTCGTCAAGCAGCTCGCCGACGTCGGGGTCACCGTCTTCTCCAACGAGCTGGTCCCCCGCACCGGGGCGGCGCAGAGCATGGACGTGCTCTCGTCGATGGGTTCAATCGCTGGGTATAAGTGTGCCATCATCGCCGCAGACACCTTGGGTAAGTACGTTCCCACGCTTTCCACCGCCGCCGGCACCACGCCGGCGGCGAAGGTCATCGTCCTGGGCGCAGCGGTTGCGGGGCTGCAGGCGGTTGCCACCATGCATCGTCTCGGGGGCGAGGTATTTGCCTACGACATCATGCCTGCCACCAAGGAGCAGGTACATTCCGTGGGCGGCACCTTCATAGACTCCGCCGACCTCGAAGAAGATAAAGAAGACGAAGAGCCTCCCCTAGAAGAGCAAGAGTACGAGCCTGCGGCTTGGCGCAAAGTTATGGAATTCTTCGGGTTCTACTCCTTCGTCAGGCCACCGGAGCCCGAAGAAGCCCCGGAAGCCTACGAGGAAGAGGAAGAGGAGGAAGAAGAGGAGGGGCCGTTCTCGGAGGAGAAGCAGGAAGAGGACTACAAACTTGTCCGCGAGCACCTTCGAGATACGGACATCGTCATAACCACGGCGATAGTGCCCGGTGCCCCACCCCCGACCCTGCTTACGCAGGACATGGTAGAGGAAATGCAGCCGGGATCGGTCGTCGTGGACCTGGCCGGCGGCAACTGCGAACTCACCCAAGTCGGCGAGACCGTCGAGCACGAACACGTCTCGATCATCGGCCCCGACAACCTGCCGAGCCAGATGCCCATCCACGCGAGTCAGCTCTATTCGCGCAACATGAAGAGCTTTATAGACCACATCGTCGAGGACGTCTCCGAGGAGGACGCCGAGGAGAAGGACCTTCAGGTCAACTTGGACTTTGAAGACAATATCATAGACACGATGTGCATAACCCACGACGGCGAGATCAGGCACGACGACATCCGCGAGGTGCTAGAGGGCGCCACCGAAGAAAGCGAGGCCCAATAGCCATGGAACAACTGTTAGCGCAACTCGCTATATTCGTCATCGCCGCGTTTTTGGGGTGGGAGCTAATCCAGAGGGTGCCGACCCTCCTTCACACGCCGCTGATGAGCGCGACGAACGCGATTCACGGCATTGTCCTGGTGGGCGGCATGCTCGCTTTGGCCGCCGGACGCGATCTTTTCACCATGATAATAGGCTTTATAGCCGTGGTCTTCGGGGCGATGAACGTGGTGGGAGGTTTTTGGGTGACGCACCGGATGCTCGGTATGTTCAAACCCGACTGGGCCAGGAAGAAGAGGAAGGCTAGGGCATAGTGCAGACAACGACGTTCATAGCCTATCTGGTCGCGGCCGCGCTGTTCATCGTCGGCATCCGCCGCCTGCGCACACCGGAGACCGCCCGCTCCGGGAACACTTTAGCCGGCCTGGGGATGATCATAGCCCTCGTCGCAACGCTTTTTGTCAACGAGTTCAATCCTGGTTTTATTAACGCCCTTGGAATCGGGGTTGGGGTGCTCTTAGGGGCGATCCTCGGAGCGTTCTCGGCGCAGAAGGTGCCGATGACGGCTATGCCCCAGATGGTCGCCACTTTTAACGGCCTCGGCGGCGGGGCGATCGCGCTCGTGGCGGTCTCGGAGTTCTATCAGGGCAGGGCGACGAGTTGGGTCGCCGTGATCACGGCGCTCTTAACCGTCATCATCGGGTCGATAAGCTTCATGGGGAGCATCGTGGCGGTCAGTAAGCTTCAGGAGGTCCTCCTTTCCGGGTCGGTCACGTTCCCGGGGCAGCAGGTGGTGAACGCCATCATCTTCCTGGGCATCCTCGCCCTGAGCGCGAACGTCCTGGCGGGAGGGGCGATAGCCAGGGTCGTAGGACTCTCCTCTTTGCTCCCGCCTTTCGCCTCCATCGTCATCCTCCTCGTCGCCTCGCTCGTCCTGGGCTTTTTGTTCGTGATACCCATAGGCGGGGCGGACATGCCCGTCGTCATCTCGCTCTTAAACGCCTTCACGGGGCTAGCCGCGGCGGCTTCGGGGTTCGTGCTCAACAACTACGCCCTTCTCATCGGCGGTACGATTGTCGGTGCCTCGGGGACGATCCTCACGATGGAGATGAGCAGCTCTTTGGGACGTCCTCTCAGGAGCATCATCTTCCAGGGCATCGTGGCCCCGCCGCAGGATGAAGAACAGGAGGAGAGGGAGGCCAACGAGGCCAGCGCCGAAGACATAGGCTCCTACCTCAAGAACGAGGCAGAGAAGATCGTGATCGTGCCCGGCTACGGCCTCGCCGCCTCCCAAGCCCAGGGCGCGATGTACGAGCTTATGCAGACGCTGGAGAACGAGGGCAAGGAGGTGAAGTTCGGCATCCACCCCGTGGCCGGGAGGATGCCCGGGCACATGAACGTCCTCTTGACCGAGGCCGACGTACCCTACGAGCAGCTCTACGACATGGAGGACATCAACCCCGAGTTCGAGGAGACGGACGCCGTCATAGTCGTGGGCGCCAACGACGTCGTAAACCCTGTGGCCAGGGACGAAGAGCAACAGACCGCCATCTCCGGCATGCCCATACTCGACGTCGATCACGCCAGTAGGGTCATCTTCGTCAAGCGTTCCTTGGGTCCCGGCTTCGCCGGCGTAGACAACGAGCTCTTCTACCAGGATAACACCTGGATGTTCTTCTCCGACGCCAACCAGGGCCTCCATGACATCGCCGAAGCCGTAAAGAACGCGTAAGGGCGACTTTCATCCGCCCGCTGTTAGCTTCTCCACCAAAGGGCGTGGGGAACGAACCGGGCTGCCTCCGAAAGGCACGCTGGCGCATATAGGAGCGATCGGTATTCGGTTCCCGGCGGGTCGGCGGCGGCGAGATGGGCGACTGGCACCCGGTACGAAGCGCTGGAGGTGTAGTAGGAATTTAGGCGCTCTTACGTTGCTGTGAGACGTATCGCATGAGGCCATCAACCAGCATCTCGTAGTTGGCCGCGAGCTGGTAACGCTCGGACTTCTCGGGGCTCCCACCTTCCTGAAGGAGCTCCTCGTCGCCCTTGGCCGAGAACTCCTCAACGATATCTTCCCGGGAAAGCCCTTCGTCTATACGTTCCTCGATGAAGAGGAGCCACTCCTGCAGGCGTTGTTCCAGCTCGCTCAGGTGCCTCTCTGTGTCCTGGTACGAGCCGAAATGCGTAGGGTAGAGGGTCTCCGGCGCCAGTTTGCGTATAGCTTCGATGCTCTGCTTCCAAGCCTCGATGTCGATCTCCGGCGGCGGCGTCGGCGGCTTGACGTAAGATTGGCCGGGCAGGCGTACCCCCGCCACGTCGCCGGCAAAAAGCGCGCCCGACTCAGGCTCGTAAAAAGCCAGGTGGTGGTATGCATGTCCCGGCGTGTAGTGCGCCACGAGAATGCCGCCCGCCGCTTCGATCTCCTCACCACCCTCTAGCTTCTCGAGCCGATCCTCCGGCACCGCCCGGACCTCACCCCACATTTCTTCCATGCTCTCTTCGCCGTAGATGCGCGTCGCGCTTTTGACGAGCGTCGACGGGTCTACGAGGTGCGGGTAGCCGATCTCATGCACATAGAAAGTGGCATTCGGCAACAGCTCCGTCAGGTTCCCGGACGCCCCCGCATGGTCCAAATGTACGTGGGTTAAGAAAACCTTCTCTACTTCCTCAGGGACAACGCCCCGGTGTTCGAGGCCCCGCATGAGGTTTTCGATACAGGTCGTGGGGCCGGTCTCGATTATCGCGGTCGAGCCCTCCCCTGTAAGGAGAAAGGAGGCAATGATCTCCTCCGTATCCATAAAACCCAGGTCCATCGTCTCTATCTTCATCTACCCTTCCCCTACACAGGTCGCTTCGCGGGTCCATCCGTGATCATAAAACGGAGATTATACAGGTCTCCTTTGCTAGACTTCTGCCCGCAGAACGTAGGCTAAGAGGAGGACGCCTTGGATCTGAACCTCATGCGCGAGCTATCTGTCTCCACAGACTCCAAGATCGTTTTGCTCGTTTTGGACGGTCTTGGCGGGTTGCCGATGGACCCCTTCGACAGAACCGAGCTGGAGGCCGCGGACACCCCGAACCTCGACGCTTTAGCCTCCAGATCCGACCTCGGCCTTAGCAGGCCTGTGGCCGCGGGGGTGAGCCCCGGTAGCGGCCCCGGACATCTGGCTCTCTTCGGTTACGATCCCCTGAAATACGAGGTCGGGCGCGGCGTCTTGAGTGCTCTGGGCGTGGGCTTCGAGCTCGGAGAGAACGATCTCGCCGCGAGGATCAACTTCGCCACCAAGGATGAATCGGGCAGGATCTCTGACCGCCGCGCCGGCCGTATCTCTACCGAAGAAGCCACAAAACTCGTGGATCTCCTCAGCGAGGATCTGAAGCTCGAGGGCGTCGAGGTCTTCCTCATCCACGAAAAAGAGCACCGGGCCGTCGCCGTCTTTCGAGCTAGCGGCCTCTCGGATGCCCTCTCGGACTCCGACCCTCAAAGGGTAAACCTCAAGCCCCTCCCCGTTGAGCCCCTAAACGGCGATGCGAAGGCCGAGAAGAGCGCCGAGCTCGCCAATGACTTCATCAAACAGGCGGACGATATACTCGCGGACCATCATCCGGCGAACACCATCCTCTTGCGCGGCTTCGGGATGCACCCGGCGCTTCCGAAGTTTGACGAGACCTACAGGCTCCGCGCGGCGGCCATCGCCGGCTACCCCATGTACAAGGGTCTCGCCCGGCTCGTCGGCATGGAGGTCCTGAAAGAAGGCCAAGGTATAGCCGGCGAGTTTCAGGCCCTCGAGGAGAACTGGGGCGCCTATGACTTCTTCTTCGTCCATATCAAGGCCACCGACGCCGCCGGTGAGGACGGTGATTTCCGCCGGAAAGTCGCGGTCATAGAAGAGGTGGATGCCCTGGTACCGGACCTCCTGGGCCTCGGTCCCGCCGTGCTCGCCGTGACCGGCGACCACGCCACACCCGCGAAGATGAAGAGCCATTCCTGGCACGGGCTCCCGTTCCTCCTGCGTTCCGCGTATACCTTACCGACCGCCAGAAGCTTCGGGGAGCGTGCCTGCGCAGGCGGTTCTTTAGGCGTTTTTGCGGCCGAGGAGATCATGGGTTTTCTCATGGGCCACGCCCTCAAGCTCAACCGCTACGGCGCATGAGCGAAGCGGCCCGACAAAGGAAGCGCCTCGTAGCGCTCATGAAGCTCGAAGAGGAGATAACCTCCTGCCGGCGCTGTCCGCGTCTCGTCGAATGGCGCGAAAAGGTCGCCCGCGAAAAGAAGGCCGCCTACGCCGAAGAAGCCTACTGGGGCCGCCCCGTACCTGGGTTCGGGGATCCGGACGCCCGGGTGGTAGTTCTCGGCTTGGCCCCCGCCGCCCATGGAGCTAACCGTACCGGCCGCTACTTCACCGGCGATCGCTCCGGAGACTTCCTTTTCGGCGCGTTATACCGCACTGGCTTCTCCAACAGCCCGGTCTCCAGACACACCCATGATGGCCTACGCCTCTATGGGCTTTGGATCTCAGCCGCCGTCCGTTGCGCACCACCGCAGAACAAACCCTCCCCCGAAGAACGCGACGCCTGCCTCCCATACGCCATCCGCGAGCTCGAACTACTCCCTACCGTAGAGGCTATCGTCTGCCTCGGCGCCTTCGCCTGGGACGCTGCCTTAAGGATGTACGCCGCGAAACCTAAGCCCAAGTTTGCCCACGGCGCCAGCTACGTAACGCCTTCCGGTGTCACCCTCTTAGGTTGCTACCATCCCTCCCAGCAGAACACCTTCACCGGGGTCCTTACCGAACCCATGCTCGACGCGGTGCTCCTGCAGGCGCGGAAGCTGACGGAAGGAGAGTAGGCTCGTGAAGCTCGTTGGCGTAGATCTTTCCCACCGCGACTGCGAGGTCTGCATGCCCGAAGACAACACCGCCACGCACATCGGCCATGAAAGCTCGGTAATGAGCATCTGGGCTTTGCCCGGCTTCTCGCGTCGGCGTCTCTAGCCTGTTAAACGATACAATGCCCCTCATGTCCTGCACTAGTCGTAGGAGGTATTGGTTGAATCGCGAGGAGTCCTGGAGGTTGCTCTGCGAGTGGACGGAGAGCGACTCTTTACGCAAGCACATGCTCGCCGTCGAGGCCGCCATGCGGGCCTACGCTCGGAAGTTCGGAGAGGACGAGGAGAAGTGGGGAATAGCAGGCCTGCTACACGATATGGACTACGAGAAGCACCCAACACCCGCCGAGCACCCGATGACGGGCGTCCGGGAGCTGGAACGTCGTGGTTATCCCGAAGATGTGCTGGAAGCCATAAAAGGCCACGCCGACTACCTGGGCGTACCACGCAAGACGCGCCTCGCCAAGACCCTCTACGCCGTAGACGAGCTCTCCGGCTTCGTCACGGCCTGCGCCCTTTTACGGCCGGAGGGTCTTGAGGGGCTCAAGGCCAAAAGCGTCCGTAAAAAGATGAAGCAGAAGTCATTCGCTGCCAACGTAAGTAGGGAAGACATAATCCGTGGCGCCGAAGAGCTCGGTGTAGACCTGAACGAGCACATAGACTTCGTCGTCATGGCGCTCCGGGAGGAGCCACGCTCCCTAAAGCTCGCAGCGCCGCGGACGGACCAGGAAGACACCCGGCCCTAGGTCCGGCAGACCGCACTTACCCTCTGCTAGGATGGGCGGGCTAAACGAAAATGAGGGGTTAAACGCGTTGATGCGTGTCATGGTTATCTTTGGCGGTCGGAGCCGGGAGCACGCGGTCTCCCTAGCCTCGGCCCGCGCGATCATGGACGCCCTCCAGCGGAGCGAGCAGTACGAGGTTCTCCCCCTCGGCATAACGCGAGAAGGGCAATGGATCTCCTCGGGAGATCCCATGCGCGAGCTCGAATCCCGTGCCCAGGAGCTTGTGGGCGGTCGTACGGGCCCCAACGGGGTTGTGGGGACCATGATCTCGGCCTCAGATAAACTGCCCGTCGACCTGGGTGCCGCGGACGTCGTCTTCCCCGTCCTGCACGGCCCCTACGGCGAGGACGGCACCGTCCAGGGTATGCTCGAGCTCGCCGGCATTCCCTACGTGGGCTCAGGTGTGCTGGCAAGTGCCGTGGGCATGGATAAGGTAACGATGAAGAAGATCTTCACCTTCCACGGTCTCCCGCAGGTCGAGTGGCTCGGTCTTACCCGCAAAGAATGGCAAGACGACCGGAAACGTTGGGCTCGAGAGATAGAAACCTCTTTAGGTTATCCATGCTTCGTCAAGCCCTCGAACCTCGGCTCCAGCCTCGGCATCAGCAGGGCAACGAACGCTGGGGAGCTCCAGGCGGCCCTCGACACCGCGACCGACCTTGATCGGCGCGTGATCATCGAGCAGGGCGTTGACGCCCGCGAGATAGAGGTCTCAGTGCTCGGCAACGAAGAAGCGAAGGTTTCGGTTCCGGGTGAGATAGTCGTCTCCGAGCACGAGTTCTATGACTACGAAGCCAAGTACACCGAAGGCGGCATGAGGCTTGTGGTTCCCACCCAAATACCCGGCGGTGTAGCGACGGAGCTCCGGTACATAGCCCGTGCTGCCTACGCAGCTATAGACGCCGCGGGCATGGCACGGGTGGACTTTTTCCTCGAAAACGGCGGCGCGCAGAGGCTACTCCTCAACGAGATCAACACCATCCCCGGCTTCACCCCCACGAGCGTCTATGCCCGTCTATGGGCGGCCAGCGGGCTCACTTACGAGCAACTCCTCGATCGTCTCATACAGCTCGCCCTCGAACGTCACGGCTCTGGTTCTTGATGACGTCCTCGCTGCTTCTGAGCGCGATTCTTCAAACCGAACCTATCGGCGACGAGATTACCGGTAGCGTCGCGAACCAAGCCGCAGAAGCTCTCCAAAGCACTCAGGAAGAAACCTTTACCGTCCTTGGAAGCGTCAAAGCTTTCTTTATGAGCATAATAGGCTACCTGACCAGCCCGACGTTCATCGCCAACGCGGTGGCGACAGTGATCGTCGTTATTCTGGCGACGGTCATCTACCGTATAGCCGTCCACCTGATACCGCGTATCTTTCGATGGCGAAGACCAGAAGAACAGGTTCTGGACGCCTCAGCCCTCGCCCGCATAAAGCGTCAGGACACCGCCATAACGCTCATCCGCAATACCCTCAGATACGTAACCTTCACCATCGTCGTGCTCTTTGTGGCGAGCATCTTCCTTCGTAACTTGCTGCCAACCGTCGCGGGTGCTTCTATCCTGGCGGCCGTCGTAGGCTTCGGAGCGCGGGACTTTCTGCGCGACATCATCGCCGGGTTTTTCATACTCTTCGAGGGCCAGTACAACGTCGGAGACTTCATAGCGGTCGAGCCCAGCAAAGCTTCCGGGATGGTCGAGGAGTTCGGGTTGCGGACTACCAAGATCCGAGCCCTCTCCGGCGAACTCGTTTACGTACCTAACGGCACCCTCACCGCCGTAACAAACTACGTTTCTGGCCAGCAACGCTTCACCATCGAGGTGCAACTAAAAGGCGAGGAAGCCGTGAATCAGGTCCTCGAAGAAATGCAAGAGGGCCACGAGCTCTACCTGAACCCGCCGCGCCTCATGAAGCGCGACGAGACCACCGAGGGCGGCTCCCGCCTTCGGCTGGTGGCAGACGTTCTCCCCTCGACCGCCTGGCTCGTCGAGGAGAACCTGGTCGAGCGTATAAGGGCCGCTGCCGGCGAAGATGGTCTGGCTGCCGACCCACTGGTCTATAAAGTAGACAGCCGAAACGTCCAGCGCCTCAGGGAGTTTGCCACTCCGGAATGAACAGCCATAAGCTTTCTAAGCAAAGTGCAAACCGTGTGTCAAAGCTCGCCATGATCGCGCGATGTATCACGCTCCTGCTCGGGGTGTTTAGAGGAATCCTCGATAATGCCTTGCTTGCCCGGCTTGGTAGCCCGAAGCTAACAGCCGAGCTGGAAGCCTATGAGTCTGAAGGGATTGTAGGCTTCCAATCCCTGCGCAAGTGCCCGTTCTTCTCGGCTTTCTTGCGGGCCTGATGCTCGCGCTCAAGCCTATCCGCAGCCTCGGCGAGGAGTTCTTTAATCTTCTCCAGGCGTCCCCTCTCGGTAGGAAGTTCCAAAATCTGCTGTCGGGTCTCGAGGTCGAACTCGATGCGCCCTGCAATGGCGAACGAGAGGTTGCGGTAGGGTGACTCTATCTCTATGCCGACCGACCCCTCCGTCGCCGCTTCCACCACCCGCTCCAAGAGCGCCACGCACTCTTCAGCTAAAGAGGTTATTTCTTCTCCCGGCTCGTCTTCGAGGTACTCGACGTCTCCCACGTAGTACGGCTTGCCGGCGAGGATGTTCTTCAACCTGAAGCGTCGGGAGCCCTCGACCAGGATCACGAGCCGCCCGTCCTCGTAGTGCTGCACAAGCTCGACGATCCTCGCCGTGCATCCTACCCGCCGCGTCCCGGACTCGTCGGCCAGTACCATTCCGAACTCCATACCAGAATCCAGGCACTCGTTCACCATTTGCTTGTAGCGCTCCTCGAAGATGTGCAGCGGCAGGGGTGTCCCCGGCATCAGCACTACGTTGAGCGGGAAAAGCGGTATGTCCGCCACGCCTTCTCTCCTTCTTTTCTCCCCCTAATTCTAACTCAAAGCCCTCTCTGTGCGGGTATTACAGCGTCGACAAGGAGAGTACGCTCTGTAAAAGAGAAGGGCTCTTAGAGACGCTCCCTTCTTCACGGCTTCGGTGGGTCGCTGTTAATCGTCCTTGCTGATCCAGTACGTGAGCAGCAACGCTCCACAGAAGATGGTTAGAATCAAGAAGAACGCTGCCAAAAACCGTCCCGGTGAGGGCGCGTAGTCAGGCTGCAGGAGCAGCGCCAACTTGAGCACTATTTCCCTCCCGCTATGCTCTCACCCGCCGGACAGGGCGTAGGCGTTATTTCCTGCTCAAGCGTAATGCAGTCGTAGATTAGATACCCCGGATCGTTGTCCACCCTGCGGGCCGTCTCCCTGGTGTAGCCCATGGTCATCATGGTGAGCACGACGGTCACGGCGCAGACTATCAGCGCGTACTGGCTCCATCGGCTCGCGCGACCCCAGTGGAAGCCAGTGGCGGTGGCCCTCAGGTACAGCGCGATGACAAAAAAGCCTACCAACATCAGCCCGATCAGACCGATGTACTTGTAAGGATACATGAACCCGAGCGGTATTTGCTTGCTACCTCCCGGCCCCCCTCCATCGAAGAACACCAACCCGATTTGCGGCACCAGGTTTCCGTTAGCCGGGATCATGTTGAGGACCGTGAATAAGGCCGTAAAGCCCAGCGCCCCGACCGACATCTTGCGCAGCGTGGGCGTCGGTTTCACGGCGAACCGCAGCTTGTGCACGAAGTAGGCCGTGGAAGCGATGCTCATAATGGCGATCCAGGTCATCAGCAAGAGGAAGACCCAGGACTTGTCGCCGAGCATAATCGTTGCGAACGCCTGCGGCGAGGCCTCACGGATGCTCTTGAGGTACCCGTAGCCGATTACCGGCTGGAGGATGAGGAACCCGAACCCCCAGATGAGCCCCCAGTGGCCCATCCAGTCGTAGTACTCCCGGTCGTCCTCCCTGGTGCTCCTCAGGTAGCGCCAAGCGGCCCAGCCGGCGATCAAGAAGCCCGTGTACGAGAAGTTTCCGACGAAGCGGTGCATGGTCAGCGGTACC
>DASQSI010000096.1:0-18657 GCA_035642415.1 Rubrobacteraceae bacterium
GGTCCCTCGTTCTCCTCGGCGACCCGGCGCAGGATCTCCTCCTCGCGCTTGGGATCGAAGAGGGGCTTTCCCGTCTCGGCTTTTAT
The DNA here is from genome assembly GCA_035642415.1 of Rubrobacteraceae bacterium. Lineage (GTDB taxonomy): Bacteria > Actinomycetota > Rubrobacteria > Rubrobacterales > Rubrobacteraceae > Rubrobacter_F. The sequence continues at coordinate 87 of DASQSI010000096.1, forward strand.
GGTCAGGAGCTCCTGCACGATGCGCGCCCGCTCGTTGAGGACGCGTATGAGCTCCTGGTCGACCTCGTCTACCCTGCTCCTGAGCTTTCGTATCCTGGCTTCCGTGTCCGCGTTCTCCATAGGAAACCGGATTGTATCCATGCGCGAACGATAAGGCAAACAAGAAAGCTGCCTCCACAGCCGGGCCGCCGCGCACCCTCGTTGAAAGCCTTCACAAAGAGGGCTAGGCTATTAAAATCTACCGACCTTAGCTAACACAGGAGAGCACCGAGAACTTGAAGTTCAGAGTAGAACTTGATCCGCTTAGACCCTACAAACCGCCCCGTATGTCCCTGGAAGCAGCGGCGGAGCACATCGGCCCGGACGGGAGCCCGAGCAGGGGAGGATATGTCAAGCTTACCTCGAACGAGCTTTCTTTCGGACCGCTCCCGGAGGCCGAAGCGGCCATGCACGAGGCCCTCCCCCGCCTGAACCGCTATCCCGACCGTCATGCCGGCTCTTTACGCAAAGCGGTCGCCGAAGCCAATCCCGGCACGGACTCCAAGAACATACTCATCGGCAATGGTTCTAGTGAGGTCCTTCTGAACCTTCTACAGCTGATCGAGTGCCCCGGGGAGGTACTTTTCCCGTGGCCGTCCTTCGGTCTCTACACGGCGATCGCGACCATCCTCGGCTTCAGCGCTAGGAAGGTTCCTCTGACGGACAAACACGAGATCGAGCCAAAGACGCTCCTCTCCGCCGTAGGTCCCGCAACGAGAGCTGTAATCCTCTGCAACCCAAACAACCCTACGGGGACGTACCTCACCCTCGGCGAGGTGCGGGCGTTCGCCGAGGCGCTCCCCGATAACGTGCTTCTGATCCTGGACGAGGCCTACCAAGAGTTCGTCTCCGACGCTGCCTATCACGGCTCCCACAACCTCGCGCTCGAAAAGCCGAACGTGGTGGTGGTACGCACGTTCTCTAAAGCTCACGGTCTCGCTGGCCTGAGGGTCGGCTACGGCCTAGCACCCGAAAGGATAGCGGACTATGCCGAGAGGGTCCGCTTCCCCTTTTCCGTGAACCTTATGGCTCAGGTCGCCGCGACGGCCTCTATGCGGGCTCGCGAAAAGATAAGAGCACGAGCCGCGTTTATCATCCGCGAGCGGGGCCGTATACAGGAAGCGTTTGCCTCCGCAAGTCTCCCCTACATCTCCTCACAGGGCAACTTTGTACTGGTGAATACTGGCCCGAAGATCTTTGAGAAGGCCGGCGTCCTGGTGCGGGAGGGCGAAGCTTTGAGCTACCCGGGCTGGAGCCGGGTCACGATCGGGAACTCCGAGGAGAACGACCGGGTCATAGGAGCACTCTCATAAACCACACGCTCGGCATTGTCGGGGTTGGGCTCATCGGAGGCTCGGTCGGTATTGCCGCTAAGGCGGCAGGTTGGGAAGCCGTTGGCGTGGACGAGCCGGCGATCCTAGAAAGAGCGGCCGAGATCGGGGCCATCGACCGCGCCTCGACGATGAAGGAGGTGCGGGGGACGGACCTTGTGGTACTCGCGGCGCCCATCTCGCGTATTACGAGCCTGATCCAGGACCTCGCCCCGACGGATGCTCTTATCACCGATGCAGCGAGCACGAAGACGAAGATCGTACGTGAAGCCGAAGCACGCAGGTTGCGCTTCGTCGGCGGCCACCCGATGGCTGGGAGCCAGCTTTCAGGGGTGATAAACGCGAGGAAGGACCTCTTCCGTGGCGCTCGGTATTTCCTGACGCCTACGAGCCGGACAGACCCCGAAGATTACCGCAAGGTCGCCCAGTTCGTAAGGCAGGACCTGGGCTCCGTGCCCACGGCGGTGGATCCCGAGAAGCACGATCTGCTCGTCGCCGCCCTCTCCCACCTACCGCACCTCATGGCCGCAGCCCTCCTGAAGGTCGCCTCCGACATCTCGCCCGAGGCGCTCACTTTTGCGGGTCCTTCTTTTAGGGACCTGACGCGCGTCGGTGCGTCGAACCCGACACTCTGGTCGGATATTCTGGCTGAGAACGCGCCCGCCCTTGGCGAGGCCCTCGGGGCGTTCGCAGGGGCGATGGCGCAGTTTGGGAGTGAGATCTCCAACCGCAAGAGCATCGAAGACCGCTTCCGCGCAGCCCGCGAAGCCTACGACGCTCTGGGTGGCATCCTCGTCGAGAAGAGTGGTGAGAACGTGGAGATAGCCATCCCCGTCGAGAACCGCCCCGGCATCCTCGCCCAGGTGACGACCCTCATGGGGTCCAACGACATAAACATCCTTGACCTCTACATGAGACACTCCAATACCGAGCGCGCCGCGCTCGTACTGACCCTCGACGCCGACGCCGCCCCGATGGCCCAAGACCTGCTCCGCGGGGCAGGCTTTGCCGTTGAGCTCCTGGATTAGATAACCAACGCTAGCTTTTATAGCTTCTTCGAACCGAGAGCACGGCGAAAAAGGGGAGAGCCGGGGGTAGAACCCTGGCCCTCCTTAAGGTTTTGCCGTCGGAAGCGCCCTATTTGGGGCCTAGCTGCTGTTCTTGAGCTCGGCCTGGACAATCACACGCTTCGCATAATCGGGAAGCGTGCACGATTGCAGCGTCACTACGTTCCTGCCGTTCATGGGCTCTGTCACGTACAGATCGGTCGGATCCACCTCGAAAGTCTTGAAGACTTCGTAGGTGTATTGCTTACCATTGGCATCCTTTATAAAGATCTGATCGCCATTCTGGACCTTATCGAGGTCGTAGAACGCGAGAAAGCTGGGATAGCCCGGGTAACCGAGCCGGTGACCAGCGAGGTACACGTTGGCCTCCCCCTGCCAGGGGAAGCCGGTGCCTTCGAGGTGGACGCCGGCGTAGTTCTTGAGCACCTCCTCGTCGTCGCCTGAGGAGTCAGGCATGGGGGCGTCCTTTACGCGCTGCATCTTGGGCACCGTAACTGTTAGTGTCTTGTCTGCCGGTCCCCCGTCTTGGGCCTGTTGCTGGGAGGGAGCCTTGGGCGCGACGGGCTCCTGAGCCTGCTCCGAGCTGCAGGCGCTCAACGCCGCCGACATCGCTAAAATTGCAACCGCCAACAGAAGCTTCCCTATGCGCACGTCTTTACTTCTCCTTTGCTCCGCCTAGCAAGACCGCCGGCTGCAAGAAGATGGCTCGCCGGTTCTTCATGGCACATACTGTATCAAAGTTTCTCTGTATTTCGTCAACCGGAAGCAGAAATTTTTTTCGCCGGTCAATATCTTGAGTTCTAATAGCGGTAGACCGCAAAAGCTGAAAGCCGACGACGGGGGTTACTGCGGTTTGCGCAGCATACAAACGAAGTCCTCGACGGTGTAGAGGTGTTCGGTTGCACCTGGGTTGGGCTGCGGGTTGACGGAGACGAGGTCGAAGTTTCGCAGCACCTTTACCAGCTCTTCAGTCTCCAGTCGTACCGCGCCCCAACCTTCGCCGGGGATCCTGGCTCGCCAGTGCATGTAGAACTGCTCGGCCTCTATAACGCTCTTGAAGACGCAAACTACCTCGCCTTCTTTCGCGCTATAAGAGAGGTAACCGGGTACGTTCCCCTCCATACGTTCCAGCAGCACATAGCCCTCGCGCTCTCTTAGGTAACCAAACAAGCAAATTCCTCCCGTCGAGACGCCCGTCGCCCCGGCACAGCATACGCCCCCTTCGAAGACGCAAGCTTGCCCGAAACGCCCTTATTAGCCTGATCTTTCAGCGCTTCCTGCTCCGAGCCGTGGTCGAAGACACCAAGGTGAGGCTTCAGCTAAGGAGTTTCTCTATAGACTCGTACGGCAAGTCGTGGGCTTCGGCCACGGGCTCGGAGACGAGCCTCCCTTGTAAGGTAGAGAGACCTTTAAGGAGGGCCGGGTCTGCCTGCGCCGCGGCCTCGACACCGAGGTCGGCGATCTTCACCAAATAGGGCAGGGTCGCGCTGGTCAAGGCGAGCGTTGAGGTACGAGCTACCGCTCCGGGGATATTCGCGACGCAATAATGCACCACGCCCTCCTCGACGAACGTGGGGTTCGAGTGGGTGGTCGGCCGACTCGTCTCTACGCAACCGCCCTGGTCGACGGCCACGTCTACGATCACGCTCCCGTCCCTCATGCTCTTCACCATCTCGCGGTTCACGAGCTTGGGCGCCTGGGCCCCGTGCACGAGGACCGCTCCGATAACCACGTCAGCCTCCCGCACGGCGGCGGCCGTGCGTACCCGGTTGGGGATCACGAGGTCCACCCGGTCACCGAAGATATCGTCGAGGTACCTGAGCCTCGTAGGATCGACATCCAAAACCTTCACCACCGCCCTCATGCCGAGCGCGATCTTGGCAGCCTCCGTGCCCACTACACCACCCCCGATTATGGTCACCCTGGCAGCGGGTGTCCCCGGCACCCCACCGAGCAGCAACCCCGCACCCCCCTGGGGACTTTCAAGGTAATGCGCCGCCGCCTGCACAGCCATCCTCCCCGCGACCTCGCTCATCGGGGCAAGCAAAGGCAGGCTCCCGTCGGACAGTTCAACCGTCTCGTAGGCTATCGCCTCGATCTTCCGCTCCATAAGGAACTCCGTGAGGCCCTTGTCCACGGCGAGGTGCAGGTAGGTGAAAAGCTCCTGGCCTTCCCTGAAGCGGCCATATTCTTCGGGTATGGGCTCCTTTACTTTTACGATGAGATCCGCCGTTTCGAAGACCTCCTCGGCGGTATGGGCGATGTGGGCTCCGACCGAGGCGTACTCCTCGTCGTCGAAACCCGCACCCTCACCGGCACCCGACTGTACGATCAGCTCGTGGCCGTGGTGTACCAGCTCCGTGACCCCGTCTGGCTCCATCGCAACTCGGCCTTCTTGTTCTTTGATCTCTTTCGGTACGCCGACGACCGTAGGCATAGCCGCTCTCCTTTCTTAGACGCGCTAAGCTCTGCCCGGAACTTTTGTACCTTGCAATGGTACCGTCGCAAACGTGAAGATATAAAGAAAGAGCGATGATACTCTTGGTAACGATGGTCTCGGAGCGCGAAGCGAAGGTTATCCCGGGCGAGCCGGAGCTGCCTGGCAACGCTATCTTCGTCAACCGCACACCTTGCTCTTGCGGGACGAAGAAAGTCCCTTGCCTACCACCGAAGCGTTCAGGGCCTTTATGCAGGGGAACCAGGTCAAGACGCAGAAGGCTTTCTGTGCACCGATACCCCACACGCGAAGCGCCGGGCCGCCCATGACAAACCTGTTCCGCAACGAGCGCGAGGGCCGGCCAAGAGCTTTCTGGCGCCTGCTCCTTCAGTTCGTGCTGTATGCGGCCGGCACGGCCCTCCTGGCGAACCTGATGTTCGCGGCGTTCGCCCTCTTCGGCGGAGCGTCTCTCGGAAGCGGATCTGTCGAGCGCCTCGCCGCGTCGCCGGCCTTTCTCGCAGCCAATGCCGCGGCTTCTCTTGTAGCGGGGTTAGTTAGCGTATGGTTGGCAGCCCGCTTCCTCGACCACCGACCGTTCTCGGAGTTCGGGCTGCACCCAAAGGATCCGGGTTGGTGGCTCGACCTTGGGTTTGGGCTTTTTCTAGGCGCCCTATTGATGACGGGCATCTTCCTTGTGGAGCTGCAACTAGGCTGGATCCAGGTCACCGGCACGTTCGAAACCGTAGGCACAGCCCATGCGCCTTTCTTTCCGACCATCCTCGCTCCTGCGGTGCTGTTCTTGTGCGTGGGTATCTACGAGGAGCTGTTCTCCCGGGGATACCAGCTCCAAAACATGGCCGAGGGGCTGAACTTTCCGAGCCTGGGTCCAAGGGGGGCGGTCGTTGTGGCCTGGGTGGTCTCATCATCCCTCTTCGGTTTGCTCCACCTGGCAAACCCGAACGCAACCGTGATCAGCACCGTCAATATCGCCTTCGCGGGGCTCCTTTTGGGAACCGGCTACGTCCTGACAGGACGTCTCGCCATCCCTATAGGGCTGCACATAACCTGGAACTTCTTTCAGGGCAACGTCTTCGGCTTCCCGGTAAGCGGCTTGAAGCCGTTAGGGGCAACTTTTATCTCCGTCGAGCAGGGCGGACCACCCCTGTGGACCGGCGGTATCTTTGGGCCCGAGGCCGGGCTGCTGGAAATCGTTGCAGCGGTTACGGGCGGGCTCCTGATCCTGCTGTGGGTCCGGGTCCGCTCGGGTAATGTTGCGCCCCAGACGTCCATCGCAGAACCCCCGAGCGGTGAAACGGGAAGGGCCAAAGCCCCTGACAGCGGTTAATCGGACGTAGACATCGGCACCGCTGCGACGGCGGGTGTTGGTTATGCTCTCGCCATCTGGCAGAAGCTTCGGCCCTTTCGTCACGCCCTCTCGCTCTAGGCGAATACCTTGTGAAAACCCATCCCTCTGTTGGCGTTAGAAGGACTCTGGCCTCCTAGTAATGGTGGTGATCATGTACGTGATCGTCCGAACCGGACGAGGAGCCTCTCTTTCAGCAGCCAGGTTCGCCGTGATTACCGCAGCAGTTCTGGCGCAGTATCACCCGGCGCCATAAGTTACGCGTGAGCTTTGTAAGCTTCTCGCGCAGAGGCATTGGTTGTTCGAGGTTGGTCAGAAAATCGCTTATCGAAGGCCGTCTGGTCATCGCGTATTCCTTCCCGTGTTTGCTTTGTCAGTGTACGCTAGGTTGCCACAGTAGTGCTGAAGGCAACGAAGCGGCGGTGTATCCGTCTACGTGTTGCCGAAGCAGCGGTAGACGAACGCATCGCCGCCGACTTCAATCGATTCTTCGCGGTGAGCTGGCTGCCTGTTTCGGCCGCGGACGAGTGCCGCGTACTCGTCCGCGCCGTCTTCCCTGGCCTTTGGGGTAGACAGGTACGACCGCAAACGGATCTGCTCGGTGTCGGAAAGGTCGGTTGGATAAGGCTTTCTCGTAGGAGAAGGCGTACGAAACCGTCCTAACCCTTACCTTTACCAAACAGGCTCTATAACGGTGTTTTGGCGTTTTTCCCTTTTGTGCTGAGCTACCGTTTTAAGATGAGAGCATGTAGCTTTCGAGAAGGCCCCCTCGGCCCTCTCCCACGCCTCGTGATCTTTTACGGGAGTGCGGTTTGTGTTTAGATGGCCTGTTGTGGATCCTAGGGCTGATTTCATCAGGCAGACTAAACATTTGACGGAGCTTATCCGGCACGACAGCAAAGACGCCCTATCAAGGATAGAGCTGCTCTTATCGAGGCTCGAAGAGGGGAAGTCGTTAAACGCCGACGACATTGCTGGCGCGCTTGATGACGCTCGGTTGGAGATGTACGAGGTGCTTAGAGGCATAGAACGAATCGAGGAGCTTTGCGAGCGAGGCTCAGAGTCGCGACGCGGCTAATATCGCTCAAGCTTTCCTCTATCCACCGAGCTTCCTAGAAGGAGGCTCTTCTCTAAAACCCTCATCGTAAGGTTGACCTTCCTCCGAACCCCCGCCGGTCTCGGGGCTCGCCGATCGGCGCCGCGCCGGCGCCCGGCCGGGGGGCTGGGCGGGGGCCTCGCGAACTGACGGCTTCGGGATCGGGCGCGCCACCGGTTTGTCGGGCGCGAGGGTGACGGGGGCGCCGTAATGCGCGACGTCTAGCGGGGCGCCACGAAGCAGAACGTACCGGGCCCGCCGGTGGTTTACCGCTACCTGGATCCTGCGCCCCCGGAAGCACAGACGGAAGGCCAGACAGGACAGCTGTTGCGGGAGCCGAGGGGCGAAGCTGAGCGAGCCTTCGTGGTCGCGCATGCCCCCGAACCCGGCCACCGCGGCGATCCAGGCGCCGGCCAGCGAGGCCAGGTGAACCCCGTCGCGGGTGTTGTGGTGGATGTCGGCGAGGTCCAGTAGGGCGGCTTCGCCAAAGTAGTCGTACGCAAGCTCTAGATGGCCGACCTCGGCTGCGACCACCGCCTGGACGAACGCCGACAGCGAGGAGTCACGGACCGTTAGAGCCTCGTAATAGTCGAAGTCGCGCGCCTTGGCCTCCGGTGAGAACGCGTCCCCCCTCAGGTACAGCGCCAGCACCAAGTCGGCCTGCTTTACGACCTGCTTGCGGTAGAGGTCGAAGTAAGGGAAGTGCAGCAGCAGCGGATACTGATCGGGGCCCGTGCGCGCGAAGTCCCAGACCACGTGCTCGGTGAACTCCTCGGCCTGAGGATGGACGCCAAGCACCTCGTCGTAGGGGACGAGCATGGCCTGGGCCGCCTCCCGCCATGTGGCCACCTCCTGCGGGCCGACCCCGAGATCCCGGGCACGCTTCGGGTGGCGCTCGACGGCGTCGGCCGCCGCGCACAGGTTCTTCTGCGCCATTAGATTGGTGTAGACGTTGTTGTCGGCGATGGCGCTGTACTCGTCCGGGCCGGTGACGCCGTCGATGCGGAAGCCGCCGCGAGCGTCGTGGTGGCCGAGCGAGTGCCAGAGCCGGGCAGTCTCGACGAGCAGTTCCAGGCCGGCCTCGCGCTCGAAGGTATCGTCGCCGCTCGCAAACCAGTAGCGGACGACCGCGTCAGCGATGTCGGCGTTGATGTGGAAGGCAGCGGTGCTGGCCGGCCAGTACCCCGAGGATGGCTGGCCGTTGATGGTGCGCCAGGGGAAGGCGGCGCCGTCGAGCCTGAGAACCTTCGCGTTGGCGCGGGCGAGGTCGAGGGTGGCGTGGCGCCACCGGAGCACGTCGCCGGCGGCGTCTGGGAGGGTGTAGGTCAGGGGCTGCAGGACGAACATCTCGGTGTCCCAAAAAGTGTTCCCGTCGTAGCCTGGCCCGGTCAGCCCCTTGGCCGGTATCGCCCGCCCCTCCGCGCGGGCGCTGGCCTGCAAGGTATGAAAGAGGGCGAAGCGGACCGCCTGCTGCAGCTCGTCGTCTCCTTCGAGCTCCACGTCGGCGCGATGCCAGAAGTCGTCGAGGTAGTCGCGCTGGGCGCTGAGGAGCCCCTCCCAACCGCTGCGTCGCGCGGCGGCGAGCGCCGCCTCGACCTGGTCGCGCACCGACGGCAGGGAGCGCCGGCTCGACCAGCCGTACCCCAAGAACTTTACCAACCGGAGACGCTGCCCCGGCTCGAGCTCCGTGGCGACCGTCACCCGCCCGAGGTCCTCGCTGCTCTCCGCGGTCGTCTCCGTAGCGGGTGGCTCCTCGACGATGTGGTCCATCCCTGCGGCTATCCGCAGGCCGCTCTCCCTCGTGGAGTGCACGAGCACGACCCGCTCGTCGTGGTCGGAGAAGAGCTCGGAACGCAGAGCCGAGCCCATCCCAGAGCTGGCGCGGGGATCGCCCTGGACGGTGGCTGGCAGCGGCTCGTTGGTCACCAGCTCGGACTGCACCACGAGCCTCGCCGGAGCGCCGAGTGGCTCGACCTCGTACAGTATGGCCGCGATCGCGCGCTGGACGAAAGAGACGAGCCGTACCGAGGATACCCGTACCGCCTGCCCGGCCGGGGAGACCCACTCGGCCCGCCGTCGCAGTACCCCTGCGCGGAGGTCGAGGATGCGCTCGTGGGCGCGCAGGCGCCCGTAGCGAACGTCAAACGGATGGTCGTCCACGAGCAGGCGGATTATCTTGCCGTTGGTGACGTTGACCAGGGTCTGCCCTACGTCGGGGTAGCCGTAGCCCGGCTCGGCGTAGGGCAGCGGATGCGTCTCGTAGAAGCTGTTTAGGTACGTGCCCGGCAGGCCGTGAGGCTCACCCTCCTCGAGGTTCGCCCGCAGCCCGATGTGCCCGTTGGAGAGGGCGAAGATCGACTCGCTCTGGGCAAGCACGGAGAGGTCCAGCTCGGTCTCGCGAACCGCCCACGGCTCGGGTGGGAACCAGCGGTGCTGAATCATCGGTCCTCCAGCAGCTCGGAGAGATCTGAGACTACGATGCTCGCGCCGTGCTCGCGCAACGCCTCGGCCTGCCCGACGCGATCGACGCCCACGACGCAGGCAAAGCCCCCTGCCTGCCCGGCGGCCACGCCGGCAAGCGCGTCCTCGAAGACCGCGGCCCTACCGGGCGCCACGCCAAGCGCTCGCGCGCCGGCCAGGAAGGTGTCCGGCGCCGGCTTCCCCTTGAGGCCCTCGCGCTCGGCCACCACCCCATCGATACAGGCATCGAAGAATCCCTCTATTCCGGTGGCGACCAGCACGTCGTGGGTATTGGTGCTCGAAGACACCACAGCGCGGCGAAGGCCGGCGTCGCGCGCCGCCTCGAGGTAGCGGACCGAGCCGTCGTAGGCCTCCACGCCTTCCTCGTGGATCATCCGCAAGACGATCTCGTTCTTGTGGTTGCCCAACCCACAGACGGTCTCGGCGTCCGGAGGGTCGCTGGGCTCGCCCCTGGGCAGCTCGATGCCCCGGGCGGTCAGGAACGACCGCACCCCGTCGTAGCGCGGCTTGCCATCGACATACCGAGCGTAGTCGGCGACCGGGTCGAACGGGACGAACTCCTCCCCCCTCCGCGCAGCCCGCCCACGCAGATACCCGTCGAACATCTCCTTCCAAGCCGCGGCGTGAACCTTTGCCGTCCGCGTCAGCACGCCGTCGAGGTCGAATAGGCATGCACACACATGCGCTGGTAAGCCAAGCGTGGTGGCGCCTAGCTCGAAGGTCTTCCGCTTAGCTTGCGGGCCTCGTTTACGAGGCTCCTCATACGGCTTGTGCTGTAACCCTTCTTCCCAATGTGCCATAGACGATCATTATCCCCTATTCACCTGGTTGTATTCCTGCCTTACCGTCCAGTTCAGCCCGTACTTCGCATAGATTTGGTACCCGGACGAAGCGGAGATCTCTCCTCCGCCGAGAGGAAGCGACCGCTGCGCCAATACGGCCGTTTCTGGAATGCCTTATAGGCCCTCTTAGATCTCGGGACGCGCATCTTCGAGGTCGAGGTCCCGCCTGACATGCTGATCTTCCGGCGTTCCTCGTAGTTGTCGCTATCCTCCTCGCCGTTTTCGGTCTAAACTCTAGGAAGGTCCATCCTGATCTTACTGAAATAGGCATAGAGTAGCTTTAGTACCGTATTCGCAGAGGTTTTGCATTTACGGGGACGAAGAGAGAGTCGCCGAGGCGCTGCGCATCTTCGACTACTATATTTCAGGGTGGCTCAGCAGGAGGCGAAGAAGGCTAAGAAGAAGCTCATGCTTGGCGTAAACCACCGACGAAAGGAGCGGCTGTGCGATTTTCGGAGCTCGCGCTGTACTTTAGCAGGCTAGAAGAGACGTCGAGCCGCAACGCGCTGGTCGGGATCCTCGCCGAACTCTTCGGACAGACGCCTCCAGAAGATGTAGCCCCGATCTGCTACCTGCTGCAGGGCAGGCTCGTCCCGTCTTTCGAGCCGATAGAGATAGGGCTTGGCCCCAACTACGTTGCGGAAGCCGCGTCGGCGGCCTACGGGAGGACCAGAGGGGAGGTCCTCGGGCGCTTCGACGAGCTTGGGGATCTTGGCGACGCCGCGGCCGAGCTCGCGGCCGAATCGGGCCGGGCGACGAGACCAAAGGACGTCCCGCCGGTGCGGGAGATCTTCGACCGCCTGCTCGCCATAGCGGCGACCTCAGGGGCCGGCAGCGTTGGCACTAAGGTACGCGCGTTCGCTTCTTTGCTTGCCGCGCTCGACCCTGCCTCTGCGAGGTATTTGTGCCGCATAGCCTTAGGGAGGCTGCGGCTGGGGATAGGAGACCCCACCGTGCTCGACGGCTTCTCCTTCGCTAGGGCAGGTGATAAGTCGCTGCGAAAGAGGCTAGAGCGAGCCTACAACGAGACCTCAGACCTCGGGCTCGTCGGCAAAACTCTTTGGGAGGGCGGCATGGAGGCGGTCGACTTTCTAGGCGTTCGCGTCGGCAACCCAGTGCGCCCAGCACTCGCCGAGCGGTTGCCCTCCGCCGAGGCGATCCTGGAGAAGCTGGGACCCTGCGCCGTCGAGGACAAGTACGACGGCTTCCGCTGCCAGGTGCACAAGAGCGGCGAGGAGGTCAAGGTATTCTCGCGGGGTCTTGAGGATCTGACCGGCATCTTCCCGGAGATCGCCGATGGGGCGCGCCAGCAGGTCTCAGCTGCAGAAGCGATCCTAGAGGGTGAAGCCCTGGCATATAATCCCCTCTCCGACGAGTACCTCCCCTTCCAGCAGACGGTACGCAGGAGGCGCAAACACAGGGTTGAGGAGACCGCTGAGGAGTTGCCTTTGAGGCTCTTCGCCTTCGACATCCTCTATGCCGACGGCGAGCGGGTCATGGACCGCTCCTACACCGAGAGGCACGCCTTGCTCGGGCGGATGATCGTGGCCGGGGAAACCGTGCGCCTCTCCGAGTCGCGCGTGGCGGAGCGCTCAGACGAACTCGAGGCCATCTTTGAGGAGTCTGTGCGGAGCGGCTTGGAGGGCATCGTAGCTAAGAGGCTCGATTCTCCCTACCAGGCCGGTGCCCGCAACTACAACTGGGTAAAACTCAAGCGTGTGAGCGCGGGCAACCTCGAGGACACTGTGGACTGCGTGATCGTCGGGTACATATACGGGCGGGGGCGGCGCGCGGCCTTCGGAGTGGGAGCACTACTGGTTGCGGTCTATGACGAGGAGCGCGATATCTTCCCGACGGTAACGAAGATCGGTACGGGGCTCTCCGATGAGCAGTGGCGGGAGGTAAGGAAGAGGTGCGAACCGTTCCTCAGCAAAAGGAAGCCAGCGCGGGTCGAAAGCGACTTGGAGCCGAGCGTCTGGGTCGAACCGAAGGTAGTCATCGAGGTTTTGGCCGACGAGATCACGCGCTCCCCTACGCACCCGGCGGGCAGGAGGGGTACTGTAGGGGAACAAGGATACGCCTTGAGATTTCCCCGCGTGGTCCGCTTCCGCAACGCCGACAAGCACCCCGAGGAGGCGACTACTGTCAGGGAGATCGTGGAACTCTACGAGCACCAGGGAACTAAGCCCTCCCCCAATTGAGCGACACCCTGGTTTAGGAGCCGAGCATTCAGAAACCAACGAGCAACACCGAGGTGTCCGAGAAGCTCAACCTTCTAGCGAATTTGCTGGAGATCCGGGGCGAGTCCGCCTTCAGGGTAGGTGCGTACCGCCGCGCGGCCGAGGGCATAACGCGCCTCTCGGAGCCGCTGGAAGGGCTCCGCCGCCGCGGCGAGCTGCAGTCCATACCCGGTGTCGGCGGGTCTATAGCCCGCAAGGTAGAAGAGCTCCTCGACACGGGGACCATGGCCCGGCTTGAGGAGGTCGAACGGGAGGTGCCCTCGGGCGTTGCGGCGCTGCTGGCGGTGCCGGACATTGGCCCGAAGAGGGCGCGTCTCTTGTGGGAGGATGCCGGCGTGGAAGACCTCGACGCGTTGCGCGGAGCACTGGAGGAGGGCAGGGTCGATGAACTCTTGGGCCCCGGTGAAGCTCGGCGTATCTCTGAGGGCTTGGGATCGTTGCGGGGCGGCGAGGAGAACCGCCTTCCTTTGGGCGTCGCACGGGGCATGGCGCTGGACCTTATCTCGCGTCTGCGCGAGGTCGCCCCCTCTATCGAGCGTATCGAACCCGCCGGAAGCGTAAGGCGCTTCCGCGAGACCGTCGGTGACCTCGATATCGCGGTCGCGTCCGAGGAACCCGAATCTGTGGTTGAAGCCTTCGCGGCGCTCCAGGTAGTGTCGCGGATCGAGCTTAAAGGCCCGGCTCGTTGCCGGGTGATCCTAGAGGAGAGAGGTTTCCCGGCGGACCTGTGGGTCCTACCCAACCGGCACTGGGGCTCGTTGCTATTTCACGTCACTGGAGATAAGTACCACGACATAAAGGTGCGCGAGCTAGCCGTGGCACGCGGCGGGCGCCTGAACGAGTACGGCTACACGGAGAATGAGAGCCTGACGCCCTTTGGCGCCGAAGAGGAGGTCTACGAGTTCTTCGGGATGCAGTACGTGCCCGTGCCGATGCGCTCCGACTCCGGGGAGGTAGAGCTGGCACTGCGCGGCGAGCTGCCCCGCGTGCTCACGCTCGAAGACCTCAAGGGAGACCTGCACGCCCACACCGACTGGTCCGACGGTAGCAGGAGCGTGCTCGAGATGGCCCTCGCCGCCAGAGAGAGGGGCCACGAGTACCTAGCCATCACCGACCACTCCCGGGGCCTGGGAGTGGCAAACGGCCTCGACGTCCGCAGGCTGCGGGCACAGAGAGAGGAGGTAGACGAAGTTAACGAGGAGCTCGCCCCCTTCAGGGTTCTGCAGGGGGTCGAGCTTGAGGTGCGAGCCGACGGCTCGCTCGACCTGCCCGACGACATCCTCGCGGAGCTCGATATTGTAATCGCCGCCATCCACACGGGGCTTCGTCAAGGAAGGGGGAAGCTCACCGCCCGGGCCCTCTCCGCCGTGAGGCACCCGCTAGTGGATGTGCTTGCCCACCCTACCGGGCGTATCGTCGGCGGGCGCGAGGGCGGGGACTTAGACCTGGAGGCGCTATACCGGGAGGCTGCGAAGACTGGCACGGTCCTAGAGCTCGACGGCGACCCGGGGCGCATGGACCTGCGTGATGTACACGCCCAGGCGGCGGTAGACGCCGGTTGTACACTGAGCGTAGACTCCGATGCGCACTCGACAGAGGCGCTGGGCAACCTCTTCTTCGGGGTAGGAGTGGCGCAGCGCGCGTGGGTCCCGCCCGAGAAGGTGATCAACGCTTTGCCGCTAGAGGGGATGCTCGCGGGCCTCAAGCGCAACGAAGGCAGCAGCGACGTAACGTAGCGTGGGAGCCGGGTGAGATGAGATTCTGGGTGTGGCTACTTCCGGGATATAAACGCAATGAGCTACCTGCTCGATAGCCTTGTTTGACACCATAGTCAGGTGGGCCACCGGTATCGCCTACTCTTTCGGCTACCCTGGTATAGCCTTCTTGATCGCACTGGGTACCCTACACTTGCCGATTCCCCCGGAGATCATATTGCCCCTCGCCGGTTTTTTGGTTGGGCAAGGTCGCTTCTCTTTCCTTCCGCTGCTGATATGGACCACAGCGGCCTCGGTAGCGACCTCGCTACTGCTATATTGTCTGGGGCGGTGGCTCGGCGAAGAACCCCTGCGCTCGTTTATCAGACGGTTCGGACGGTTCGCATTTGTGAGTGAATCAGATTTCGACCGAGCCGTCGAGGTGTTCGAGCAGCACGCAGGTAAGGCCATCCTTATTGGCCGTCTCACCCCAGGTGTAACCTCTTTAATCTCTATACCTGCTGGGATGAGGCGCATACCGATCTATGGGCCGTTCATCATCATCACCGTATTAGACAGCGTCGTGTGGAACGGAGCTTTTATCGGGTTGGGGTGGGCTTTGGGCAGCGAGTGGACGCTGGTGGAGCGATACTCTTCGCTTATAGACTACGTAGTATTGGCTGCTATAGGCGCAGGGCTCATTTGGTTTGTTTGGCATCAACGGCGAAAGAAGCGGCAAGAATAACAAAAGGTTCCTTTGCCAGCAAAGCAGTGGGGGGCGCCTTGCCTCTATTCACTACGTATATCGCTGGTGCCAACTCTCGAAAGCGGGCTTCTGAGACCGCCCAAAGGAGCTCCTCCTCATCACGGAAGTGCAGGTAGAAAGCAGAGGATAATCATAAGTCCTCCCGATGCTAATCAGCCCTTCTGCTCCTAAAGTAGGCGACGGCCGCGGTGATTAGAACCACTCTGACGAGGATTCGCCTTACGAGACTGCTCCTGTTGTATTTCCACTCCGCCTTCCAGCCCAGTTCTGCGAAGATATTAGGGACGTGGCCGTGCTTGAGATCGCCTAGGACGCCTTCGGCTACGCTCACCCGGTCGGCCAGCATCAGGGGCAGCCAATGGCCATAGCTAGATTCGCTGTACCTAAAAGCAATGCGGCGGATCACGCCGCTCAGTCCCGAGGGTGGCGTCGACGTTCCGAATACGGAGGTGACGTTTGGTCGTTCGATGGAATGCAGGATCTCGGTATCGATCGGCTGCTGCGGCGGGCGTTCCCAGCTGTAACCCGCGTGTTCGCCATCGTTGCGATGCTTCATCGGGTAGGTCGGGTCGTTTCTTGGATCGGCGTCCACGCCCCAGCCCTTGATCTGCGAGGGGTCTTTAGCTGTATGTTGCATATTGGTTCCTCTCTACGTTCTGACCGACGGCGGCATCAGCACCGGCTTGATGCAGTCATCGAGCTTCGCTGAGAATATACGGTAGGCATCCGACACGTCCTCCAAAGGGATACGGTGGGTGATCAGTGCCTTAGGATCGAGGATACCATCCTGCACATGCTCGATCAGTCGCGGCAACAACCGCTTCACCGACGCCTGGTTCGCCCGGATAGTAATGCCTTTGTTCACTACATTTCCAATTGGGACGAGGGTGTCGATAGGGCCGTACACTCCTACGATGGAGACAATCCCGCCCTTTTTCACAGAGTTGATCGCCCAATGCAACGCCGTGGCCGCCCCTCCCTGCATCAGCAATTTTCTGCCGAGGGTCGTCTGCAGCACACTACCAGCGGCTTCGGCTCCCACGGCATCGATACACACGTCGGCCCCCAAGGATTCGGTGGTCTGTTTGATGAATACCACTGGGTCTTCCAGTGACCTGAAGTCATAGACCTCGCACGGAACATAGTTTCTCGCGAATTCGAGCCGATAATCCACGTAATCAATCACGATGACTCGGTCTGCCCCGAAGAGCCAAGCGCATCTAGCGGCCATGATGCCCACCGGACCGGCCCCGAAAACCACAACGGTGTCACCGGGTTGGATGCCGCCCATTTCGGCTGCCTGATATCCTGTCGGCACCACGTCGGTGAGCAGCACTGCGTCGTCCAGGTCCATGCCTTCCGGAATGACCGTAGGACTCACATCGGCATACGGAACCCGGACATATTCCGCCTGTCCGCCGTTATACCCGCCAGCGGTATGAGAATAGCCAAAGATGCCCCCTACCGCGGTGGCTTGGGAATTGGATTCGTGGCAATTGCCATAAAGTCCTTGCTGGCAGAAGACACACGTTCCGCAGGCGATATTGAACGGCACCAAAACGTGATCACCGATTTTCAGTTTCTCCACCTCCTCCCCGAGCTGCTCTACCACGCCAGTGAACTCATGGCCAAACGTCATTCCTACTCGCGTATCCGGCACGGATCCATTGTATAAATGCAGATCAGATCCGCAGATACACGAGCGGGTGACCCGGACGATGGCGTCTCGAGGGTGCAGAATCTCCGGCATGGGTTTATGGTCGATGCGGACCCGCAGAGGCCCCCGGTAATTCATGGCGAGCATGGAAGCGCTTCCTTTCTTTGGCGGTTTTATAACTTTCTTCGTCACCGTGCCAACAGATTATGCCCCTGCTACTGCAATAATTAACCGAGTAGTTGTCTCGTACGGGGAGATGCAGAAGCTTATCGTGGAGGTGATGCGGTTCGATTAGGCTATAGCCGTGGGCTACACGGTGCTGACCGAACCTCTTTCGCTTGTTGCCGGTTAGCACCGCAAACTGCCATGTTTGCGGGTATTTCGTAAGCGAAGATAGGCAGATACGTGCCGCCGCGTACCGCTTCATGTCGGGCGGGTGTCGATTTTGTGCGGCCTCCGCTAAAAGTCAAGCCACGCTTCGCTTTTCAGGCTTGACTTTTAGCTCCGGCCGCCCCTCTTTTCTTCTCAGGAAAGCCGACAAGAGATTCATAGCGGCTTGCGATTATACTGAGGCCGGTCAGCCTTGCTCTTTCTCCTCAGCGCTCCGTTGTGGCCTACCTGTGTAGATGCTGAAGAAAGCGTCCATGTTGCGCTGATACTGCTCAAGCGACTTGGCCCAGAACTCTAGGTATGCCTCCCCTGCATCGGTAATCGAGTACATCCGTCGTGCCGGTCCACCCTCAGTCGTCTCCCATTTGGACTTAACGACGCCGTTCTCCTCCATCTGCCTCAAAGTCCGGTACATCGTTCCGGGGTTCATCGCCTCAAAGCCAAAAGCAACCGCTCGCTTCATGAGCTCGTAGCCGTATGAGTTCCACTCCAGGAGCGTTAGCAGGATCACCGGCTCTAGCCAGTGTCTCGGACGGGCTAGCCCACTCCCAACCTGAGAAGACGGTGTCTTCTCGGACTTCGGATTGCGTCCTGTCTCGCTCACACCCTCTTCTTCTCTAACTTCTTCTAAGGAGAACTAGACTCCGTCACGTATCTTAACCCCTACTCCTTACTCTTGTTTGTAGGGGTTGCCCGGTTCCTCCTCTGGTGGCCCGCCATACTCATTGAGCAGCTCTTTGGCTCGCCGAGGTGTTGGTATCTCTGTCACCCAGTAAGAGAGGTTGCTCTCCTCATCCCAGAGCTCAAAGACAGTGTTGTCGACACCCCACGCCCAGCCAGGAGCCAGTATCGACACGCTACTGTCGTTGCCAACGAGCAGCTCGTCGGCAAAGCCACCGTCGAGCTCCCAACCGGCATCCTTGATGGCCTGTTCTATCTCTTCGCGTCTCATCGGCTCTCTCTACTTTCCTAGGCCTTTTTGGCGGAGAAGCGCTTGTAGTCTAACTTACTAGCACTCCTAAGGAAACCCGGCCGAGGAGCTCGATCCCGGTCATTTCGGGCATCCACTGGTCCGCGATAACCAGCGCCACCTGCTCGCCGTCGGCCCGGATGCGCTCGAGATCGTCCAGGGCGGCGCGAGCAGAGAGGTGTGAGACTATTCGATAAT
>DASQSI010000097.1:0-11953 GCA_035642415.1 Rubrobacteraceae bacterium
GCCGAACAGCAGCAGCGGGCTACGGAGGCTGGGCAGACGCTCACTCAGGAGTCTGTTAACGCCTACATGGACTTTGTTAACTCTATGTTCACCTTTGGCCAGCAGGGTGCCCAAGCAGCTCAGAGGGGTGCTCAGCAGGCCTCGCCGCGTGGTGGTGGTGGCGGAGGAGGTCAGTAGTAAGGCTCTCTACTGGTATAGGGAGGTGCCAAGCGCATCTCCTTAGCAGAGCAGAGCCCATAAGAAGGGACTGGGGTCCTCTATGCCAGGGGCTCCGGCCCTTTTCCATGTAGGCTAAGACCTCTGCGAGCACTCCCGCCCTAATTCTTGCCGCTCTCCTTTGGTAAGCGGGGTTTAGCCGAAAGGAGTGAAAAGCGTGCCATTCATTGGCCTTAAGTGGGACTCATACTACTGATCATACTTCTAAAACTCGTCAGCCTGTGGTAACTACTGAGCGCTGTCCGCTTACCAGCATATAGCAAAAGAAGGGTCAGAACTCCTCTACGCCCTCTCGGCGAGAAAAAGGACTACTAAGCTAACGAGCAGGCGTATATTTATCGTGTTTCAAAAACCCAAGATCCCTTGAGCTAAGGTTTCGCGCCCTACTGAACGACGGCGTGCGAGAAGTACGTTTCGCGCGGGTAGCCTCGGGTTAGCATGCAGATCCAAATCTGCAAAATACTAGGATTTATTCGCATACAGCTGTGATCTGCGCCTTTTTGATCTCGTGCTGTGGCCCCTAGTTGTAGATGCTGAGAAGGGTGTGCACGCCAGGGCTTGTGAGGATCTCGAACCCCATCTGTCGTAGATAGATAAGGTGCGCGTCTTTGATTGGAGGCAAGTGTGCGACGTTCCCATTAGGGAGTTCTATTTTCTCTTCATACATCCGATATCCACCGACCGCCGCTAGGTGTTCGTAGTCTGGCGACAGATCTGCGTCGACATGCGCACCTCCGTCATTCTCAACCGCGCCGAGAATGATGTCTCCACGCTTGATGAAGAAGTCTTTGCCAGCGATCGCAGCGAGCGTGTTTCCAACCGCAGCTGCGGGCCTTGGCTGGACACGTATACTGGCATCTCCCCCCATTCATTGACCGGAACCGGTGTCGGAGGGGGCGCTTCGTAATCTAGTACCGGTTCTACCCACCGGTACGCCTTTAGTCTTCCGTAATCTTCAAGGTTTCTCGGCCCATCCCTGGAAACTCAAGAACTCTTGGCGACGGCGGGTAGCACAAGCTGTTGATTTTGATCTTGTCCTTTGCTTTTAAGCGTGAGAACAGTGAGGCTGAGAGCGGACGTCCCTTCTGGTCAGTTGTATCGCGCATGAGGACACGAAGCGACGTTCCGATACGAATTGCCTCTTCTTTGTCCCCTTCGTCGTAAAGCCTACAAGAGTTTCGCATGAAACGTAGTTGCCGAGCTAGTTGCTCTTTGAAATGCCGCTTGTCCTTCATCGTAAAGAACGTATCACAGTTCATGATCACATTTAAGGTAGAATTGATGAGCTTTGCTAGAAGCTGACACCCCAAATCATAGGGCTGTAACAGGGCCTAAGCCCGTGCTTCTTTTAGTGCTCGACGGGATCCGGCCGGACGTTCTGCAAGCAGCGATCCGAGACGGGGAGGCGCCCACGCTAGGGTTTCTCGCCGATAAAGGAGAGGCGATCTGGGACGCGGTTTCGGTCTTCCCAAGCATCACTCCAGCGGCGACGGCGGCTATCGTTACTGGGGCCCCTCCGGCGGACAGTGGGATCGTGGGCCACGCATGGTACGACCGCGAAGAGGGGCAGGTGATCGTTTACGGGGCAAAGAGGGAGACGGTGATCTCTACCGGCCCCATAAAGGTCCTCCACAACAACGTCTGGCGGATGAATCGGGAAGATTTGCGTGCGGCGACCCTCTTTGAGACGCTGCACGAACACGGCATAGACGGTGCCTGCGTAAACTTTCCTGTGCGGCGTGGTCCGCACGAGCATCCGGTCCGTTTGAGGAGCGTCAAGAACTTCGCAAACCGGAGCGAGTTCTTGGATACTTCGGTGGACGGGCCGAAGGAGTATTATCTGGGGGACCTGTTCTACAGTCGCGACAGGGGGTTGCACGGGAGAGCTGGGATCGGTGGTATCGCCCGTTCCATCGGCATCCATGATGAGTATGCTGCCAAAGTTGGCGCCATGCTCCTCGAGGAGAAGGCGGCGCCCTTCACGCTCGTCTACTTTTTCAAGGGCGACTCCATCGCGCACCGCAGAGGACTCGCCGCTCAACGGAGGTACGTTGCGACTCTGGACGCATATGTAGCCGAGATGTTCGAAGCCATAGGTGGTCTGGAGAAGGCGCTTGAGGAGTATGCGTTCCTGGCACTCTCGGACCACGGACACACGCCTCTCCTGCCGAGTAGGCGCCGCTATGTCCCGCTCGCCCGCATCTTGGGTAATGGGACGATCACGGGAGCTCGAGCCCGGCTAGGACCTGAGAAGGTCGTGGCGATTCCTAATGGCCGCTCGGCGTTTCTATACCTGGCGGAGGGTGTGGATCGCGAGACGGTCGTCTCAGGTGTGCTCTCCCGCCGCGGCGTCGATCTCGCTGCTTGGAGGGATGACGATTGGGGCGTGGTACGGAGACACGACCGCGAGCTCAGGTTCCGGCCCGCCGCCGTTGGTGCGCAGGACGCCACCGGTCGAACGTGGGAACTCTCCGGAGATCCACGTGCAGCAGATCTCGAGATCACAGGAGACAGGATTCGGTATGGCGAGTACCCGGATGCCCTCGAGCGTTTGTGGGGATGCCTACGGTCACCCCGTTGTGGGGATGTAGTGCTTTCGGCGACTCCTGGCTACACCTTCGGCGAGGTCTCGGGCACCTTTCATTACCGGAGTGACCACGGCGCGCTCCACGTCAGCGACTCCAACATCTTCATGATCGCCAATGGCCTTACAGCGCCACGCAGGATCACCGACATCACCCCAACCTTGCTCGCCCACTTCGGGGGTGTCGCGACGACGGACCCCGGAGCGAAAGGCTTGCCCGAGACCGCAAAGCCCCGTGTCCCGTAGACGCCATGGGTCTCGCGAGCGTCCCACGGAGGATCAGAACCGAGGAGCGATAAGGCCCAAATCTCGGCGGGCCTTCGGGTGCGTCACGTGGGTAAATATGGCTATGCTGGTCTTTCTGGCGACGGCTTTCCTTCTGCCGCTGCCGTTACGCTACGTCGGTAACGGTGAGATCTTCTCCGAGATACAACTCCGGCTTGCCCTTCTCGGGTTGATCCTGATCGTGCCCGGTATGGCTTTGGGCGCTGTTCTCGGTGCCCGCACCTACCGGGTCGAACGCCGCCCGGGCGCACGCGCCGGTGCCGGGATCGGAGCTGTCGCCGGGCTGACCAGCTACTTGGTCCTTTTCTCCCTCTTCGAAAACATACCCCTTCTTCTCGTGCCGCTCGTTTTTTCCGCTGGCTTCCTTTTATACGGGCTCTTCGCAACCAGGCAGGATCTCAAACGCCGCCGGTGGATGATCCTCCTGGCTGCGGTACTCTCCGTCCTCTCCGGCGCCGTTGCCCTTCTTCTTGGCTTCAACCTGCTCATGCTCTTGGGTGCCCTATTCTGCACAGCGGCGGCCACCACCGGTGGCTTCGTCGGCGGCATAGGGTACGCCCGGGCCGGCGGGGACGCCATGCTCCCACCGCGTGCCGTCCGCCGAAAAATCGGTTAGCACGAAGTCGATAGCTGAAGGCCGAGAGGTCTAAAGCTCGTTGCCTTGATAGATCAAATCCCTCAGTAACCTTGCTAGATCAAATCCCTCAGTAAGAATCGGGGTTTCGAGGTCCGGCTGAAGCGAAGGTCTAAGCCAGAAAGTATAAAGCGTGACCTCAGAAGCTGATCCGGGTCCCAAGACGACCTGGCTCGAGATGAAGGGCTTGCGCGTCCGCTGCCTCACTGCCGACGCGGGCGGTCCGTCGGTGCTACTGCTCCACGGTAGTGGTATAGGTTCGGCCGGCTTCTCCTACAAGCCAGTCATCGAACTGCTCGCCTTTAACCACGGGGTGTTCGCGCTGGACTGGCCGGGATTCGGCGAGAGTGACAAACCCGAGGTGGAGCACACCATGGGTTCTATGTCGGCTACCTGGGAAGCCTGGTCGTGCACTGCGACTGGAACGTGCCAGCCTCGTGAGCAGCTCGCTGGGCGGCTCTGCAGCTCTAGGTTTCACGTTCCGCGCGCCGCAACGGGTCGAGAGGTTGGTGCTGGTGGACCTCTACGGCCTGGGAAACGAAGTTCCCTGAGGACGGCTTGGTTATCTGCTGGTCGACGCGCCGCTCATCGACAACCTGATGTACGCGCTTGCGCGCTGTACCTGCCGCATGATCCGCTGGAGCCTATACAATCTCCTCCACGTTAGACAGGTAGCCACCGAGGAGATGGCTGAGGAAGTACGCCGTCTGGTTAACAAACCGGGGGCGAGCCACGCTTTTAGCTCCTTTTGAGAAAAACGAGGTGAGGTGGAACGACCTGCACACCAGCGTCGGTTCTGGTCGCCTGAGCGTGCACAGAGCACGAACGCACGGCTGACTCGGAGTTAGGTGCATTTCTCGGTTGTGGCCATATGCTGACACGTGAGTGCCCCGAGGAGTTCAACCGGCTTATCGCAGGGGTCCCCTAGCCTGCCGAGAACCACTTTGCTGGCGATCCGGCACGGTATACTCTTCTCGATGTCTCAGAACGGTTATCCAGATCGCTCGCATCTCCCGACTTCGCCAGGCGTCTACATCTTCAAGGATGTACAAGATGACGTGATCTACGTCGGCAAGGCGAAGAACATCCGCGCGCGCGTCGCCAGCTACTTTACGAAGTCTGGCGACGGTCGCCCGAAGATAGTGGAGCTTAGAGAGAGGGTCCAGCGTATAGACTTCATCGCCACGAAGAGCGAGACTGAGGCGCTCGTCCTCGAATCGAACCTGATAAAGCGTCACCGCCCGCGCTTTAATGCCTCTCTGAAGGATGACAAGAGCTACCCGTACATCGTGGTGACGACCGGAGACGAGTACCCGAGGGTCTTCGCTACGCGCGGCTCACACGATCCGCGCCATCGTTACTTCGGACCTTTCCCGAGTGCGAGCTCTGTGCATTCGACAATAGACGTCTTGAACAAAACGTTCCCGTTCAGGAAATGCCGCGGGCCACAGCCGGGTCGCAGAAGCGGGGTGCCATGCTTGAACTACCACATTGGCCGCTCTGCGGCGCCGTGTATCGGGGCGGTCTCCAAACAGGAGTACGACAAGATCATCGCCGACGTCGTCGCCTTCCTCGAAGGACGGGTGGACCATCTGATCCGTGAACGCGAAGCCGCGATGCATGAGTCCGCAAGGGTGATGGATTTCGAGAAGGCAGCGGAGCTGCGGGACGAGCTTTCGGCGCTCACCCATGTCCGCGACCGCCAGCAGGCAACCATCTCCTCCGAGGATTCCTTCGACGCGTTCGGCTCTTACGCCGAGGGAGAGTCGGCCTGTGTTCAGGTCTTTACTGTCCGCGAGGGTCAGATCGTCAACCGCGATTCGTTCCTCCTAGACAACTACGCAGAAGCGCCCGCCGGGGCGGTTGCGCTCCAGTTTATTCCCCAGTACTACAGCTATGGCAACGCCGTCCCACGCGAGGTGCTCGTAGAGACCGGTGAACCCGCGGATGCTCTGGCGCCCTTCGCAGCGTACCTCTCGCAGCTCAGGAGTTCTCGCGTGGAGGTGCGCTGGCCACAACGGGGCGACAAGCGGCGTATCCTGGAGATGGCCGGGAAGAACGCCAGGCTTGGGCTCGCGCACGAGAAGGTACTGGAAGAGACAAGGCGCAACAGGGTGGCTTCGACCTTGGACGCATTGCGCGAGGAGCTGGCGCTGCCGAGGCTCCCCTTGCGTATAGAGTGCTACGACATCTCCAACACGATGGGCACCAACTCGGTCGCCTCGATGGCTGTGTTTCAAGCCGGTCGGCCGGCCAAGGACGAGTATCGCAGGTTCAAAATCAAAACCGTCGAGGGCGCCGACGACTTTGCGAGCATGGCCGAGGTGGTATACAGGCGCCTCGAACGCCTCAAAAGCGGCGACGAGAAGTTCGCCCAGGCCCCGGATCTTATCCTTATCGACGGCGGCAAGGGCCAGCTCGCCGCGGCAATCGCGGTCATGGAAGAGCTTGGAGTCGGTACGGCGCTTCCGGACATCCCGGTACGCGCGCTCGCCAAGAGAGAGGAAGAGATCTTCCAGCCGGGTAGCCCCAAGCCGGTTCTCCTGCGGCGCGGCTCCCCGGAACTACACCTTCTCCAACGCGTTCGGGACGAAGCGCACCGCTTCGCTTTGGCCTACCACCGCAAGCTCCGCGGCTCGCAGATGACCCGCTCTGTCCTCGACGAGCTGCCCGGCGTTGGTCCCGCCCGGAAAAAGAAGATCCTCGAGCACTTCGGAACCCCGCAAGCCTTCCTCTCAGCCTCCCTGGAGGAGCTCGAAGCTGTGCCGGGGCTGCCAGGCAGGGTCGCCCGCGAGGTACACACGCGGCTGCATCGTTAAGTCTCTTTTGAGTTTTGGTTTCTCCATTGCGGAGCCGGCCCTCTAATGCTAGGCTCGGTACGAGGGATGTCTTGTCTATAGCAGGAGAAACAAGGAGTTCTACGTGAGCGAAGAAGCCCCGCTCACGCGCCGAACCAAACCGTCAAGTAAGCGTAGAATAGTGGTCATCACCGGGCTCTCTGGTGCCGGGAAAACCAGTGCCTTGAAGGCGTTCGAGGACGCCGGCTACTACTGCATAGACAACCTGCCCCCGAGTATGATTCCGGACATCCTTGCCCTCGCTTCCGCGGAGAGAGAGGGTAGCGCGGGCGTGGTCATCGTCGTCGATATCCGGGGACGGCAGTACTTCGGCGAGGAGGTAGAGAAGGGCTTGGGCTTCCTCAGGAGCGAAAGCGACTGGGAACCCCAGATCATCTTCATCGAGGCCGACGACAGGACGCTCGTCAGGCGCTACAAGGAAAGCCGCAGACCGCACCCGGCGGCCACCAATGGCGACGTTCTGACCGCCATCCGGGACGAACGGCGTATCCTTTCGAGTCTGCGGGAGAGCGCCGACATAATCGTGGACACCTCTGGTCTATCGGCGATCGAGGCCAGAAAGCGCTTCGTCCGGCTCGTCGGTGGCACTCGTCGGCTGTCGGTCAGTTTGATCTCCTTCGGCTTCAAGTATGGAACGCCGTTGGAGGTGGACATGCTTCTTGACGTGCGGTTTCTCCCGAACCCTCACTACGACCCCGAGCTGAGGCCCCTCACCGGCCATGACGGGCCCGTCCGGGATGCCGTGCTCGGCCAGAATGACACAAAAGAGTTTCTCGCTCGCCTCCGCGACCTCCTCGATTTCCTCATCCCTCGCTACGTCGCCGAGGGAAAGACATACTTCACCTTGGGGATAGGCTGCACCGGTGGTCGGCATCGCTCCGTAGCGATCGTCGAAGAAGTCGCCCGCTACCTCAAGGAGAGCGGTATAGACGGCCCCGAGGTCGACCTCTTCGTTCGCCACCGCGATATGGAGGGTAGCGTGTAGAAGGCATGCGCCTACGACTTCGGGTAGTAGTGGCCCTACCCTTTGCTATTCTCTGCGTGCAGTAGAGCGGTCAACGCTTCGTTTATCTCATACGGTAGTGAAAGGACATGCGTTTGTGGCACAGTTTGAGAGGCTTAGAGCACTTATCGATCTTAGAGAGGAAAGCTTCCTCGAATATAAAGAGTCGCGCTCTGGAACGATCTGAAAGGGAAGATTGCTAGAACGGCCATGGGTATGGCAAACATAAGAGATAGTGGGACGATTATCGTCGGGTGTGGCAGCCAGGTTTTACCCGGCTTCCATAGGGCTATTAAGGAGACGTTGGGCAAAGAATGGGCCTTACGTCCACAAGAGCTGGTTGGTAGTGCTGCAGACTTCGCACTCGAACCCGCTTTGTGGATTTTGAGCGCTTCCAGTGGTCGGAAATTGCTTTGCGGCAGTTCTTAGCCGACGAACAACGCAAGTTCTTAAAGTTTTGATAAGCGTAATTTCAGTGTCGGAAGTGACGGAGGAGGTTCATCGTGGCACCGGGCATGCTGGTCGAGGGCGAGTGGAAGACCGAGAGCCGCCGGGAGGATGAGGAAGGCCGTTTCATCCGCCCATCGAGCGCTTTTAGGCATTTCGTAACGGCGGATGGTTCGAGCGGCTACAAAGCGGAGCCGGGTCGTTACCACCTGTACATTTCGTGGGCCTGTCCCTGGGCGCACCGGACGGCGATCATGCGCAAGCTCAAGGGCCTTGAATGGGCGGTCTCTATGTCCGTTCTCGACCCAGTAATGGGGGAAGAGAGCTGGGTCTTCTCCGACCGGCCCGGTTGCATCCCGGACACCGCCAACGGGGCAGACCATCTACACGAGATCTACACGAAGGCCGATCCCAAGTATACGGGTCGGGTCTCCACCCCCGTTTTCTGGGACAAGAAAGAGTCCACCATCGTCAATAATGAGTCTCGCGAGATCATGCGGATGCTCGACACGGAGTTCAAGGCCTTCGCCAAAGAAGACGCGAACTTCTACCCGGAAGACATGGGCGAGGAGATCGACCGTACCCTCGACGAGCTCTACGAACCCGTCAACAACGGCGTCTATCGCACGGGCTTTGCCACGAAACAGGCTGCCTACGATGAAGCCGTCACCGAGCTCTTCGGCGCGTTAGACCGCTGGGAGGAGGCGCTTGCTCGCAGGCGCTATCTATGCGGCGACCGCATCACCGAGGCGGATTGGGCCTTCTTTACGACATTGGTGCGCTTTGACCCCGTCTACCATGGTCACTTCAAGTGTAATTTGAGGCGCATCGTGGACTACCCGAACCTGTGGGGCTACCTCAAGGATCTCTACCAGCAGCCCGGCGTCGCTGAGACCGTCGACCTCGACCACATAAAGCGCCACTACTACGTCAGCCACAAAAGCATCAACCCGACCGGCATCGTGCCGAAAGGCCCGATCCTTTATTATGACGCACCTCACAATCGTCAGCGTTTATCTACATAAAGGACTAGGTCACGGATTGGGCGGGTTATACTTAATCCATCATGAGCGAAGGCTTACGGGTGGTGGCGTTTGGCGGGGGGACGGGCCTGCCGGTGCTGCTACGGGGCCTCAAGGATCGGGTTGGGGAGCTTACGGCGGTCGTAACCGTGACGGACGATGGGGGATCGAGCGGACGCTTGCGGCAGGAATTGGGGGTGGCGCCGCCGGGCGATGTGAGGAACTGCCTCGCGGCTTTAGCCCGACAACAGCATCTCGCTGACGTCTTTAACTACCGCTTCGAGCGTGGAGACGGCCTCTCAGGACATTCGGTGGGGAACATCATTATCGCGGCGCTCTCGGACATGGCCGGGGGTTTTTGCGAGGGCGTCGAGCAGGCCGCCCGCTTGTTGCGCGTAAAGGGGCGAGTCTTCCCAGCAGCGGTCGAGAGCCTGACCCTAGTAGCTCACTACGATGACGGTACGGTCATCCGGGGCCAGTCGGCGGTGCGCGCGGCGAGAAAAATGATACGGAGGATCGTTACCGAGCCGGAGGGTACGCCGGCGCCGGTGGGGGTTATAGAGGCGGTCGATGGGGCGGACGTGGTGGTTTTGAGTTCGGGGAGTTTGTTTACTAGCACCATCCCTGCTCTCCTGGGTGGCGGGGTGAAGGAGGCCTTGCAGGCGTTCCGGCAGTCGGTAGTGTACGTAGCGAACTTGATGACCCAGCCGGGGGAGACGGAGGGATTTTCGGTTTCGGATCACCTGCGGGCAATAGTGGACCACGTCGGGCCTGTTGTGACTGACGTGATCGTCCATTCCGGTGGTCTACCGCAGAAGCTCCTCGAGCCCTACGAGGCCGAAGGAGCCACACCAGTGGTCGTAGACCACGAGGAAATCCGGGCCTTGGGTGTCAGGGTGCGGGAGGTAGACCTGGTTTCCAGCGAAGCCGCCGCCGGAGTGCGCCACGACGCCTCGCGACTTGCCGAGGAGGTGCGCAGGGTTGCCCTCGTTCACCTCTGAGCTTCGGCGTCAGCTCGCTGCTCGCACTGGGGCGCAGGAAGGCGGAGTCTATAGAAAGGCTGAGCTGGCTGGCCTCATAGACGCCGCTGGTGTCTATGACGACTCGGGCGTTACCTTGCGTACCGCCAGCGCGGCCGTCGCGCGCTCAGTTGTTAGGCTCTGGCGCTCGGAGTTCGGGCTCGAATCTCGGCTCTCCCCACCTGGGCCGAACCCCTTCGGCCGGGCCCGCTACGCGGTGCGCGTTGAGGGCAACCGCGCCCTCCAGGCCGCCGAAGAGCTCCGCGTTGAGCAGGAACGGTCTCTGCGCGAGACCGATGCCCGAGGCGCTGCCTACCTCCGGGGCGCCTTTCAGGGTACCGGTTCAGTGACCCGCCCAGACTACCGCCGCGGCCAACACCTGGAGTTCGCCCATCCAGACGAGGCGTTCGTGAGGCGCGTTGCCCATCTCTCGCGTACTCCCCTCAAAATCATCATGCGCCGAGGCCGGTGGGTAGCGTACACCAAAGGCGCCGACGGCGTGACCACGCTCCTCGCCCAGATGGGTCTCCACGAAGCCGTTCTGGAGTACGAAGCACAGGTTATCCTCGGCGAGGCGAAGGCCAACGCCAACCGGGTGACGAACTTCGATGCGGCCAACGCCGCCCGTACCGCCATCGCTGCCGCCCGTCAGCAGGAGGCCCTAGAGCGCCTCGACCCCAAAGAGCTGCCCAGGGCGCTCCACGAGATGCTGGAGCTCAGACTCGAGCACCCGGATGTCTCTCTCTCCGAACTGGCCCGGCTCGGCGGCCTGACCAAGAGCGCCGCCAACCACCGTCTGCGCAGGTTGTTAGACACCAGCAAAGAATGAGGTAGTAAGCCAGTTGGTCTTCCCTGCTTTCGATATTCTGCAAAACCGGAGCGCTCCTGCGAAAATTATGTTGCATACGACAGCGCGCAGGGTAAGAGAAAAAGCTAATACCTGATAGCTAACCGCTACAAAAGCACGAGAAGGGAAGGAGAAATTATGACCGTGCGCATAGGAATAAACGGATTCGGCCGTATCGGTATGTTGGTTGCGAGGGCCGCGATCCAGAGGGGCGATATCGAGGTCATGGCGGTGAACGATACGAGGCCCAGGCAGAGTCTGGTGTTCTTCAGGCGTGACTCCGTCCATGGGATGTGGCCAGAGGACGTTAGCGTAGACGACAGTATCTTGCGCATTGGGGAACGTGAGATTAAAGCCTTCTCCGAGAGGGAGCCCGCCAACATACCCTGGGGCGACGTTGGCGCGGACGTCGTCGTCGAATCGAGCGGCGTCTTCACGGAGCGCGACGCCGCCGCGGGACACCTCGAAGGCGGCGCCAAAAAGGTCGTTATCTCCGCTCCGGCCAAGGGCGCCGACGCTACCTTCGTCTACAAGGTTAATCACGAGTCCTACGATCCTGAGAACCACCAGGTCGTCTCCAACTCCAGCTGTACCACCAACTGCATTATCCCGATGGTCAAGGTATTACAGGACAACTTCGGGATCGAGTCAGGTTACATGACGACCTGTCACGCCTATACGAACGACCAAACTCTCATAGACGCAGCGCATAAAGACCCCCGACGCGCTCGGGCTGCTGCCCTGAACATCATCCCGACCTCTACGGGGGCTGCTCGTACGGCCGGCGTGATCTTCCCGGAGCTTGAGGGCAAGGTTGACGGGATGGCATTGAGGGTCCCGGTCGCTGACGGCTCGATAACGGACTTTGTAGCGCGGGTTAACAGGGAGGCTTCGGTAGAGGAGATTAACGACACCTTCAGGCACGCCTCTGAAGGCGAGCTTAAGGACATACTCCAATATACCGATGCCCCGCTGGTTAGCACGGACATCATCGGCAACCCGGCGAGCTGCATCTTCGACTCTAAGCTGACGATGTCT
>DASQSI010000098.1:0-8526 GCA_035642415.1 Rubrobacteraceae bacterium
TCATCTCTAAGCAGAAGTAGCTTGAGTTACAATTATACACTAATTTGAGGCCGAGTATGTGAAGTGGGGCACAAACTACAAGCGCCTGTGCCAAGGGGGCTGCCCCATTGCCTCTAATTATGAGAAGATCAGCGAAGCGTAAGGCGTGTTAAGGAGACTGGTGCGACCGGTCCCAGGCATCTCCTTCCCTTTCCTGTTCCCCAAGCCAAAAACTCCTCGGCAGTGGCCAGTTCCACAGAGAGCCCAGATCCTCAGTCTTCTATCGCCTCTGCATCTACGACAGGGTTCTCTAGCAAGCTGCGGGAGTCAAAGATATCGCTGACATCCGTGGGCAACTGACCCTCGCGTGCTGCCTCCAGGATCACCTCCACAACATCTTCGTGGTACAGCTCAGGGCCATCCTCTGAGGCGGTGACCTTCTCAACGAGCTTCTCGAATACCAAAAGCTCCGCCACGCTCAACCAGTCCATATGGTAATCATCGGCGGCGTGCGCCGGACCCGCAGCTTACGGGCCTCAAAATCAACTTCAGCTCACTTCAGTCCTAGTAGCTCGCCCTGCCGGAGCCCGCACTGTATAGCGAGCACATACAATGCCTCGAACCTGTCGCTGCGTGCGGCTTGCAAGAACGCCTTAGCTTGGTCAGGGTTAAGCGGGTTGATTTCTTTTTTGGTGGGGCAGGTATCATCCCTTCGGGAATACCATGCTCGACGTGTGCTTGCTAGGAACAAGCGGGTAAAAAGCATATAAAGACGCCTTAAAGAGACTACGACGCTAAATAGGAGAGGAATCGTGGACACAGAACCTGAAAACTTGCGAATGTTTGAGGCACTTCAACAGGCGGACCTCGATAAGGTTGAGAGTCCCTTGGGGAAAAAGCACCGCGCCTCGGAGTGGCTCGACGATGGCGGCGAGAACGAATACTACCTGGATACGGACGGGGCCTTCTACGCCTATGAGCACGGCCAGCCGGTCCAAATAGCCCAACTCAACCAGGAGATGGTGGAAAAGCTATCCGGTAAATAGAAGTTGCGACTTGCCTCTATTGAAGTGATGGGGGAGAGGGTAGGTCTCGGTTAGGAGGGCATGTTCCTCAAGAACTCAGCGCGCCGAGCACCCACAACACGAACAACACGGCCGCCACGGCGCCAAGGAGGGCAACGTTCCTCTTCTGCCTGCGCAGCTCGGCCCGCAACCATTCGGTCTCTCTCCCCGGCTCGGTTCCGGCCGCCCTGCCCGCCGCAATCGCCGACTCCCTGATGTAGGCACCTGCCGCGGTCGGCGTCTCGCAGCTGGCGTCCGAGACGGCGTCGAGCAACGTCGAATCCCCTGAGTGCCCGATCGCCGAGACGGTGTAGGCCTTCTTCTCCATCCACGCCCGCAGTAGCCCAACGTCGTTGAGGGGCTCGAACTCCGCCCGAGCGCCCCCACCCCGAATCAGCGCCACGATATCGAAGCCCTCAGCCCCTGCGACAGCCTCCCTCACCTCGTCGGCCGAGCCCATGTTCGCCCCGAGGGCGTGCACGTCGACCGCGACCCCCCCGGGCTGCTGGAGTTGTCCCAAAAAATCGTCGAGAACCTGTCCCGAAACCGGGTGGATCACGCACACCGAAAGCACCCCGGCCGCTCCGTGTTTCGCCCGCGGGGTCGGAAACGCTACGCGGAACCTCCGGTACCCCCTGAGCACCGAAGAGAGAGACCTGTCAGCCTCAGACGTGCCTTCGCCCTCGATGTAACGTGCGTTCGCTGTCTCCATCTCGCGCACGTCCAGCCTGAAACTGAGTCGGCCCCGCCAGAGGTTCGTCCCCAGGTCGCCCCGGACGCGGACCCGGGCGTGTTCCAGTCCGCGGGCCTTCTCGGCCAGGCGCCGCGGCAGGCTCAGCTCGAAGCTCGCGCCTCCTGCCGCGTCCGCCAGGTGCACCCCGTAGATCCTAGCGTATCCCCGATCCTCCCCGATCTCGCCGAGCACTCCCTCAAGCTCGAGGCCCGTGATGCTGTACGCCCCGAGCCGCGCCTCTACTTGCTTCTCAAGGACCCTCGACAGCTCGCCCGGCGAGTACGCCCGTGCCAGCGGCAGCCTGTCCGCCACGCTCGCTTCCACCTCCCTTTATCCGTCATGTCCGTTCGAAAGTCTACACGCCATCTCTCGAAGTTTGGCAAGAGGAGGATCGGCGCAAGGATCACATCATCGCCGCTTTTACCGAACGCATACCCGAGTTAGAACCCGCCATAGGAGAGCCTCGAGAATCCCCTGAGACAGCCTCCGCCGTAGCGGAAGGGGGTAGAAAGCCCTCGACTAGGGGTACGGAAGCCCTCCTGGTGGCTTAGGCTCTTTGTGACAGTGTAGTTTTTCTCTCCTCTTCGCAGCCCGGTCCTCTTTGTTCTGGTCGGCCCCTCCCTATAGGGTTTACAGTCAGCTCGGAGTAAGCAAACTAAGTGTCTTGAGGGGCCGGGGTCCTACCGGTTTGCTACCGTCGAAACCAAAAGTATGCGCTTCGCTATGAAGAACCTCCCGGCTCCTCCTCGGTTGTAGACCTCTCTCCCTGGCAGCATACCCTAGGCCTATAGAACCGGGGCTAAGGGAAGATCTCTCATCGCCTTCTTATAAACGTACTCTAGGATGCGAGGCCACAAGGGATGCGTGGCGGAGGATAAGCAGTTTCTATTCCTCCCAGACGGGACTGTTGCCTAACAAAGAGCCTTCCTCCCCACGCTCCCTTTTATCGCCGAGGTCCCTCCTCCTATTCCACAGCATCCATTTGGGGC
Source organism: Rubrobacteraceae bacterium (assembly GCA_035642415.1). GTDB lineage: Bacteria > Actinomycetota > Rubrobacteria > Rubrobacterales > Rubrobacteraceae > Rubrobacter_F. The sequence continues at coordinate 2,766 of DASQSI010000098.1, forward strand.
CTCGCGTTTTCCGTGCGGACCGATGTTCTATTGAGTAAGAGTAAGGGAGAGGAGTACGTATGTATGAACTCGTTGCCATAGCGGCCGGGATGCTGGTCGGATTGCTGGGATACAGCATGGCTACACCAGTATTAAAGATAGCTACGGTGGCTTTAGGCAGACCACTTCTTATCTTCGGGCATACATGCTAATACTCTCAAACACGCTTGCCACTACACCAGAAGCTTCAGAGAAACCCTTCTAAGCCCGTCTAGTTGGACGAGTCAAACTGCAGGTTGCTTTTACTGCAGAAGACAGAAGCGAACCTTTGTAAGATCGGTGGCTACAGAACACAAGATCGGAGGTGAGCTCTTAGCATGATCAACGCGTCTGACACCTAGGAGCCAGAGTCGCCTCGTGGTTCCGGACGGAGGACGAGAGCGGCGGTTTCGATCGCAGGGGAATAAACTACGACGTCGGGACCAACTACGCACCCCATGCCCTTTCGCGCGCGGCGTGACGTGTAGCCCTCACGCGCACTACAAGGCCGCCGACTTCGTTGACGGGCCGGGCGGAGACTGAAACTCGTTCGTCTTCGTTGGCGACCCGGACGGGAACGGCTGGATGTTGCAGGAGCGCCCCGCCACGAGCAAGCCATCGACAGGAGAAGCCGACATGGCAGGTGACTACACCAAATCCGATCAGCAACCGTCCGAGCCGGTCCCCTCCGACTACGACGAGGATCCCGACCGCGTACGCCTCGCGCGCTCGGTGCTTCGCCGCCATGCGGTGGCAGGGGACGTTCACGAGCTGGTTGCCCGGCGCTTCGTCGCCGAGGGCTTCGCCCGGGTGCTCGACGTCGGCTGCGGCCGAAGGAGAGCTCGCGCGCTACCTTCCAGACGGCGTCTGGGTCGGTCTCGACAACTCCCAGACGATGCTCAACCGGGGTCCGGCCGGGGGCGTCCTGGGCGAGGCCACCGCACTTCCGTTCGCGGACGAGTCCTTCGACGGCGTCGCGATCCTCTACGTCCTCTATCATCTATCCGATCCCCGCCGTGCTCTCGCTGAGGCCCACCGCGCGATGCGCCGCGGAGGTCTGATCGCGGTTGCCGCCCCAAGCCGCCACGACTCCCCGGAGCTCGCCCACGCGTTGCCGAAGACGCAGCTCACCTTCGATGCGCAGCTAGCGCCGGACCTCCTGCAAGAGCTGTTCGAGGAGCTGGAGATCAAACGCTGGGATGCCCCGCTCATCAAGCTTCCGACCGCCCGGGCGGTGCGCGACTACCTCGTCGGCAAGCAGGTTGCCCCCGACCGGGCGCAAGCAGTTGCGGAGGCGACTGAGCTACCGCTCTCGGTCACGAAGCGAGGCGTCCTACTATTCGCCCGTAAGAGTAGTTGATCGCCCCAGCCAGCCAAGCTGGCACTGTCTAATGAAGCCTGTGCCTGTTTAAACTCATTCAAGGTTACAAACACTTAACCAAGCTGTATGCGCTCTACTGAGCTAAGAGGATCATAGTTAATAGCTCCTACATCGAGATCCATCACCTCAGGCTCCGTTCGGAGCATGAGGGAGAAGTGGACCCTGCTACAGACTTGGTTCCCCTCTGCGCGAACTGCCACAGCATGGCTCACAAAAGAAAAACCTCCCTAACGTCCATAGAAGAGCTGAAAGGTCTGATCGAAGAGGGGAGGACGTGACGAGTTCGCGCCACGCTTACCCCCAGCGCTCCCGCAGCTCCCGCCACGCCCGGCTCAGGTCTCCACCGGGACGCAAAGCCTCGCTGAGTACGACAAACGCGTTCGTCACGCCGCCGGAGGCGACCAGCAAGCCTCGCGCGCCCGAGACGCCGCGCCACCCCGCGTAGACCGGGATTGCTAGGCCGACTAGCACGGTCCCGACGGTACCCGCGGCGTACATCGACGCACGCGCCGTCGGCGAAGCCGCCCTAAGCGAGGCGGGTTCGACGCGGGCGCTGAGGAGGGGGAGGTGCGAGAACAAGAAGCGCATTCCCGGCGGGTAGAGCTTGGGGTGACTCGTGCCGTGGAGGCCGTATCCCGTGAAGCGAATGCCGAGCGCACGTCCGACGAGCCAGTGGGAGAAGGCGTGCTCCGAGAAATACGCTAACAGCCGACTAAAGATTATGAAGCGCGTGCCGTGGACCCCTTCTCGCTCTGCGTACCAGGCGAGCGTGGCGGCGCCGAGCAACCCGCCGATCTGTATGGCGTTGCCTTGTGCGACGGAGAGGGTGAGCCAAGGCGTGACGCGTTTGTCGGCAGGCATACGTCCTCCTTCATGCCGGGGCCGGTGATATGTGCATGAGGGCGAGCCCCACCTCCGCCATACCCCCATCCGATCAGAAGTAAAAGTTTCGCCGCGGCGGTGTTCTGTTGAATTGGATCGTTGATCTTTGCTGGCTCCACCTATAGCTATCGGACCGAGGCTATCGGCCTGCGCGTGAGCAAAATTGCCTATTTTCTATTAGCGTACGTTCTAGAGAATCATAGGGTGGACGACCAAGACGCAACATGGGGTGAGCGATGCACTGAATCAGAGGACGCGGTTATAGGCCTCTGTTGGTACTGCGAAGACAAACTAAGAGATGGCTATGACCGTGCCCCTCTGTGCCGGGAATGCCGCGGAGAGGAGGAAGAGTAGAGGCCAACGGCCCGGGGTCCTGTATCAGGGGCTTTTGCCCTAGCGCCGGTGGGGGATATTTATGATCCGTGTCAGGCCTTTGAACCTTATTTATGTGGTGGGGGATACGGATACCGCAATCGCTCATTTTAAGGACTCGGCGTGGTGGAGCTTGATTAATCTTGTACGCCAGCACGGATTCGAGCCCCCTGATATTCACAGATACTACCCGGAGTCATACGATCATCCCGTAGAGATCGACCCTGAGGCTGCGCAAGTGCTGTGGTGGGTTATAAGCGTCGCGTATGAGGACGATGCGCTCCCACCTTACCTCGAAAAGCTTGTGAGATGTCTGGAGATAGGTGTAGAGCACGGCGGCCTTGAGATTCGCCGTGAGCGCGAGTTCTCTTGAGCCCCTAGCCCTGGTCCAGCACCTATAGGGGGTAGGGCAGGGTGATCGAGTAAAAAACTATGGGCCGAGCCCCCAACGGACATCAACCGAATGTCCGTCCCCCCTCCGGCCCGTGGATACTATAGAAAGGCGAGAGAGAAGGGCGCAAATAGTAGTTGATCAGAGCTTTGTCCCGAAAATTCCGCTTAGCCACGAGACGTTGTGGCTGTGAGAACAGGGTTGGTCAACCTATTGCTTACAAGGCCCGCTTTTGACGCAAGAGTGGTGTTTCGTTATTGCTGCCATGCAGGTAATCTCATGGGCATTACCGGGCTGGCGCCACCTGCAATGTCTTCTTTCAGATCCAACATTCTTTCCGACAAGCCAGCCCGGCCCTTTTCTTTTGCCCATAGCCCCGGTCCACTACCTATAGACTCTTAGTGGGACGCCACGGCTTCTACCGTATAATACTTTGCGAAGTATACTTCTTTCCTACCACCAACCCCTCTCCAGTTGGACCGGGGCTATGTGGCTGTATACGGAAGGCGAAATGGGGCGAAAAGTCCCTTTTGGCGGCTCGCGTCTACCTCGCCTTGTATGCGACAACCTCACCGGTTGTGATTTGGGGTGGGTTCGGAAGCAGGGGAGCTAGATGCTGGGCTACAAATTCTCCAGCCTTCCAGTTCGACTCCTCCTCAGCGGCCTTGTGCTCAAAGACGCTGGTCGAAATCATTACACCGTCCCCGGCGTCGACCCAGTAGTAAGCCACGAATCCCGGCATTTCGCTGATGATGGGCACAAAGCCCTCATCGACCAGCCGCCCCGCCTCTTGCGAGTCGGTAACGCCCTCGTAGCGCCGCACCGCAACGTACATAGCTTTTGCGCCACCTCCTTCCTATCCCGCTTTCTCAGATGAGCGGGTTAACGCTTTCCGCCGATGAGTATGATGCCAGCTTGCACAGCTCGGCGCATCTCCCGATGTACTAAATACTTTGCGAAGTATGCTTCTTTTCTGCCAGCCACTTCTTCCCTGATCGGACCGGTGCTATGGGGGTTTAGCAGCGCGTGGTAGGGGTGGGGGTAGAATAGCTACTATCAGATAGCCTCGTTGGGGACCTATATGCGCGAACACACAGCCCCCAACGAGACGCTATCTTTTATCGGCCCGTCCCTCTATATCCTTCCCCATACGGATCCCAGGGGGACGGGTGTAGCTCAAGGCATGTTTAGGGTTTGGTTTTGAGGGTAAAAGAAGCCGATCACTAGATTATTGCCGGGCTGGTCCCCCTCCTACACACATCGAATTCCAGCCCGGCTCTTATGTGTTCGGGCTGGCACATCCCCTCTGACACACTCAAGAAGAAAGTCCAGCCCGATTCTTCTTTATTGTGATGGAATCGCCGAGGAGGTGCATGACCCAAATTGACTATTTTTCTATGAGCGCTTCTCCTAGAGAATCAGAGGGTGGACGACGAGGAAGCAATCCTTGATGAGACAATGGAGAACCTTACGGAGGCGACCCAAAGGCTTAGGGCTATAAGAAACCTCCTATGGGCTACAGGGGTGGAGGATAGGGTTAACTACCAAGACCTTGCTCATCGTGTGAACAGCGCCTTGGCTATGACCGAGGCGGCTTACCTAGAGGCTAGACGCAGGTCCAAACAAGTTTAGAGGCAGTCCGGAGTTGGTAGCTAATATGTTTAAGGGGCCGGGATTACAGTCTGTGCCACACCCTTACGTGCCCGGCCCCTCTATGAATTTAGTTCGTGCGCTTCTACTCTTTTAGACTCTTCGGCCCGCCACAGCCCGATAAATAGCTAGCAGTATGATCGCTCCTAATATCGCCCACAGAATCGAGCTTAGGTTCAACCCGTTTACTCCATGGAAACCTAATAGCCGCCCGACAAAGCCTCCCAACAGCCCCCCGACGATGCCTATTATGATCGTCATGATGATGCCACCAGGGTCACGTCCCGGCATAATCAGCTTCGCCAGCACACCCGCGATAAGCCCTAGTATGATCCAGGCTATAATCCCCATCTTCTCACTACTCCTCTCTTTAGTGGCTAGTTATTCTCCAGCATTTTACTCCTCCTCGTCCCTGTAACACCAAAAAGGTGTTGATCCGCAGCTGTGAGAACTGACGAACTCTCCACGCGCAGTTGACTTCTGCTTAACCAAGATGGCTTACTAAGAAGAGGCCATCTGTGCTTGGGGTGCACAGGTGCTTAGTAGAAAAGCGAAAGGAGTTTCCGATCCTATGATCGAACTCGAACCTAGTTGGATAGAGCTTGGGCTGTTAGCTAGTAGTGGAGCTATAGGATCCTTGCTTGTTTGGGGGTATCAGAACCTGTTCAAGGGGTAGCACAGCCTCAGCCTCTTAAAAGACATAAATTACCGGGTGCCTGTGGGAGCCACTCGAGTTTTAGTCACCACATAGCGACCACCATTTGGCCAGTGTCGCCCTTTTCTACCTTTATGATAACCATGTTCTTGACGCTTCCCGCTGCGTCAGCCAGCGCACATACATTTGGCGACTGCGATTTTGATGACCCGTGCAACACTGGCTTCGTTCCCCGCGACTTCGATGAAGACGATTTTAGCTTTGTCCCCGTAACCAGGGCTTCTTCATAGATGAGGACGATCTGGATGACTGCGACTTTGTTCCGGGCTGGGGATGGATGTGCGACTGAGTATTGTCCGGATCTATATGGAGAGGCTCGGGCAGGGATGCTTGCTCGTTCTCTCATCGCCCT
>DASQSI010000099.1:0-24387 GCA_035642415.1 Rubrobacteraceae bacterium
TCTCGGCCGTTGCCGGGCCTATAGCCGCCACCTTCGCCTCGCGTGGCACCGCCCGGAGATCCAAGCCGTGGTGTCTCAAGCGCTGCATGAAGGCCTCGGCGCCGTTCACGCTGGTGAAGACGATCCAGTTGAAGGAGTCGACGTTCCGGATCGCCTCGTCCAGCGGCCCGAAGTCTTCGGGTGGACGGATCTGGATGGTCGGGAACTCTATAACCTCGGCTCCTAACGCCTCGAGCTTTTTAGAGAGTTCTCCGGCTTGGGCCCGTGCCCTAGTGACGACGACCCGACGCCCGAAGAGTGGCTTCCTCTCGAACCAGTTAAGCCCCTCGTCGCGCAGCGCGACCACGTCGCCTATTATCGTGATCGCCGGCGGCTTGAGGTTCGCTTCCGCGACCTTTTGCGCGATGTCCCCGAGGGTCCCGGTGACGGTTCTCTGCTCGGGGCGGGTGCCCCACCGGATGCAGGCGACCGGTGTTTCGGGGCTGCGGCCCCCGGAGATGAGCCCAGCCGAGATCTCCGCGAGCCTCCCCACGCCCATGTACAGCACGAGCGTACTAGCGCCGTTCGCGAGGCGCTCCCAGTCCACGTCAGACTCCCCTTTCATAGGGTCCTCGTGGCCTGTGATGAAGGCGACGCTCGTCGAGACGCCGCGATGCGTTACGGGGATACCGGCGTAAGCGGGGGCTGCGATGCCGCTGGTGACACCAGGGACGACCTCGAAGGGGAGCCCGGCTCGGGTGAGAGCCTGTGCTTCCTCACCACCCCGACCAAAGACGTACGGGTCGCCGCCCTTGAGGCGAACGACCGTTTTCCCCGCGCGACCGAGCTTCACGAGAAGTGTGTTGATCTCCGCCTGGGGTATCGAGGGATCGCCGGGCTTTTTGCCGACGTAGATCTTCTGTACCTCGGGCCGGGCGTAGGCAAGCAAGGGGTCGGGGGCGAGCCGGTCATAGATCACCACGTCTGCTTCTTGCATGCAGCGGACACCCTTGACGGTGAAGAGGCCGGGGTCACCGGGGCCGCTGCCGACGAGGTAGATCACGTACTTCTCACCTCCCCTATCTCATCGAGCACCACCGCGGCCCCCTGTTTCAAAAGATGCCACGCCAGTCGACCGCCGGTCTCCTCCGGCTCCTCGCCTTCCGCCTTGCCCTTGTACACGTGGGCCCCGTCCGGCGAGGCTACAACACCCTGAACCCGGACCTTCGGGCCTTGCACGGAGGCCAGAGCCCCGACCGGCACCCGGCAACCTCCCTCCAGAGCTTTTAGCATCGCCCGCTCGGCGCGAATCGACGTCTCAGAGGCCTCGTGGTTTAGCGCCTCGCGGATCTCCGCATACAGGTAGTGTTCTTCGAGGGTGGCAACGGCCAAAGCGCCCTGGCTCACGGCGGGGAGCATGACTCCTGGCGGCAGGACCGCGTGCGGCGTGTCGAGGCCGAGGCGTTCGAGGCCGGCGCGGGCGAGGATCAGAGCATCCGCCTCCCCTGCGCGCATCTTGTGAACGCGCGTATCGATGTTGCCTCGGATCTCTACCACACGAAGATCCGGACGGCGATGCAGGAGCTGCGCGCGACGCCGGAGGCTGGAGGTGGCGACGACGCTTCCTTGTGGCAGGCCGTCTACGTCGTAGCCCTCGTTCGAGATGAGGACATCCGAAGGGTCGTGGCGTTCGGTGATCGCCGCGAGGACGATTCCTTCTGGAAGCTCTGTGGGTACGTCTTTTGCGGAGTGCACCGCAAGGTCTATCTCACCGACCAGGAGCGCCTCGTCGAGCTGGCGCGTGAAGACGTCACGCTGGTCTATAATGGAGAGTGGTAGATCCGGGTGGTGCTCGCTGGTGGTCTTGATGATCCGGACCTCAACCGAAAAGCCTGCCGCCCGCAGCCTTTTTGCACAAGCGCCCGCCTGCGTGAGGGCAAGCTTCGAGCCCCGCGTCCCCAGGACTACGGGCTGGGTGGGGCTCATGGCGATCCGGTACGGTCCTCGAAGCGGGCGAGTGTTATCTCCAGACCCTCGTCGAGGGCCAGGAGGCGACGCCGGACCTCGGCGTCCTCTAGAGGGAAACCGCTCTCGGCGAGAGCCTTAAGCTCCTGAATGGGGCCGTGGAGGAGCTTGTTGACGAGAGCGCGGCTCATGCGCTCGACAGCCTCGGCCTCATCAGACGAGAGGTCCAGCCCACTCAGAGCGCGGGCGAGCTCGTGGCGTCGGATGCGCTCGGCCCCGTCCCTGAGCTCCTTGATGAACGGTACGACGCGCAGCGTCGAGAGCCAACCCATGAACCCGAAGACGGCGGGCCCTATCATGGCCTCTCCCTCCGCGGCCGCTGCGGCCCGATCGTCCGAATTGCGGTCCACGACAGCCTGCAGGTCATCCACGTCGTATACGTACACCCGCTCCAGATTCTGCACCACCGGGTCTACATCCCTCGGGACCGCGATGTCTATGAAGAACAACGGCTCTTCCCTAACGGCGAGCGCTCCGGCGACGACCTCGCTATCTACGACCCACTCCCCGGCTCCGGTCGAGCTTACCACCACATCCACCTTCGAGAGTTCCTCTGCGAGTGCATCGAAGCTCACCGCAACTCCTCCCACCCTCCCGGCGAGCGCATCAGCGCGTCCGGCGGTACGGTTGGCGATCCGGAGGTCCCGGACACCGCTACTTATGAGGTGCTTTATGACGAGCTCGCTCATCTCGCCGGTACCCAAGACCAGCGCCGTTCGTCCTTCGAGCGTTCCGAAGACCTCTCCGGCCAGCTGCACCGCCACCCGGGGTACGGAGAGGGAGCTCTCCCCGATCTCCGTCTCCGAACGCACCTTCTTGCCGACCCTGAGCGAGGTGTGAAAGAGCCGGTTCAGGATCGGCCCCGTGCACAGCTCCTCGGTCGCCGCCCGGTAAGCCTCCCTGACTTGGCCCAGGATCTGGCCCTCCCCTATAACCATCGAGTCCAGAGAAGAGGCCACCCGGTACAGATGCCATACGGCTTTATCGTTCGTCAGCCAGTACGAGTGCCGCTCCAAAAAGTCGTGCCCGAGGCTCTTCTCGGCGGCCAAAGAGCCGAGCAGACGCTCTTTGGCGTCCTCGTCCTCGACCACCGCATAAAGCTCCGTCCGGTTGCAGGTGGAAAGCAAGACTGCCTCGGCAACCATGCCATCCTCCTTCAGGCGCCGCAGGAAAGAGCGGGCCGCGCACGGCGAGAAGGCGACCTTCTCGCGCACCTCGACCGGCGCCGAGTGGTGGCTCATCCCCGCAACCGCGATAAGCATTTCTCGACCACCTCCTCGAGCTCTCCTTCGGCCTTATGCCCGTTCCGCCGCGCCCTGCTCAGCTCCTCTACAAGGTTCGCCCACTCAAACGTGAAGACGTCCTCGAGCTCTTGCCGGATCCTACGCGCCAGGGCAGGTGAGGCTCCGCCGGTGGAGACCGCAACCTGCAGCCGTCCGCGTTTCAAGGTTGAAGGCAACGCAAAATCCCCCTCCGCCGAGCTGTCCGCAACGTTCACCGGGATGCCCCTCTCTCGCGCCTCTCGTGCCACCGCCGCGTTCACCTCCCGGCGATCCGTGGCAGCGAACACCAAGAAAGCCCCCTCGAGGTCGCCCGCCCTGTACGGCCTCTGGCGCACCTCCGTGGCTATGCTCGCGAGCTCCGGCTCGACCTCGGGTGAGATCACCACGACCTTTGCCCTTGCCTCCAAGAGCTTCCTCGCCTTCCTGTTCGCGACCTCCCCGCCACCGACGAGCACGCAAAGCTTGGCGTCAAGGTTGAGGAATAGAGGATAAAGAATAGCGCCTTCGCCCTCGATCTCTTTCTCCTAATGCCACCCCTGATTGGGGCGAAAGTCTAGCACAACCTGTCCTTTCGTATCATTGGCTGACAAAGTGTTGCATATATGGCCGCCCCGCGTGGTGTAACCCTTCACGGCCCGATCTCCTCCTTGGTCTTTTCGAGCAACCTGATGTCGCCGATCACCATCCTTTTGTCCACCGCTTTGCACATGTCGTAGAGGGTCAGAGCCGCGACGCTTACCGCCGCCAAGGCCTCCATCTCGACGCCGGTGCGGTCGCTGGCGCGGGCCGTTGCCAGGATGTCGACCCCTCTGTCCTCGACGGTAAATTCCAGATCTACCGAGGTAAGGTTCAACCCGTGGCAGAGCGGGATCAGGTCCGGCGTCCGCTTGGCGGCCATGACCCCGGCGATCCTGGCCGTGTTCAGAGCATCGCCTTTGGGGAGCGCCTTCTCCCGAAGCAGTCCTACGGTCTCGGAGGACATCCTAACGCTACCCGCCGCGGTAGCGGTACGCCGGATTATAGCCTTCCCCCCCACGTCCACCATGCGGGACGCACCCTCCTCGTCCAGATGCGAAAACTTCGCCGTCACTTACGCCTCCAATTATTAGCCATCAGCTATCAGCCCTCAGCGTCTCCCCAGCCAGCACAAGCCAGCAACGCGGGATGAGGCGTAGCCGAACTCACCCCATCATCTTGTCCGCCAACCTTCGCCCTCCGCACCCTTGCCGAAAGCTGACGGCCGATAGCTAAAAAGCGGAATGTGGGGGAATCGAACCGCCACGGCCGTTTTGCGTCCGCAAACCGGTTTTGAAGACCGGCCGGGCCACCAGGCCCACACATTCCGGAGTAAATCACAGCGATTTTAATATATCGCTCGGCTTTATCGATGGCGGCGGGTGAGGATACGGGTGTCGCCGACACGGCGGGTGACGCCGACGGCATCGGAGTACTCGAGCCAAACCTGGGCGTACTTGCGGCTAGTCCTCAGGCGGTCCCGGAGGCCGGCGAGCGTGATCTCACCTTCCTCCCGGCACGCAGACTTTATCTCTGCCAGGGTCACCTCTGCCACCTCGGGGGCTGTGATGAGCCCGTCGGCAAGCCGCACGGCGTCTCCACGCTTGAGGAGCAGACGCGTAGCAGGAGCCGCCCCCGTTGCGGGCGGCTCCGCTCCAGCCCGGCGCAAGGCTTCAAGCAGCTCTCCGGCCTCCCGCTCCAGCTCCGGCGGCACCTCTTCGGCGTCTGACAGGTCCACCCCTGTTTCGCCGATCCGGATCTCTGGCTCGTCTTCTCCAGCCATCTCCGCGAGCAAGGCATCAGCCAGCCTAGCTTCGAGTCCCGTAGCAATCCGGGCCTCGGCCACGGAAAGTTCTGAGCTTTCGGGCCGCTCCTCCGCTCGCCTCTTTAACGCTTCCAAGAGCCGGGCCTGCGCCGCTTTCACCTCTCCGGCAAGGGTGTAGAGGTCGTCGAGCTGCGCAACCTCCGGAGCGCTGCTCGCCGCTGCCGAGATCTCTACAGGCGTAGCCGGGACAACCAGCGAGAGTTCTCCGGCACTCATGCCCTTTTTGGGGGAGCGGGCGAGGGCGAGCGGTACGATACGAGCCGCTTCCCCGCTCTCTAAGGCCTCTAACCAACCAAGTTCGGGCCTGCGGCCTGTAGGGGCAGGGTCCAGAACGGTCCCGCCCCCGACGGTGATTTGAGGGCTAGACGAGCGCAGCACGAAGCGGTCGTCCGGCAGCACGACGAGCTCTTCTTGCAGCGCAAGACGGGCCGGCGCGCTCTCTCCGGGTGCTAGCTCCTTCCGGTCGAGAAGGCGGACTCTGGCGTTGGTGGCCCGCGTGCCGTGGTAGAGCCTGAGCCAGGTCCCGTGCTTGAGAGGAGATGCGATTTCGAGAAGCCGTACACGCGCGTCGAAAGCACGGGTAGTTGGTATGGGCCTCGAGAGCAAGACGTCTCCAGGTTCGAGTTCGGCGGCTTCGATCCCGACGAGATCCACAGCAGTCCGGGCCCCTGCGCGGGCAACCTGCGCGGGCCGGCCGTGGTTCTGGACGCCGCGCACCCGGGGACGGCGCCCGGCTGCGGTATATAAGGTGTCGCCCGGCCTGATCTCACCCGACCACAACGTCCCCGTCGCCACAAGACCTATCCCTTTCAGCACGAACGCCCGGTCCACCGGCAACCGCGCGAGGTCAGCCACACGGCCTTTCTCCGAACGGCCGGTCAACTCGTCGAGCGCCAACAGAAGGTCGTCGACGCCTTCGCCCGTCACCCCGCTAACCGGGATTATGGGAGCTTCGAAGCCTACCGACTCAAGAAGCTCGGCCACCTCGAGCTGCGCCAGCTCGACCGTCTCCTCGTCGACGGTGTCTATCTTGGTGAGCGCCACGACCCCACGTCTTACATCGAGCACGCGCAAGACATCGAGGTGCTCTCTCGTCTGGGGCATCACCCCGTCGTCGGCGGCCACGACGAGCAGGAAGGCGTCCACCCCCGTGGAGCCCGCGACCATGTTCTTCACGAAGCGCTCGTGGCCCGGCACGTCCACGATGCTCGCCCGACGACCACCGGGCAACTCAAGCTCCGCGAACCCCGGCACGATGGAGATACCGCGCCGGTGCTCCTCCGCGAGGCGGTCGGTGTCGGTGCCCGTCATGTAGCGCACGAGCGTGGTCTTGCCGTGGTCTACGTGCCCAGCCGTCCCGATGGTGAGCGCTACCGGCCGGTCATCCAAGGGAGGCCTCTACAGCGCTCAAGATCGCCTCCTCGTCTCCTTCGAGGAGGGTTCGAACGTCGAGCCACAATCGTCCTTCACCCACGCGGCCCACTACCGGCGGGTTCGCCGCACGCAGCTTCCCGGCCAGAGCATCGTCCCCGGCGAGGCGCACGGCGTAGGACGGTACCTCGTAGAGGGGAAGCGTGCCGCCACCGCTCCGGACGACAGAGGGCACCACGTCCACAGCGAGGCCCGGCGCGATTCGGCAGAGCTTACCGGCCAACCGATCGGCGCGGGCTTTGATCTCTTGCGCCGGAGCGTGGAGCATCTTGAGGGTCGGTAGCTCCTCGCGAGCGTTTCCTTCGAGGTAGGCGGTTAAGGTGGCTTCGAGAGCGGCGAGGCAAAGCTTATCAGTGCGCAAGGCACGCACCAAAGGGTGGCGACGCATCGCGGAGATCCAACGCAACTCTCCAACGGCGATCCCGGCCTGCGGTCCCCCAAGAAGTTTGTCTCCAGAGAAGATGGTCAGGGCCGCTCCATCCCGGACCGCCGTCTCCACCTTGGGCTCATCGCTTATCGCAAGCAAGGCTCCGCTCCCCACGTCGGCCACCACCGGCAGTCCTAAAGAGGTAAGCTCCGCGACCCCGACCGACTCGGCGAACCCCACGACTTTGAAGTTGCTCGGGTGTACCCATAGGATCGCGCTGGTGTTCTCGTTTATCGCACCTTCGTAGTCGGAGAGACGGGTACGGTTCGTGGTACCGACCTCCCGCAATCGTGCCCCTGAAAGCTTAAGCACCTCAGGGATACGAAAACCACCTCCGATCTCTATGAGCTGGCCACGCGAGACCACGACCTCCGCATCGGGTATGTCCGCGGCCACCACCGAGAGCGCGAGCAGGGTCGCCCCGGCGCAGTTATTGACGACGAGGGCATCCTCGGCACCAGTAAGTTCCCTGAGAAGAGGTACCGCATGATCGTAACGAGAGCCCCGCTCGCCAGAGGCGAGGTCGTACTCCACGTTCGAGTAAGAGGTCGCCGTCGTGAGCACCGCTTCCACCGCCCGCTCCGAGAGCACAGAGCGTCCCAGGTTCGTGTGCAAAACTACACCTGTTGCGTTCACCACGCGCCGGATACCCCGTCCCGAGAGTATCCTCGCGGCTATCGCAAGCACACCCTCCTCTGAGACCGGGGGTTCCCCGCCGTTTAGGATCTCCTCCCGCGCACGCCTCAGCGCCTCCCTGACGGCGGCGGTCACGCCTGCCCGCCCGTAGCGAGAGACTAGGGCTTCGGTGGCGGAGACTCGCAGTACGGCGTCCACGGCCGGCAGGCTCCTCAAGAGCTCCCTCTTCTCCGTCTCAAGCATACCTCGCCAGTATAACCCGAGGGACACTATGCGAAGGTGCAAACCCCCTGTGCTACACTGGCCCGGCCAAGACACGTGTGTCCAAAGGAGTGCTTTTCGAATGGGCGAAGGTTCCACGAAGTTCCTTTTCGGGGCGGCTCTCGGGGCCACCACCGGCTTTGCCCTAGGCTTTTTCGTTGCCACTCCTACGGCACGCTCGGCCGGCGAGTTGACTTTGGGCGGTCTGGGTGAGGCTGTCCGATTCGCCAGCCAGACCGCAGTCCGAGCGGTCGACGGTCTCGGCCTCGCCCTCGAGTCTGGTTACACCCGCATCCGTGGTCGTGAGGCTTATCTCGAACACGAAATAGAAGAGCTCCGCGAGCAGATAACACGCCTGGAGCAGCGCATCGACTAACCGCCCGCTTTACGTCTCTCCTTTAAACGAAGCATCGTCGCTCAACGCGATCCCGGAGGTCATTACTACTGTGGCATGGTCAGGATACCGCTACCCTCTACCGAGCAAGCGTCTTATCCAGCCCGGTAACACGCCGAAGTCCGTCTCGGTGGCACGCTTGTAATCCAAGAGGTCGTCCGGGTGTACGGCGTGGCCGGACTCTCCGAGGAGAGCGCGGGCGTCGTCTATACGCTGTTCCGGGATGTCTTGCGCGAAGGCGGCCTCGACGAGGTAGTTACCGTTCCAGCGTATGCGGTAGACGCGCAGGCCGAGAAGTTCCTCTTTAGTATAGCGCCGGTCCAATTCGGCGGCGTGGGTGCGAGCCTCGCTTTCGCGAGCGAACTCGTAACCTAACGAACGCGGTTCGGGGCCGTGCTCGCCAGGCATCTCAGGCGGCCCCCACACGCTCCAGCCAGAGGCCGGGGTCTTGTATCTCCTCCAGCGTGGGCATGTTTTCGGCACGCTGCCAGACGCGGTTGAGGCCCTTCATACCCACCCGTCTGGCAACGGCGTCGGCGAACTTCTCGCCGAGCCGGTACTGCTCAAGCTTCATGTCGAGACCGGTTATGCGAAAGACGATGGTCTCCAGAGGCGGTCGGTGCATCCGGCTTCTCGCCATGCGACTTTTGAGGTGCTCGTAGCCAGGGACGAGCTGCCTTCCGACGTGGTGCATGACGTAATCGGAGTAACCTTCAATGACGCTCATGGTGGCCTGCATCTTGTCGAAGGCTTCACGCTGGCTTTTGGTCATGACGAGCTCCACAGAGCGACCGCCGGTCCGGAGATTCTCAGCGAGCCGCCGCACGGTCTCGCGTGCCCCGAGCTTATCGGCGAGCGGAGCTGTGAAGCCTTCGACGAGCCTGGTGAGGTGCTCGCGCAACCAAGGATGGCCTTCGAACTGGAGCGCATGGGTAGTCTCGTGCAGGACGATCCAAAGCCTAAGACCGTCCACCGGGACCCCGAGCCTGCCCGCCGCCGAAACGATATTTCCGTCTAGAAAGAAGATCTCGCCCGGCTCCCCAGGCCTTCTGGAAGGGCTCTTGCCAGCGACGAGGGGACCGGTGTCGTACTGGCCCAGAACGCGGGCAGAGAGGAAGCCCAACAGAAGCCCTATCTGAGCCGTGAGCGTCACCGCCCCAAAGGCCCACGTCGCGTCGCTTGCGTCTGCCGCTACACGCCTGAGAACCGGTTCCAGGAGGGCCCCAAAACCTTCGATGTTGAAGTCGATCCATTCGGCCCGACTGGCGACGCGCACCGGGCGTTCGCCGTCCGGCAACTCTATGCCCGTGAACTGCGAGAGCGGCTCGAACGCCTCCTCTACAGCCGCTGGATAGTCAAACGCTCCGTTCGCAGCTGTGCTCTCCGTCCGCGAAGCGAGCGCAACGGCGATAGTCCGGGCGACGCTCCAAGAGATCATACCCCACCCCACGCAGAACATTTCCAGATTGGATTCGCGCCGAATCTTCCCACATAAAAGAGTATATACGTCATACGCCAGTCGGGTCGTCGGCGAGCTGCAAGAAGTAGTTTGCGTTGTAGCACAGGGACCCGCGGGTTATATTTGCATCATGTTCGGCATCGGCGGAGAGGAGTTGATCGTCATCGGGCTACTTGTCCTGGTGATCTTCGGGCCGAGCAAGCTCCCACAGATGGCCCGCGACCTCGGCCGGTTCGTCAACGAGGCGCGCCGCTCGGTGGACGAGTTCAAGGACGAGTTGGTCTCCGTCAACGAAGAAGACGAGGAAAAGCAAGCGAAGCGCAAGCGGTAATAAGCTCGGCCTGCACAGGGGCAAATCCAGCGATACGGCTTTAGCAACGACCTCCCGGCAGCAAACGACCTATTCGGGGGCTTCGCCTTTTGCGCGGTCCGCTTCGCCAGCAGGCTCATAATCCTCCGGTGGTTGGTCCGGAACGTAGAGGGCACGCCCCAAAGGATTTTCGTGATGGCTCCAACCGCCACTGGCGACGTTGCGGGTAGCCTCGAGGAACATGGCGGCCCGTGCATCCAGGTTGTCCAAGAGGTTGACCAGCAAAGCTTCGAGGGTTTTGGGCTGCTCAGGGGAGCCGTACTCTCTTTTCCCCTGATGAGAGAGCATGATATGCGAGAGTTGGAGGGCCAGCTCTTCGGGGAAGTCGGGGATCGCGGCCACGTGAGCGGCGACTATGCGGTCCCCCAAAATCACATGCCCCTGGAGGCGGCCCTCGGTTGTGTAGGCGAAAGAGCCGCCCTTCCAGGAGAGCTCCCTCGTTTTTCCGATGTCGTGGAAGATCGCCCCGAAAAACAGGAGGTCCTTATCCACCGGGTAGATCTCCGCCAGCGCCCGCGCCACCCTCAAGCAGTGTACCGAGTGCTCCAGTAGTCCTCCGATGCGAGCATGGTGCATCCCCTTGGCTGCCGGCGCCGCGCAGAATGCTTCCCAGAGCTCTTCGTCGGCGACCATGCGGGCGAACAACTCCTTGAGTAGCGCGTTCTCCATCGCGTTCCCGGCCTTCAGCAACTCGGCGGCCAGGGTCTCGCGATCCTTCTCTGTGGCCGGCAGGTAGTCCTCTTCTTCGACCTCGGTCCTGTCGAGGATCTTCATCCGCTCCACCTTCACCTGGAGCATCCCGCGGTACTCGTGGGCGCTGCCCTCGATGTGTACGTACTCGGGACCGCCGAGACCGTCCAACAGCTCTTTGGGAAGCTTCCACATTCGGGCGTCCACCGAGCCGGTTTTGTCCACGAGCTTCAGCGAGAGGTACCGCGTCCCACGGCTATCGGTACGCACCGTCACGTCGGTGGCGAGGAAGGTCGAGCGCAGGTTCACCCCAGCCCGCAAATCCCGTGCCCAGAACTTCTCCTTCGCTTTCGATCTCAGAGGAATGGCGCCTTTCTAGCCCTTTACGGCTCCGGCGGTCAACCCGGAGACTATCCAGCGCTGGAAGATGAGCACCAGTAGAACCAGCGGAACCGTCACCACCACTGCCGCCGCAGCCTGGGCCCCATAATCCACCGTATAAATGGTAGCGAAATTTGGAATGGTCACCGTCACCGGTTGAGTATTCTCATCGAAGGCGAAGGTATTGGCGATCAGAAACTCATTCCAGGCGTAGATGAACGTAAGGATCGCCGCTGTGAAGACCCCGGGCGCCGCGAGCGGCAGGATCACCATTCGTAGCGCCTGAACGGTGGTAGCCCCGTCTACTCTGGCTGCATCTTCGAGGTCCCTCGGCAGCTCCTTGAAGAAGGCAACAAGTATCCAGATGGTCAGCGGCAGCGCGAAGACGGTATCGGGTATGATCATCGCCCAGTACGTGTTTATGATGCCGATCTGCCGGAACTGCAAAAAGAGCGGCGCAATGATCGCCACGTGAGGGAAGAAGCTGAGCGCGAGAATCAGTGTCATCACCGAGCTTCTGAACCGGAACCTCAGACGGGCTATAGCGTAGGCTGCGATAGACCCGAAAAAGAGACACGAGATGGTCGTCGTCCCGGCGACGACGGTGCTGTTTATGAGCGACTTCTGAAAGCGCGGGTCGTCGAAGATCGTAGCGTAGGAGGCGCCGGTGGGAGTTTCGGGCAAGATGGTTGGCGGCGAGGCGAAGAGCTCGGACTTGGTTACGATGCTCATCTTGAAGACCCAGAGTAGCGGAAAGACGCTCACCAACACGAACAAGATGACGAACGCGTAGAAGAGAACCGCCTCCTTCGAACTCCTAAAAGAACCTTGATTCATCTCTCTAATCGTCTGTGGAAGTCTGCATGCCCAGAACCTTAATGAAGAAGACTGCTATAAGCAGGGCGCTCAAGAAGACAAAGACCGCGGCCGCGTTCCCGACCGGGAAGTTCAGTTGGCTGACCCTGACCGCCTTATAGACAAAGGTCGAGAGCGACTCGAGCTCCCGGTTGCTCATCGCCCAGAAGAGGTCGTAGACGCGCCAGGAGTCGAGCGTCCGGAACAGCACCGCGACCAGAATCGCCGGCTTTAGAAGTGGTAGTGTTATCTGGGTAAAACGCTGGACGGCGTTCGCCCCGTCGATCCGTGCCGCCTCATAAAGGTCTTCGGGGATCGTTTGCAGCCCCGCGAGAAGAAGCAGCGTCATGAACGGCGTCGTCTTCCAAACGTCCACCAGGATGGCGGCAACCATCAGTAGGGTATGATCGGAGAGTATCGGGCCTTGGATCACGCCGAGAGCATTGGCCGCGTAGTTTATGATGCCGACCTGATCCTGTAACATCAGCCGCCACATGACCGCCGAGATCACCGTGGGGAACGCCCAGGGCACCAGCACGGCGGCCCGCACCAAGCCCCTACCCCTGAACACCCGGTTTATGGCGAGCGCTATGGCGAGCCCGAAGATGAACTCCAAAGATACGCTGGCCACCGTGAACATCACCGTGTTCGTCAGCCCTTCTACGAACTCCGGGCTCGCGAACATACGAACATAGTTCTGCAGCCCGACGAACGGGCCTACGTTGTTTATGGTCGCTTCAAAGAAGCTCAGGTAGATCGAGTAGGCCACCGGGTAGAATGCCACGACCAGAATGATAAACAGGGCAGGAAGTACCATGTAGTACGCAACACGCCGCTCCGGATCTCCAAACTCCTCTTTAAGCCAGCTGCGCTCTTTTTTCTGTCCCGTCGTCACACTCATCCCTTTTCTTCTCGGGGCGACGACCGCCGTCTTTCTCCGGGCTTACGCCTGTTAGCGCTCAACGATCGTCGTCAACTCATCCTGCAACGTCTTTACCGCATCCTCCGGTGACACGTTGCCCCGCAAGGAGGCGTTGAACTGCTTGGCCATCCTCAAAGACATGTCCGAATAATAAGGAGATACGGGACGGGGCTTGGTATTTTGGATAGCTTCCCTACCCAAAGAGATCACTGGCACTTTCTCAAGGATCTCGCGATCTTCAAGCAGGCTCTGTCGGGTTGGGATGACGGAGCCGTTGAGCGCCCGGAACTTCTGCTGCTCGGGAGCACTCATGAACCGGATAAACTCCCAGGCGGCGTCCTGGTTCTTGCTTGCCGCATTGATGAACAGATTCCAGCCACCTAGGTTGCTGTGGCTCTGGTTGCCTTCCGCAGCGACCGGGAGCGCGGAGACCCCTATCTGCTCCGGCTTTATTTTGGACTCGTTCGGGTCCGAGGCGAGGGCGTACATGCGGGGCACGTTGCGCATAAAGACCGCGTCACCGTTGAGGAATATCGTGGCCGATTCCTGCTCCTTGTATTGGGTGACACCCTCGGGAGCTATGCTATCACTGATCATGCCCCTCTCTATCTGGAGCCCTCTTATGGCTTCAGGGCTATCGATGGTCACTCTATTCGGGTCGTTCGGGTCCAGCACCTCCCCACCAGAGTTCCAGATGTACTCCAGAGCGTTGACCACCCCGCCCTCGTAGTCTGCTCCTTGGAAGACGAAACCGTACCTCGTGCCGGAGTCCCGTTGCACTCTGCTGGCTACGTCCTTCAGCTCGTCGTAGGTCCTGGGCGGCCCGGAGAACCCGCTTTGTTCCAGGAGGTCCCTGCGGTAATAAAGCATTCCGGCGTCCGTATACCAGGGCACCCCGTAGATCCTACCTTGATAAGTGTTGGCCTGTATGGGCGCCGGCAGGAACTCACCACGCTCTTCTTCGGGGTAGCGATCGGAGAGATCCGAGATCCAACCATTAGCCGCAAACTGAGCGGGCCAGATCACATCCCCGCCTATCACGTCTATGTCCCCGCCCCCGGATTGGAATTCAGTTTTTAGTTGGTCGAAGTGCTGACCGGAATCTGCGGGCATCTCCCGATAGGTGGTCTGGATCTGGCCCTCGTTCTGGCTATTGAACTCGTCGATCAACTCCTGCACGCTCCCGGTTCTATCCGGGAAGAAAGAGAAGGATAGGCTTGCAGGCCCTCCGCCTCCCTGCCCTCCGCCAGCGCATCCCGCTACCCCTAGCAGGGCAACGCCAGCGAGTCCGGCTCCACTCAACTTCAGAAAGTCTCGCCGGCTGATCTCTCGCGCCGCAGGCGTCTCCCCGTCGCCTTCTCCCACCATGGCTTCTCGCGCTCCTCCCTAGAGGTTCTTTCCCCAAAGCGCCCCGGGCGCCCCGAGGCGGGACCCATCACGCACAAAGCATGTTATTAGAAGGGTCTCACCCCGCGCAACCACTCCAACATCCGGCGAGCTTAGCTTCCGGCGGGGGACGATTTTATGATCGCTTCTCCGGTACCGGCGTCGAAGAGGTGGATCCTGGAAGGGTCTACCGTGAGGAGCATGGCCTCGCCCCGCCGCACGCCGCTCTCGGCGGAGACCCTCGCCACCATCATGTCGCCAAAGTCGTCGGCCGCCCTCGCGCCTGCGGCGCCCTCACCCCTAGTCTTTTCGACGCTGTCGAGGTGGGCGGTCTGACTTTTTGGCAGCTCGAAGTAGACGTACTTCTCGCTGCCCATGCTCTCTATAACCTGCGGCTCGATTTCAATTGTATTCGGAGCCTCGGCACCCGCCGTGACGTCCCCCACAAGGCCGGCATCCTCGATGTGCTCGGGGCGTATCCCGAGGACGAGCTCCTTACCGGCGTAGGACTCGAGCTCCTCGTACGAGAGCGGTATGCGGGTACGGCCGAAAGCCGCGTTGAGGCCACCGTTTGCGGGTTCGAGGCGGGCCCGGATGAAGTTCATGGCGGGTGATCCTATAAAGCCTGCGACGAACACGTTCGCCGGCTGCTCGTACATCTCTTGCGGGCTCGCCACCTGCTGGACAACGCCATCTTTGAGGATCACGATCCTGTCGGCCATCGTCATCGCTTCCGTCTGGTCGTGGGTAACGTAGATCGTGGTTGTCCCGATGCGGTTGTGAAGCTTGCTGATCTCCGTCCTCATCTGCACGCGGAGCTTGGCGTCGAGGTTGGAGAGGGGCTCGTCCATGAGGAATGCCTGAGGCTCGCGGACGATGGCACGCCCCAACGCCACCCGCTGGCGCTGGCCGCCCGAGAGCGCCCTGGGCTTGCGGTCGAGGAAGCTTTCGATAGAGAGTATCCGCGCCACTTCCTCGACCTTCCTCGCGATCTCTGCCCTATCCACATTTCTGAGCTTGAGGGCGAAGCCCATGTTCTCCCGGACGTTCATGTGTGGGTAGAGAGCGTAATTCTGGAAAACCATGGCCACGTCTCGATCCCGCGGGGGTAGGTCGTTGACGACCTCGTTTCCGATAAAAACCCTGCCGCTTGTTATTTCTTCGAGACCGGCGATCATACGTAGTACTGTGGACTTGCCGCACCCCGAAGGCCCGACGAGGACGACAAACTCGCCGTCCCGGATGTCCAAGCTTATATCCCGAACGGCGACCACGTCCTCACCGTAGACCTTGCTGACGCCCTCGAGTGTTACTT
The DNA here is from genome assembly GCA_035642415.1 of Rubrobacteraceae bacterium. GTDB lineage: Bacteria > Actinomycetota > Rubrobacteria > Rubrobacterales > Rubrobacteraceae > Rubrobacter_F. The sequence continues at coordinate 15,655 of DASQSI010000099.1, forward strand.
CGGCCAAGAGCGACTTCCTCCTTATCTATTGCCACCGTAGAGCGGGTATCGGCCCTTGATGTTCTTTGCGCTCGACGAAGGCGTCTATCTGCTCGCGTGGGATCTCCCCGGATTCTACTGCGTTACGACGGCTTCGTAGGCAGCGGCCTGCTTCGTTAGAGGACCAGAGATCATGAGGAGGTCCACCCCGACCATAACCGCCGCGAGCGCCGCCCGGGCGGCGGTTGTCCCCCCAGGTATGGCCCCCTCCATCGCCAGGTCGTCCGTGACAAGCACGCCGTCCAAACCCAGTTCCCGGCGCAAGAGCCACATCGCATTCGGCAAGAGGCCCGCGGGGCGGTCAGGATTTATCAGGGTACACCAGGTGATCAACCACGACCATCGGCACCTCGACCTCGATGGCCACTCTAAAACGCGGCAGATCCCTCTGTACAACGGTTTGCACATAGTAGTCGATACGAAGCCGTTCAAGATGGGAACCTTCGAGGGCGATTGCAATAACTTACTCGCCGCGCTCGACGAGCGCAGTCAGGTAGGACACGACGAACACGCAGTGGACGCTGCGGACGGGAAGGTATAACAAATGCGCAGGTATCCTCGGCTTCAAGCGACTTTGTCCGGCCGCCAGGAGGCCAATTTGCCGCTGAGAGCAGCCTGGGTCTCGGGTATCCTTCCAGTGTGATCGAACTATCTTACGAGTCAGGCACGCTGCTCGCAACGGGTGCCTTCTCCGAACGGCTTCCAGAGCCCTTTATCTGGGACAAGCGCACCGAGCAGTGGCGCGCGCCGGCGCGCGCCTATCGCACGACGGTGCTAAAGCTGCGCGGCTCAGGAATACCTTATAAAGATCGTGCCGCCCGCTTTGAGAAGCTCTCTCTGGAGTCGCGTGTGGCGATGGAGCCGCGCCCATATCAGAGGGAGGCTTTGAACGCCTGGCGCAGGGGAGAGCTACGAGGCGTGGTAGTGCTGCCGACGGGCGCTGGAAAGACGGCCATTGCGGTGCGGGCGATCGAACGCATAGGAAGAAGCACGCTGATCGTGGTACCGACGCTTGCCCTCTTGAAGCAGTGGTACTCCATTCTTTCGGACTCTTTCGGCGCGTTGGTTCCGGTCGGGCTCCTGGGTGGGGGCTACCACGAGGTCACACCGCTCACCGTCACGACCTATGACTCGGCGTACATCCACGCCGAGCGCTACGGAGACCGCTTCGCGCTCGTGGTCTACGATGAGGTGCACCACCTGCCGGCCGAGAAGTACGCCATGATCCCGAAGATGCTCCTCGCCCCCTACTCTTTGGGCCTCACCGCCACCCCAGAGAGGTCAGACGGGGGGCACGAGCTCCTGCCCGAGTTGGTTGGCCCCATGATATACAGGCGCTCGCCCGACGATTTGGCCGGCACTTACCTTGCGCCTTACGACGTCGTCCGCATACCGGTCAAGCTCACCGCAGCCGAGCGGGTCGAGTACGCCGAAGCCGACGCGGTGTACCGGGACTTCTTGCAGAAGCACCGGCTCGTCGTGCGCTCCCCAGAGGACTGGCAGCGATTCATCATGGTCGCTGCGACGAGCCATTCGAGAGGACGAGAGGCGCTACGGGCGGCGCGACGGCGACGTGAGATCCGAGCTTCCGCCGAGCGCAAGGGCGCGACGCTCGAAAGCTTATTGAGGAGGCACTGGGAGGACCGAGCCATCGTGTTCACGAAGAGCGTCGAGGAGGTGTACGCGCTCTCCGAGAGGTTCCTCATGCCCGGTGTCACCTACGAGACACCGGCCCGGGAGCGCAAGGAGATCCTAGACCGTTTCCGGGTAGGTCGCTACCGCGCCATCATTGCCTCGGACGTCCTGAACGAGGGCGTAGACGTACCGGAAGCGAACGTCGCCGTGATCCTCGCCGGCAGCGCCTCTCCACGCGAGTACGTCCAGCGCCTGGGGCGCGTTCTCCGCCCGCGTGAGGGCAAGAGGGCTGTCCTCTATGAGCTCGTCACCGAGGGGACCGGCGAGGAGGCCGCTTCACGGCGCCGCCGCGAGCCTTTCGCAGGAGTGGACCCCTACTAGTGCTCCGCAGCGAGCACGTCATTGCCCGCCTGTTGCGCGGAAAGCTCTTCTCACACTGGCTCGCGCCGGAAGAAGGTCGAGTTTGGGAGATCGTCGAAGCCCTCATTGCCCTGTACGTTGAACACGGGGGGAAGCCTAGGGCACAGTTGGAGGCGGAGCTGGTCCTTCTCGAGGAGGAGCTCGGGCCACACCTGGATCCGCGGCGGGGGTTCAAGATCCTGCGCGCTCTAGCGAAGCTCCTCGAAGAGAGGGCCAGGTGGGCGCCCCCGACGGAAGCCGACCCGTACACGCTGCGGACTCGCATCTTCGAACTCGCCGCCGCGCTGCCCGAGTTCCCCTCGACGACAGAAGGCCTCCTCAGCGGTGGCCGGGAAGAGGTGCTCTCGCAGGTGACCAGAGAAACGGGGGTGGAGAATCCTTGCGCACTCATGTACGCCGACCGGCAGGGCGCGCAGGTTCTTGCAGGGTTCGACGCTCCCTCGCCAGAGACCCTGATCTCACGCTACAACGTCGCACAGATACAAGGCATCCTCTACTTCGCCAAAGACCTCTGCGTGGATCTCGGAGAGAAAGCCGACGCCCGGCTCGTCTTCCGCTACGTGAAGCTCCTGGGCTTGATCTACCACCTACAACCCACGCAAGAAGGATACCGTCTCCTCCTCGACGGACCGCTCTCCCTCTTCAGCGGCACCCGCAAGTACGGCCTGAGACTAGCCAAGTTCTTCCCCGGCCTCCTCCTTACCTCCCCCTGGAACCTCCGTGCCAACGTCTCCTGGAAGGGCCGCGAAGCTATCCTGGAGCTCGACTCCGAAGCCTCAGGCCTCACCAGCCATTACAAAGCCACCGCGGATGTCGGTGTGGATGACGTACGTGAAGCCTTCTCTCGAGCGTGGGACCGGGCAAAAGACACAGGTGATTGGAAACTCGAACCTGGGGCGGGGATACTACCGCTCCCGCCACTTAAGACCGCGGTCGTGCCGGACTTCGCGCTCCGGAACGCCGCCAGCGGCCGAAAGGTATATCTCGAGATCCTGGGCTTCTGGTCCGAACGATACTTGGTAGAAAGGACCGAGCTGCTGCGGGAGGCCGCAAAGCGCGGCCACCGGGTCCTAGTCGCGGCTCCCGAGTCTCTGGGCGCCTCGTCCGAGACCCTCTCCGCCGCAACACAAGGCGAGGTCATCCTCTTCAAGAACCGCCTGGACGCGAAGTCCGTCCTTACAGCCCTGAGGAGCCGAGAGCAGTAGCGTTTGAGGCGAATGATTAGGCGGCGGTTTGTCCTACTTTGCTGTTGCGCCATGGTCGCTCGGAGTAGTAGATCTTAAGGCCCAGGTTCTCTTTTTCGGCATCCACCAAGAAGCTCTTCAGGAGCTCGTTCTCTTTCAAAAGAGCGTTGTATCTCAAGCTCCGTCTTCGTCCCGAACGACCTCGAACTCCTCGCTTTCGTCAAAGTCCAAGAGAAAGACCTCGCCCTTCGCATTGAAGTCGTAGGCGAATCGGGGAAGCTTTCCCTGCACCGAGTCCTCAACTTCCACGCCCGTAACGAGCTTTCCTCTTCCGGCGCACCGCCTGCACGGGAAGGGCCGCCACTGCGCCCCGTCGTTTCCGCGGCCTTCGCAGTGCGGGCATTCCCGAAAACCTGTGTAACGGATAGTTATTCTTCTAGTCATCAGCTCTTTCTTTACGCTGGCCACCTTCCCATCGCCAGCTACTCTGGTAAGCAATCTGCTCTTCGGCGAGCTGCTCAGGTTCAACACCTAAAGAAGCGAGCTTGGCCCGGGCTATAAGGTCGTCGATCTCGGGCGGTATGGTGTGGAGGCCGGGTGGCATGTTGGCAGCATTCTTCGCCAGGTGATGCGCGGCCAAGGCCTGGACGGCGAAGGTGAGGTCCATGATCTCAACCGGGTGGCCATCGCCGGCCGCGATGTTGACGAGCCTTCCACGAGCCAGGACGTGCAGTCGTCGGCTGTCAGGAAGCTCGTACTCGGTCACGTTACTACGCACCTCGCGCGAGGCGACCGCCATCTCCCTCAAGGCCGCAAGGTCAAACTCGTGGTCGTAGTGGCCCGCGTTGGCGAGGAGAACACCATCTTTCATTCTCTCGAAGTGGGTCCTGTCCAAGACCTTGAGATTTCCCGTGCCAGTGAGGAAGACATCGCCGATCTCCGCAGCTTGGATTGAGTTCATGACCTCGTAGCCCTCGGCGTAAGCCTCGAGGAGCTTGACCGGATCCGGCTCGCAGACGATGACGCGCCCCCCCAGGCCGTCAGCGTACTTGGCGAGACCCCTTCCAACCCAGCCGTACCCCATCACTACTACCGTCTTGCCACTGATAAAGAGGTTGGTATTGGAGAGCAGGGCGACGAGTGCGGAGTGCCCGGTACCGTAACGGTTGTCGAAGAGGTGCTTCATGCGGGCGTCGTTGGCGGCGAGCACGGGGAAGGGTAAAACGCCTTCCTCTATCATTGCTTTGAGCTTCAAGATGCCGGTCGTCGTTTCCTCGGAGGCGCCCATCACGTTACCTACGAGCTTCGGGTGGCGGCCGAGGAGTCTCCCGACAAGCTCCGCCCCATCGTCGATGATGAGCTCGGGGCCGGTCTCCAAGGTCTGGTGCAGATGCTGCTCGAACTCCTCTTCGTCTGGGGCGTGGGTGGCGAAGACGCGCACCCCCCGCTCGACGAGCGCTGCGCAAACGTCATCCTGAGTCGAGAGGGGGTTGCTCCCGGCCACGGTTACGTCCGCCCCGGCCCCGGCGAGCAGCAACGCCAGGTACGCAGTCTTCGCCTCCAAGTGGATGCTCATAGCGATCTTACGTCCATGGAGCGTCCCGTCGGCGAGCTTGCTTCTGGAGATAGCGTTCAACACGGGTGAGTATTGGGCCACCCAGTTGATCTTGCGGTGTCCCTCAGGAGCGAGTGCAGGGTCCTTTATCACGGATTCACGGGCCATCACGCCTCCCATGCTCGTACTTTACGCCCAGTTTGCAGGCAACAGGAACAAAGCTAAGGCCGCTCCCCAAGCACCCCTTCGAGGATTTCAGGGCGGTTGGTCATGACAACGTTAACACCGAGATCGAGGAGGCGTCGCATCTCAGCGGGGTCGTCTATCGTCCAGACATCCACCCGCACGCCCCGGTTGTGGGCCGCCTGCACGAAGCGCGGCGTAACCACCTTCCTTCCCCGGTACTCGGCCGGGACCTGCAGGGCGTCGTAAAGGGGACGGAGGAAGGTCTCCATATGCAGCATGCTCAGGCCGTAGAAGAGCGCCATCTCACGGCGCGAAGCGCCAGTTGAGATCCTATCTCGAGATAGCCTTCGGAAGCGGTTTATGACGGCCAAGGTCTCAGAGACAACGAGCACGCGATCGCCAGCGTGCGCGTCGGAGATGGCCTGCAGGAGCGCCGCTTCGACGCCGGGCCAGGCTTCCTTGATGTCGATGTTTATTCGATGGTCCGGAAACTCGCGGAAGACCTCAGCGAGCTCAGGCACCCGCACGCCTTGACCCCGATAGGGATAGGTGATTCCCCCGTCCTGGGTGAAACTGTAGCCTGCGTCGAGGCTACGTATCTCGCGCAGGGTCATATCACGCACAAGGCCTGCGCCGTCCGTCGTGCGCTCCACGGAGCCGTCGTGGATCACGACGACGTGACCATCCGAAGTCATGTGGATGTCAAGCTCAAGACCTCCGGCCCCACTCCTGGCAGCCAGCCGGAAGGCTTCTAAACTATTCTCCGGCGCCCGCAGAGAAGCACCCCGGTGAGCGAAATTAACCGGCCAATCCGTGTTGAGGCTTCGCACCGCTCTCCTCTTACGGAAGTCGCCCACCGCGAACACCCGCTTACTGCTCATCCACAGAACTTATCACACGCCAACCCTCGCCCGCCAACGAGCCAGGCTGGATCTACATCATTGACCCTTCAGAGAGCGGCGGTATAATTCTCAGGCTGCTCTGTCGGGGTGGCGGAATAGGTAGACGCGCTAGGTTGAGGGCCTAGTGCCCGCTAAGGGCGTGGGGGTTCGAGTCCCCCCTCCGACACTCGGTTCATGAAGTAACAATCATTTCCGCGCAACCTTGTGACCGTTTACACGTGCCCGCCTATGTGCGGGTGTATAATTTAAGGTAGGAGTCGCCTGTTCTCCCCATCCTCCCCGGGCGGCTCCTTTTTGCGCGGAGGTCTGGATCGGCTCCGGCTATGCGAGGAAGATCAAGGCTACCGTGGAGAGGATAAAGAGGGCGACCACAATCAAGGTGAGGCGCGTGAGGTTCTTCTCCATGATGCTCGTGCCGGAGAAGGTGTTCCCCACACCGCCGCCAAGCGAGGAAGAGAGCCCTCCACCCTTACCGGAGTGGAGAAGGATCAACCCTACGAGGGCTACGCTGAATATCGTGTGCAAGAACGCCAGTACGTAGATCATGTTGGCTACTCTACCACACCTCAGGCGCTGGTTCTAAGATGATGAGGCGGCGTTCACCATCTCGGCGAACGCCACGGAATCCAGGCTCGCTCCGCCCACCAAGCCCCCGTCCACATCTTTTTGGGCCATGATCTCGCCGATGTTCTCCGGTTTGATCGAACCACCGTAGAGGATGCGAACCAGTGAGGCGAACTGCTCGCCGCGGAGCTCTTTGAGTAGAGCACGTATCTTGCCGATGGCGTCCTGGCTGTCCTCGGGCGAAGCCGTATCTCCGGTGCCTATGGCCCAGATCGGCTCGTAGGCGAAGACGATGTCGTCCCCATTCACCTTGTCCAGCTCCTCGAACACACTTTCGACCTGCCCCGAGCACTTGTCCCACATCTCACCGGCGGCCCGCTCATCCTTGGTCTCGCCGACGCAGACTATGGGAAGCAGACCAGCCTCGATGGCCCGGCCCGTTTTACGGGCGACCATTTCGTCGGTCTCGCCGAAGATCTCACGCCGCTCTGAATGGCCAACTATAACCGCCCCGGCCCCGACGTCTTTGAGCATCGGGGCCGAGACCTCCCCCGTGAACGCCCCCGAGTCCTCGAAGTAAAAGTTCTGCGCTCCAGCGACGACCGGCGTGTCCTGTGCCATCCGGGCCACCTGTTGCAGACAGGTGAACGGGGCGAAGATTGCTACGTCCACATCTTCGGTATTAACGACCTGTGGCAGAAGCTGCGCCATGTAATCTTCGGCCTCTCGGATGAGCTTGTTCATCTTCCAGTTCGCCGCCATGATCGGCCTACGGGCCTGCGCCATCTAAACCTCCTTCTCGGGCAGCACTGCCACCCCCGGCAGCTCTTTGCCCTCCACGTACTCCAAGGAAGCCCCGCCACCGGTCGAGATGAAGCATATATCGTTCTCGAGCCCGAGCTTCCTCACCGCCGCAACGGAATCGCCGCCGCCGACGACGCTCACGGCTTCGCTCTGTGCGATGGCGCGCGCGACGCCCTCCGTACCCTTCGCGAAGGCGTCTATCTCGAAGACGCCCATCGGCCCGTTCCAAAAAATGGTCTTGGCGTCAGCTATGTAGCCACTAAACTTCTCGACCGTCTCTGGGCCTATGTCCAAACCCATCAAGCAAGCCGGGAACTCCTCGACTTTCACGACCTGCGAAGGGGTGTTCTCCTCTAACTTCTCGGCCGCCACCACGTCCACCGGCAGGACGAGCTTCCCGTCGGCTTCACCTATGAGACGCCCCGTTTCTTCCAAGTACTCGTCCTCGACCAAGGAGCCGCCGGTCTCGAACCCTTCAGCCTTGAAGAAGGTGAAACACATAGCGCCACCAATGAGCAGGCTATCCGCGACCTCAAGCAGACTCTCTATGACCCCGAGCTTGTCGGAGACCTTGGATCCGCCGACGATCGCGACGAAGGGGCGCTCAGGGTTATGAAGGACCTTGTCGAGATTCTCAAGCTCTTGTTCCATGAGGAGCCCAGCTGCGGCGGGCAAAAGCTTCGCAACGCCGACGGTGGTGGCGTGCGCCCGGTGGGCCGCTCCGAAGGCGTCGTCGACGTAAAGGTCGGCCAGAGAGGCGAGCTGTTTGGAGAATTCTGGGTCGTTCTTCGTCTCGCCGGGGTAGAAGCGGGAGTTTTCGAGGAGCACCACGCCCTCGCCGTCCGACTTGTTCAGCGCCTTCTCGACCTCTGGGCCGACAGCGGCGTCGAGCTTGAGGACCGGTACACCCAGGAGCTCTTCAAGACTACGGGCGACCGGGGCCATCGCGTACTCCGGGTCTGGGGCGCCCTTGGGACGGCCGAGGTGTGAGATCAGAATCGGGCGCGCGCCCCTCTCGAGGAGATACCGTATGCTCGGGAGCGTCCGCATAATGCGCGTGTCATCCGTAACCCGTCCGTTCTTGACCGGAACGTTGAAGTCCACCCGCACGAGCACCTTCTTGCCTCGCACGTCGAGGTCCCTCACGCTTCGTTTGCTCATGACGTCTCTGCCATTCCGCGCCTCATGCCAACTTCGGACCTGCCTACAGGAACTCGCCAATATAGTGAACTAGGTCCACGGTGCGGCAGGAGTAGCCCCACTCGTTGTCATACCAGCCAAAGACCTTGACCGTCTTGCCGTTAGACATCGTCAGCTTAGAGTCGAAGATGCAGCTCGCCGGGTTGCCGATGATGTCCGTGCTAACCAGCGGGGCATCGGTATATTGGAGTATGTCCTTAAGCTCGCCTTCAGAGGCGTGCCTGAAGGTGTCGTTAATCTCCTC
>DASQSI010000100.1:0-18182 GCA_035642415.1 Rubrobacteraceae bacterium
GGCGAGGAACGGGTGCGGTCTCAGTGCGGCTAGTATCGCGACCAGTACGCCCGCGAACGGTATGGGACAGCCGACGAAGTATAGGGGGTTCTTACATAGCGAGAACCTAGCCAGACGCCAGGCCCCGCACAGGAAGAAGCCGAGGCAGGCGGCCAGGCCGATGAGCGACAGGTTATGCAGCGAGCCCTGGTAGAGCGCAAGCGCGGGAGCGGCACCGAAGGAGACCAGGTCGGCCAGGGAGTCGAGGTTGGTGCCAAACGCACCCTCGATTCCTTTGCGGCGGGCCATCGGCCCGTCAATAACGTCGAAGATCGCTGCGAGGGTGATTAAGCCCGCCGCCGCGAGGATATCGGCGTCGAAGATCAGAAGCATGGACAGAAACCCTGCCGTCAGGCTGCCGCTGGTCAGGAGGTTAGGCAACGTTATGTATTCTCTCATAGGGTGCCTTCTTCCTTATGATAGCGAGCTAAAGGCGTAACGCCGGCCCGTACCCGGTCACCGGGACGCACGAGCGGATCGGCGCTACCCGTGGGGAGGAGCACGTCCGTACGGGAGCCGAAGTGGATGAGCCCGATCCTCTGGCCCGCTGCGATGCGCTCCCCGGTCTCGACCCAGCGTGAGATCTTACGGGCGACCATACCCGCTATCTGCACCACGACCGCGCGTCCTTTCGGCCCGTCTATGGCGATACGGTTCTGGTGGTTCTGGTCTTTGGAGCCGCCCAGGAACGCCGGCACGAACTTGCCCGCGGTCTTTTCCATCTTGGTAACACTCCCCTCGACCGGGCTACGGTTCACATGGACGTTGTGGATCGAGAGGAACGTGCTGATTCTCAGGGCATCGCCACCGGGGATCCAGGCTTCGTGCGCCTCCTCGACGTCCGTCACGAAGCCGTCAGCCGCGGAGTAGACGACGTTCGGGTCCGGGTCTAAGGGTCGTTCCGGGTCCCTAAAGAACATGAGGATCGCACCCGCCACTCCGAGAGCGAGAAGGCCACTGCGGCGCCCCCTCGAAAGCAGCACGACGCCCAAGAAGAGCGGCGCCAACACGTAGCGCCGGGCTATCAGCCAGGTTCGGTGGCTTATCATTGCCGCGAGGCCTCCCCGAGGGCCGTACGGCAGGCGAAGAGGAAGGCGGGAGGGATATTCAAGAATGAGATGCGCCGCCGGACCGAGCCGAACATGCGCGTAAGGTCTCCCTGAACCATGGGCGAGTACTGGAGCACAAGCATAACGCCTTCGGGGGTTAGCACCCGTATGGCCTGCTTGAAGATGTTCTGCTTGACGTTCTCAGGTAGAGACGTAAAGGGGAGGCCCGAGACGATGATATCGACCTTGGTACCGTTCAGGTAGTCCTGAACGTTCTCCGCCGAGTCATTGATTATCTGGATCCGCGGGTCATCGAACCTCTCGCGGAGCGTCGCGACTAGGTTCGGGTCTAGCTCGAACGCCAGGAAAATTCCGTCGGGATGCAGCCTGTCCAGGATATCCCTCGTGTACACACCCGTGCCAGCGCCGAACTCCGCCACACATCGAGCCTGCGCGAAGTTCGCCATATCGAGCATGTCTCGTACTGCCCACCGGGATGTTGGCAAGACCGCCCCAACCTGCCGCGGATGGGCCAGAAAGGAACGGAAAAAGCGAATCCTTTCCTGTATGTCTCTTTTCATGCTAAATCTTCCGTATGTAGTAAGCAGAAACTTAACTTGGTGATGCAATTTGCCCCTCGTAAACCCATTAGCTAAGTCCACCACCTTGCGTAGTCAAACAAAGTCCCACTGCTTAAGGGTCCTTCTATAGCAGGTTACGCCCCGCCGAGCAACTTAACCCTATAGTTGATGTTGAATTAGCATATAAAAGGCATATCAGGCTAATATAAAGGCATGCACACGTATTCGCACGCGGTCTTTACGTGGGCGGCTGCCCGGTATATCAACCGGGAAGAATTACATGCTGCCGCGTGGGGTGCGGCGGGCTCGGCGCTCCCAGACCTGCCGGTTATAGCAAAGGCGTCCTACCTGTTGTGGCGGCACCGAGGCTCGATACCCAAGGAAGATTTCCTTGAGGCCATGGAATACTTCAAGGAACCTTCGGGTAAGCTGGATCTCACGCTCCACTCGCTGGCGCCCGTGGGCTCTATGCTCGCCCTGTACAAAGTGCTTGGGTTAAAGAACAAAGATCCACGCAGGGCCCTGCTCGCCTTCTTACTAGGCTGGGTTGGGCACAATCTGCTGGACTTGCCAACCCATGCCGAGGACGCGCGTCCGCTGTTCTGGCCTCTCTCGAGGTGGCGGTGGAAAAGCCCCATCTCTTACTGGGACCGCAGGTCCTATGCGCTTCCATGCCTCCTCGCCGAGCATGGAGCGATCTTGGCACTCGTTTTGGCATTTTTGCATCAAAGCTACCGAAGTATCCCCGGCTCCGAAGCAGAAGAAGTGACCTAGTATATCCTGCCGCCCGGAGGGACTCGTGATCCGGGACGAGCAACACTACCGCGCCTTCCTCATCCGGCACCCCGAGCACCAAAACCTCGCTCTTAAGCCCGCGATGCGCTTCGGAAGTGAAGTTCGCCACCGCCACCACCTGCCGCCCGAGGAGCGTCTCCGGCGAGTAGTACTCCGTGAGCGGGGCGCTGGTCTTCTTTACCCCGACCTCCGGTCCAAAATCTGCGGCTAGCTTTATCGAAGGCTTGCGGGTCTCCGGGAACGGCTCGGCCTCGATACCGAGCCGAGTCTGATGTCCACCTTCTCGAAGTGTTGCCAACTTATCTGGGACATGCTATCTCCTTCCTCTCGAACGTTTTCACGCAGCCTACAGGGTCTAAGCGGCCTGCCGGAGAGGTCGTCATACACGCGTTTAGAGTTCTGCTTCCGCAGCCCGCAACGGTATACTTCGTCCACCAGATCTAAGACGAGGAGCAGTGAGATGAAGGCCGTGGTCGAGGAGATCTACATAGCCTCAAAGGGCAGCGCGGCGATGGAGCGCGTCGAGGAAGTGCGCGCCATAGAGAACGGTGGGCTCAAGGGCGATCGTTACAAAGAGGGCACCGGCTACTGGACCCCCTACGGCGACGTCTGCGAGGTAACACTAATAGAAGGCGAGGACCTCGACGAGATAGAGCGGGAGACGGGTATCGGCGTTAAGAACGGCGAGCACCGGCGCAATATCGTAACTCGTGGCATAAAGTTGAAGGACCTGCGTGCCGGATGGTTCCGTGGCAAAAGGTTTCGGATTGGGGAGGTAGTCCTCGAGTACGACCGGCCTCGCCCGCCCTGCAAGCATGTGCAGGATCTCACCGAGCCGGGCATGACGCGGGCGCTAAGAAGGCGTGGCGGCATCTGCGCCAAGGTTGTCAAGTGCGGCCGGATCCGCGCGTGGGATGAGATAATTATACTGTAACTACCAACCGACCGAGAGCTCAAGACCACCCCATCCTCCTGCACGCTGAGAGTAAGCGACCCTCGCGTAGTAAGACCAGATATTCTCGCTAACCTATGCTAACCTTTGCGCTTGCCCGACGAGGGTCGCGGGAGAGAGTCGCCGGAGGACCCGGCGGCCGCCGAAGGTGAAAGGTTCGTGGGTGATGAGCCGAATCTCTCAGGCAAAAGGACCGCGGACCGGAGGGCGTCCTGGAGAGTTCGACCCTTACGGGTCGGCGCCGACGGGGTAACACTCTCAGGTTTGGGACAGGGCGAAGCTTATAAACGCTCACCCGACAAGGGGGTATAGCCACGTGGCGCGATTTACACCACACACCGAAGACGATATCCAAGAGATGCTCGAGACCATCGGGGTCGAAACCTTAGATGGCCTCTTCGCCGACGTCTCGCCGAAGTTCGAGGGAGAGCTTAACCTCCCGCCCATGCTCTCCGAGCATGAAGCACTCGCCGACGTGAACAGGCTAGCGGCCAGGAACGTAACCGGATTGCCGATCTTCTTGGGTGCGGGAGCATACGATAGGATCACACCCACGGCGGTCGGGGCCGTCATCTCGCGCGGGGAGTTCCTTACCTCGTACACCCCGTACCAGCCGGAGGTCAGCCAGGGCGTCCTGCAGGCGATCTTCGAGTTTCAGTCGGTGGTCTCCGAGCTGACGGGCCTTGAGATCTCCAACGCCTCCGTCTACGACGGCGCCTCCGCCGTCGCCGAAGCGGCCCTGATGACCGCCCGCCAGACGAAGCGCGACCCAAAGGTGGCGGTGTCGGCCGGCCTAAACCCCCGATACCGCGAGGTGATCGAAACCTACAGGGTCGATACCGTCGAGTTGCCTTTTGACGGGGGAATCACCGACTTTTCGGCCGTACCGGAGGACGTCTCCGGCGTCTTCGTCCAGAGCCCGAACTACTTTGGGGTCGTAGATGACATAGGAGCGGCGTCGAAGGCGGCGCGCGAGACAGATGCCCTCACGGTGGCGGTGTGCGATCCCACCTCTTTGGCCGTGCTCGAGGCGCCGGGGAACCTTGGAGCGGACGTGGCGGTGGGGGAGGCCCAGCCGCTTGGCATGCCGCTCCTCTTCGGCGGCCCCTACGCCGGATACATGGCGACGCGAGCCGAGTTTGTCCGCCAGCTCCCCGGGCGCATCTGCGGGGAGACGGTGGATATGGACGGCAAGCTCGCCTACGTCCTTACCCTGAGGGCGCGGGAGCAGGATATCCGGCGTGCCAGGGCTACCTCCAACATCTGCACCAACCAGGCGCTCACCGCTTTGGCTGCAACTGTCTACGCCGCGCTCATGGGGCCGCAGGGCCTGCGCGAGGTCGCCGAGCTTTCGATCTCGAAGGCCCACTATCTGGCCGGCAGGCTGAACCAAGCCGGTTTCGAGCTGCGCTATCCCGACGCGCCCTTCTTGTGGGAGTTCGCTGTAGAGCTACCGGATGTCACCCGGGCTAACGAGGCGCTTTTGGAGAACGGGATGGTGGGCGGCTTGGATCTTGGGTATGGGGCAATGCTCATCGCGGTGACCGAGAAGCGCACGAAAGAAGAACTCGACGCCTTCGTGGAGGTGGTTGCGAATGCTGGGTAATCTGATCCGGGATAAAGGCCGCGAGGGCCGAAGGGGTTATACACTCCCCCGGTCCGACGTGGAGAAGACGGACCTGAAGAAGATCTTGCCCGAGAACACGCTCCGCAAAGAGCAGCCGCGCTTGGCGGAGGTGGACGAGCCAACCGTGATTCGACACTACACCAACCTCTCCCGTAAAAACTGGGGTATAGACACGAACTTCTACCCTCTGGGCTCCTGCACGATGAAGCACAACCCGCGCGCCAACGAGGCCGCTGCCGCAACCCCCGGCTTTGCAGGGCTCCACCCTCTCCAGTCCGAGGCCCAAGCGCAGGGTGCCCTGCAGGTAATGCACGAGATGCAGGGCTTCCTCTCGGAGATCTCCGGCTTTCCGGCCGTCTCCCTGCAGCCGATGGCCGGCGCCCAAGGAGAGCTAACCAGCATCCTCATGGTCGCAAAGTATTTCGAGGACGCCGAGGACCACACGCGTACCACCGTCCTCATCCCCTCGACGGCGCATGGAACCAACCCGGCAACGGCCGCCATGGCCGGGTTCGGGGTGCAGGAAATCGGCATCGATGAAGACGGTTGCGTAGACGTCGAGGAGCTACGTGTGCTGGCGGACGAAACAACGGCTGCCCTCATGATCACCAACCCCAACACCCTTGGCGTATACGAGAAGAATATAGAGGAGATCGCCGCTATACTGCACGAGGTCGGCGCCTTCTTGTATATGGACGGGGCGAACGTGAACGCCATCATGGGCCGGATGCGTCCTGCCGAGGCTGGCATCGACGTTATGCACTTCAACCTCCACAAGACCTTCTCCACCCCCCACGGCGGCGGCGGTCCAGGCTCCGGCGCCATCGCTTGCTCCGAAACCTTGGCCCCCTTCCGCCCCGATCCCGTGGTCGACGAGGAAGGCGATAACTACCGTCTGGTACGCCCGGAGAAGAGCATCGGACACCTGGCTGGCTTCCACGGCAACTTCGGCGTTATCTTAAAGGCGTGGAACTACATAAAGATGCATGGCCCGGAACTCAAGGACGTGACGGACATGGCGGTTCTGAACGCGAACTACGTGCGAGCGCGCCTGAAGGGCACCTACCGCGTCCCCTATGAAGGACTATGCAAGCACGAGTGCGTTGTCCAGCCGCCCAAAGGTGTAAAGGCCTTGGACGTTGCCAAGGGTCTCATAGACCACGGTTTCCACCCACCGACCGTCTACTTCCCGCTCGTCGTGAAGGAAGTCATGCTCATCGAGCCGACCGAGACCGAGTCCAAGGAGACCCTCGACGACTTTGTCGGGGCGATGCTGCAACTCGTCGAGCGCTCACCTGAAGAGCTCTATGAGGCGCCGGTGAACGCCCCAACCAGGCGCCTCGACGAAGCCCGGGCCGCCCGCCAGCTCAGGGCCCGGTGGTAGCCGGTGGCGGCGAAAGCCCTCCGGCGGACACCGCTCTACGAAGAGCACAAGGCTCTGAGCGCACGACTTGTGGACTTCGCCGGCTGGGAGATGCCCGTACAGTACGCGGGGATAAAGGCCGAGCACGAGGCGGTCAGGAGCGGCGTTGGGCTCTTCGACGTCTCGCACATGGGCGAGGTAGTGTTCCGCGGCCCGCAGGCTGAAGAGGCGGTGCAGCGCCTCGTGACAAGGGACATATCGCGCCTTTCGGTCGGGCAGGCCGGGTACGCGGCGGTCTGCTACGAGAACGGCGGGACGGTGGACGACGTGCTCGTCTACCGTCGTGCGGGAGATTTCTTAATCGTCGTCAACGCCTCCAATCGTCAGAAGGACTTCGAGCACTTCCTTGCGAACACGCAGGATCTCGACGTGAATATCACCGACGAGTCGGACGACTGGGCGCTGCTGGCGCTCCAGGGACCACGGGCCGTCGAACTCTTGCAGCCTTTCACAAACACAGACCTGTCGGCGATCAGGTACTACCGCTTCTTCGAGGGTGAGGTGGGGGTTAGCCCCGTCGCCCTCTCGCGCACAGGCTACACGGGCGAGGACGGGTTCGAGATCTTCGCTCGGCCCAACGACGCGCCGTCCCTCTGGCGGCGCCTCATAGAGGCCGGGGCAACGCCTGTCGGTCTCGGGGCGCGCGACACCCTGAGGCTCGAGGCCGGGATGTGCCTCTACGGTCATGAGCTCGACCCGCAGACGACACCCCTTGAAGCCGGCATCGGCTTCGTGGTGCATCTGGACAAGGGAGGAGGGTTCATCGGACAGGAAGCCTTGAGCAGGGAGAAGGAGGAGGGCCTCAAGAAGAGGCTAGTCGGGTTCAAAGTCGAGGGGCGCGGCATCGCTCGCCACGGCTACCCGGTAGCCGTGGCGGGTGAGACCGTTGGCCTAGTGACCAGCGGGACCATGTCTCCGACCTTGAACGAGGCCATAGGGCTTGCGCTCGTGACGCCAGGGGTGGAAGATGAGTTCGAGGTGGTGATCCGGGAGCGCTCCGTCCCGGCCCGCACCGTGCCGCTGCCGTTCTACGAGCGTGAGAAGAGATAGCCGGAGGAGGCTTCATGAACGTACCGGAAGAGCTTGAATACACTAGAACCCACGAATGGGTAAAGCGCGAAGGGGACATCGCCACCGTCGGCATCACAGACCACGCTCAGGACGAACTTGGCGACGTGGTCTTTATCGAGCTGCCCGAGGAGGGCGCCTCGTTCGGCGCCGGGGATTCCTTCGGCACCATTGAGTCGGTAAAGGCCGTCTCTGACCTCTATACGCCGGTGGGCGGCGAGGTCGTCGGGGTTAACGAGACTCTAAACGACAGCCCCGAGCGCGTAAACGAGGACCCTTATGGGGGCGGGTGGATGATCAGGGTCCGCGTCTCGGGCGAGGGCGAGCTCCTCTCCGCCGACGAGTATGAGAAGCTTCTCGAAGAAGAAGAGATTTAAGTTCCGGCGAGGCTTGGCGTTTCCTTCCCGCTCTCAAACTCACGATGTTAAAGCGGTTTTGACTCTACAAGACGCGGGTGTAGCTGCTTATCCACTCGGGTAATAACGCGGTTCGCAATGTGCTCTCACGCCTCTGGAGCTTGAGAAAACGAAGGGAAAGATCATGGACCTCCAAACCAAAGATGTTACACGACTTTCTATAAACACTATCCGGGCCCTCGCCATGGACGCCGTGCAGAGGGCGAACTCCGGACATCCCGGAACCCCGATGGCGCTCGCCCCGCTTGCTTACACCATCTACACCAAGTTCCTCCGCCACAACCCTGAGAACCCCCACTGGCCCGACCGAGACCGCTTTGTTCTCTCGGCAGGCCACGCCTGCATGCTCCAGTACGCCTTGCTTCACCTCACCGGCTACGACCTAACGATGGAAGATATAAAGAACTTTCGCCAGTGGGGATCGCGCACACCGGGCCACCCCGAGCTCTACCATACCCCCGGTGTGGAGACCACGACCGGACCGTTGGGGCAGGGCTTCGCCAACGGCGTCGGGATGGCGATGGCCGAGCGATTCCTCGCCGGGAGGTACAACCGCATAGGGCATGAGGTCGTAGACCACCACGTTTACTGCATCTGCTCGGACGGCGACCTCATGGAGGGTGTGGCCTCGGAGGTTGCCTCCATAGCTGGACAGAACGGCCTGGGTAAGCTCATCTACTTCTACGACGACAACCACATCACCATAGACGGTCCCACAGCCATCTCTTTCCAGAGAGAGGACAAAGCTAAGCGCTTCGAGGCCTACGGCTGGCACGTCCAGCGCGTAGAAGACGTCAATGACCTCGACGCGCTTGAGGAGACAACCAAAAACGCCCGCGACGAAGGGGAGCGTCCGTCGCTCGTGATCGTACGCTCCCACATCGCATACCCCGCCCCGGACGCCGTGGATACGGCCGCGGCTCACGGCAGCCCCTTAGGCGAAAGCGAGGTCCGGGCTGCGAAGGAAGCGATGGGCTTCGACCCCGACGCCCACTTCGCCGTGCCCGACGAGGTGTACCAGCACATGAACATGCAAGCTCGCGGCCGCGAGCTTGAAGAGGAGTGGAACGAGCGTTTTGCTGCATGGCGCGAGGAGTTCCCAAGGCTCGCCGAGGAGTGGGACCGGGCTTGGAGAGGCGAACCCGCGCCCGGCTACGAGCGAGCACTCCCGGTCTTCGACCCTGCAAAGACCCAAAAGCTCGCCACGCGTAGGGCGGGCTCACAGGTGATGGACGCCTTCAAGGAGTACGTCCCGACGATGATTGGAGGAGCAGCGGATCTGCTCAATTCCACCAACACCCAGTTCAAGGGCGGCGGGCTCTTCAGCGCGATCCACCCCGGGCGCAACGTAGCCTGGGGCGTCCGCGAGCACGGGATGGGGAGCGCCGTGAACGGAATAGCCTTGCACGGCGGCATGGTCCGGCCTTACGGCTCGACCTTTCTCGTCTTCTCCGACTACATGCGCCCGGCCATCAGGCTCTCGGCGATCATGAGCTTGCGCGTGGCCTGGGTTTTCACCCACGACTCAGTAGGCCTCGGCGAGGACGGCCCCACCCACCAGCCCGTAGAGCACTACATGGCCTTAAGGGCGATCCCGAACCTCACCGTGATCCGGCCCGCCGACGCCAACGAGACCGCGATGGCCTGGCGCTCCACCCTCGAAGCCGTAGGCCCGGTCGCCATGCTCCTCACCCGCCAGAACGTGCCCGTCCTGGATCGGACGCAGTTGGCAGCCGCCGATGGCGCCCTGCACGGGGCCTATATCCTGGCCGAAGCCCCGAACGGTGTCGCACCGGACGTCATCCTCATCGCCACCGGCTCCGAAGTTGCCGTGGCCCTACAGGCCCGCGAGCGTCTCGTCGGGGAGGACGTTGCGGCGCGGGTAGTAAGCATGCCGTCGTGGGAGATTTTCGAGGCCCAGGACGAGGAGTACAGAAGCTCCGTCCTGCCCCCCGAGATAGAAGTTCGCGTCTCTGTCGAGGCGGGGGTGACGATGGGCTGGGAACGCTACGTAGGCTCGCGGGGTGCCAGCGTGGGCATCGGGCGCTTCGGCGCCTCCGCCCCCGGTGAGACCGTGCTCGAGAAGCTCGGCATCACCCCCGAGAACGTGGCGAACATCGCCTTAAGAGTACTAGGGCGCCCCGAGCGGGTAGAGGAGACCCCCGGTACCCCGGCTTTTGAGCCCACACCCCCGCACGAGGGTACCTCTTAGACCAGCTATTAAGCTGTCCGCAAAAACTCAAAAGCTGAGTGCTTTTTACGCGGCTTGCTCGCGGGCGAGCTTGCTCTGCTGGACTATGAGACGTTCAAGCCAGGTAAGACTGGGGTCGCCTTCTGTGGTGCGGGTGGCGTTGACGTACCAGTTGAGGGCTTCGCGGTGGTTGCCGAGGCGGCGGTTGAGCTCCCCGACGAGGTAGGTGGTAACGGAGAGCTCGCGGCCCGCCAGCACGTCTTCTTTGAGAGCCCGCATGAAGTAGCGGACGGCGCGCAGCTGGAAGGTGCTCTCGAAGGGGTACTCGCGCTCCTTACGGCAGACCCAGGAGGCGCGTAGACACAGGTCGCCGAGCTCGCGGGCGGCCAGCGCCCGTTCCTGGCCGCAGACCTCGGCGGCGTGGAAGGCCAGCCAGGGGGGCGGGCTCGTGCGGAAGACGCGCAAGAGGCCGTCCTCCTTGAGCCGTTCCTCGAGGCCGTAGCGTTGGATGGGGGAGAGGTCGAGGTCTCCGAAGTCTTCGCGGGCGGCGAAGGAGCACGCCGGGCACATGGTCACGCCGTATTGGATCACGCGCGACCCGTCGGACTGACGGCCAGGGAATTTGGGGCATAGATCCGGCTCGCGGCCAACCGTCACGTAGGTGCTGACGCGCGGCGCCTTGAACACGTACTCGCACATCGGGCAACGCGTGTAGACCCGCTTCACCTCACCCATAGGCGATCCCTGAAACTTGTGTGCTGCGTGAGGATCTGGCCCGTGGACTCAAAGCGCATCGAGTTTACCATACCCGATACACATCCCCGCGGCCTCGTGAACGATCTCTGTATACTGCCGGTACTGATACACGGGCACCCGGGGAGGAGCTTTGGAGCAACGCAAGACGGATGCGGAGGTAGCGTTGGAGCTGACGCGGCTCGTCCTGGAGCAGGCCGGAAGCCGTCGTCTCTCCCCGACCCGCACCCTCGCCCTCTATCACCTCTGCAAAGAGGCCGTAGCCTACGCCCCCGAAGGAGCGGTTACCGCCGACTACCTCGACGACCGGCTAAAGAGACTACTCCAGTAACCGTGGCGCTCAGGAGAGCAGCTCTTCGAAAGCCGCCTCGTCCAGCACCTTTACGCCCAGCGTCCTGGCTTTCTCAAGCTTCGAGCCGGCCTCCTCACCAACGAGCAGGTAGTCGGTGTTCCTGCTGACCGAAGAGGCGAGCGTTCCTCCTGCCTCCTTGAGCCTCCCAACGAAGTAGCTACGTGGCCGGCTCAGGGCGCCCGTCACGGCGATCTTCTTGCCCGCGAGTGGACCCGCCGCGTTCTCCTTCGCCGTCCGCCGGAAGTTCAACCCCGCTGCCATCAGGCGCTTCACCAGATCCCGATTGTCCTCCAGCGCGAAGTAGTCCACCACGGACCGCGCCACCACGTGACCGATGCCTTCGATCTCGGCGAGCTGCTCTACGCTTACGCCGCCAAGCAGCTCGTGGCAATCAAACCTCTCAGCGATGAGCCCCGCCGTGACGCTCCCGACGTGCCGAATGCCCAAACCGTACAAAACGCGCGGAAAGGGCTGCTCCTTGCTCTTGTCTATAGCGCGCACCAGGTTCGCCGCGCTCTTCTTTGCAAAGCCCTCCAGCGACTCGAGCTGTTCGGCTTTCAGCTCGTAGATGTTCGCCACGTCTTTTATGAGGCCAAGATCGAAGAGTTTGGTGGCAACCTTCTCGCCCAGTCCCTCTATGTCCATCGCATTCTTAGAGGCCCAATGGATAATGTGCTCCAGAGCTTGGGCGGGACAGCGGGCGTTCACGCAGCGGGTTATGGACTCCCCCTCGGGACGCGACACGGGCTCGCCGCACACCGGGCACTCTTCAGGCATAACGAAGGGATACTCCTCGCCGGTGCGTTCCTCGGGGACAGGCCTTGCGACCTGTGGGATCACATCCCCCGCCCGCTCGACCACCACCACGTCGCCGATACGGATGTCCTTCTCCTTTATGTAGTCCTCGTTGTGAAGCGTTGCGCGCGAGATGGTCACCCCGCCCACGTTGACCGGGTCTAGGAGGGCTTGCGGCGCCAGCGCCCCCGTGCGACCAACGTTCACGACGATCTCGTTGAGGCGTGTGCGGGCCGCGAGCGGCTCGAACTTGTACGCTATCGCCCAGCGCGGCGCCTTCGCCACCGACCCCAAAGCAAGCTGCTGCTCCCGGAAGTCCACCTTCACCACGGCCCCGTCGATCTGGTACCCGAGTGACCCTCGCTCCCTGGTCCAATACGCACATTCCTCGACCACTGTTTCTATCTCCTCGTGCACCTTGTACGGGCTGACCCGCAGACCGTAGCTTTTCAGGGCCTCAAGCGTCGCCGAGTGGCTTTCGTAACGCTCGCCACCCTCCCCAACCCCGTAGCAGAATATGTTCAAGGGCCTTTGGGCGGTGATCCTGGAGTCCAGCTGCCGCACGGAGCCCGCCGCCAGGTTGCGCGGGTTCGCGAAGGGGTTCTTTCCCTCTGCCTGTTGCCGCTCGTTGAACTTCTCGAACTTATCCAGGGGGATGTAGACCTCGCCACGCACCTCCAAGAGTTCCGGGTAATCCCCCGAGAGCTTCTGCGGAACAGACCGTATGGTCCTCAGGTTGGCGGTGACGTCCTCGCCGAGGGTGCCGTTGCCCCGCGTGGCGCCTCGCACGTAACGGCCCCCCTCGTAAAGCAAAGAGACCGCGAGGCCGTCTATCTTCAGTTCCGTAACGTAACGGAGTTGGGATTCCTCTTCGTTGCCCAAGAGACGGCGGACGCGAGCGTCCCACTCGTAAAGGTCTTCGAGCTTGCGGGCGTTCTGGAGGGAGAGCATCGGCACGTCGTGGCGGACCTGCTCGAACCCTTCCAAAGGTTCGGCGCCCACCCTTTGCGTCGGGGAGTCGGCGGTGGCGAGCTCGGGATATTGGGCTTCGAGGGCTTCGAGTTCTTTATAGAGGGCGTCGTACTGGGCGTCGCTGATCTCCGGGGCGTCTTCTGCGTAGTAGAGGCGGTTGTGGTGCCGGATCAGCTCCCTTAACTCCTCGATCCTGCCCCGGATGTCCAGCGCTTCGGCCACTGAAGCGATTATACGGTATACGCATACCCCTCAAAGGAGAGGAGTCTGGGTGGGAAAGCCGCCGTCGTTCCTACCCGCCAGGCTCCCCGTAGTGCGCGCGCAACATCCGGTCGAACCTGCCGGACGGGTCTTCCGGGACGGGCGCAGACTCGATGACTTCCCTGGCGTACGGCACCCGGACGCTCTCGTTCTCGGCGTCCACCTCAATCCTATCGGCCAGGATCGCGTGCCCGTTCGCTATTATGTACTTCAGAACGTCGCTCGGAGCGTCGTAGACGGTCTCTTCGACCTTGCCGACCTTAACACCCGAGGCGTCTTGGAGCTCATAGCCCTCTATAGCCGTGTAGGGGTTGTCGGCTCGATGGTCGGCTTCTTCCATACTTTTCCTCCGAGTGGCAGGAGCCTTTCTCCGTGCGTATGATAGCCGGACGTGAAGATTAGAACCAGCCGGGGAAGAAACGCTCGAATCCTGAGGAGGCTCTCGCTCCTCTATCTCGGGCTCGTGGTTGTGGCGCTCTTGCTCGTGCATAGCGCCTCGTACGGGCCGGCCGTCTACTACGTGCCGCTCTACCTCGTCTTATCCGTGATCTTCACCGCGGCGGTGGCGCTCCTCTTGCTTCCCCCGCGTCAGTTCAACGAGGGTTTCTGCGTGGCCTTCTACGTTTTTTACGCGGTCTTTTTGGCGGCGGCTGCGTTCTTTACCGGGGGTGTCTCGAGCGAGCTGTACGTGCTCTTTTTCCCGCTCGTCTTTGCCTCGGCGATGCACGGGTCGTGGCGAATGGGCCTTTTGGCTCAGGGTGCGGTGTTGATCAGCTACTTTTCGGCGATGCTCCCGAACGTCCTGGGAGGTGTCAGGGTTACGGGTGGATCGGCGCTAGTCTTTTTCAGGCTCTTGGCCTTCGCGCTTATGGGCGCTTTTGCGCTCGCGACGGTCAGGGTCACCGCGAGCGCAAAGGAGGGTTACACCCTGGATGAGGACGGTTCGGTGCTCCTGCAGAGGGTCTTGGAGGAACTAGAAGCGCGCCGGGGAGCGCAGGTTGGGGTCATCCTCGTGGATCCGGGCCGCCGGGTCGAGGATATAAACCTCCTTATGGAGCGGGTGCAGGCCAAGGTCGGGGAGCCGGTCCTTCTTGGCGAGGGCGCAGTCTTCGGGGTGGTTTTGAGCGGGGTGGACGACAGGACGATCGAGGGCGCTGCCCGGCGGGCTCTCGCGGCGGCGAGCTCTTTGGGATCGCAGGAGATGCGGGCGGGGGCGGCGATCTACCCGCGCGACGCTCGCTCGGCGGAGGATCTTCTGGTCGCCGCGGGGAGGGCGCTCGAGGCGGCCTTCGAGGTCGAGAGCCCCAGCGCCATCGTCCTTGCCGGCCGCGACGTCAGTGGTGCCGAACCGTCTTTCCGGGCCGCCCCATAGGAGCAGAGCAACCAAAGCGTGATGATATAATCCCCGCGAAGCGAACCAAGACCCTGTGGGGGTAACGGCTTAGAAATGGGAAGGTTCACGAGGTCAATCCGCGGGTTTTTCAGCCGGTTTCTAACAGGTGTCGAGCAGCGCAACCCGGAGATCCTGCTCGAAAACGCCGTCCAGGACGAGCTCAAGAACCTCAAGAGGCTTCATGTGGCGGCGGCACGGACGATAGCTTACGAGAAGATGCTCACGCACGACGCCGCCGAAAAGCAGAAGCTCGTCACCACCAAAGAACGCCAGGCGCGGGAACTCGTCGCCCGCGGACACCGGGAAGCGGCCATCGAGGTCGTTCAGCAGAAGCAGGCGGCGCAGGCGAGCCTGCAGGAGATCGAAGGCCGCCTCGACGAAGCCCGGCGCAACTCCGAGGAGATAGAACAGTCGTTTCGGGAGCAGGAGCGGCGCTACAACGACATCGTGCGCGAGCGGGCGGCGCTCCTGGAGGCGCACCAACGCTCGAAGGCCCTACGCGCCGCCAACGAGGCGCGCGCGAGCGTCACCTTGGCAGACTCCTCCCGCGACCTCGAGAAGGCGCGTCAGGCCATAAGGCAAGCCTCTTTCGAGGCTCAGGCCGTCGACGAGCTCGCCACGAGCGATGCGGAGCGTCAGATAGCCGCCGTCGAGGCGGACATCAAGCGCCTGGACGCCGAGCGCGAGCTGGAAACGATGGAGATCCAGATGGGCTTACGGCCCGCCGCTTCATTGGAGGCGGGCCAGGGTGTTGAGGCCTCCGAAGAGGTGTCGAGCGAGCAGCCACCGGAGCGCGGCGGCCCCGGCGGCGACCGGAGAGGGGCGTAGACCTTATGGCGAAAAGAGGCGGGGGATTGTCTCGCAACCTGACCCGGATTGTACCCTTCGGCACGATGGCCGGGCTCGGGGTACTCGCGGCGTCAGGAGGAGAGTACTTCCTTGCTTTGCTGCTCGGTGTCGGTGCGACCGTCGCGGGGCGACGGCTCCTGGACCGGCGGCGGAACGCACGCAAGGAACTTATTCGTCAGGTGCGGGCGAACGCCGCGGAGCTGGGGCGGGTGGCACGCGAGGATTGGATCGCCGCCCCTCAGATGAAGCGGCTGGTAGCGCTTCAGGAGGGGCTTTTGGAGAGCTGGGAGCTCTTGCCCGAGGAGTACGGGCCGCTCCTTATGGAGGACCTGTACACGGTCGTGGATGAGGTTGAGACATCGGCCCGGCTGGCGCGCCGCCGATCGGCGTTGAGGCGCCATCTGGAGAGCGCGGACCGGCGGGCCATCACGGGACGCATCCTAGAACTCGAACGCGACCTTGCGGACATCGAGGAAGGTTCGGCTTTGCGGATCTCGTTCGAAGCGGCGCTGGAGGGGCGTCGCGGGGAACTTGCCGCCTACGATGAGATCCCGCGGGCGATAGGTATGATCAACGCCCAGCTCGAGGGCATCGAGAGCTTGCTCGGCAATTTGCGCGGCGAGCTTCTCGCCCTTGATGCGAGCCCTACCGCTGCGGAATCGGGGCTCCTGGAACTCAAGCAGCGCATCTCCTACTTCCGGCAGAGCCTCGACGAGGTGAAGCGGAGCGTGGACCGCCTGCCGGGCGGCCTGTCCGACGACCTTACCCTTCCCGAAAGGATAACGGCACGATGAGTTGGGGCTTCTTCTCTAGGATATTCGGGAGAACCGCGGACGACGCCAGGAGCAACTCCGTCGAGGAGACCGAGGCGGGGGACCCGCAAAAGCGCGAAGAAGAGCAGCGATCTTCTTCTTATGGGTTCAACGTCGAACGGGCGGTCAGGATTATCGACCACTTGCCGTCGGACGTCTCCCGGGAGAGCGCGGTGCACATCGTGCGCGGGACGCTCGAAGCCGCCGGCATCAAGGTCGAAGACCTCGAACGGTCTACCCGGGCGCGGGAGGCGAAGCTCGACTCTGAGATAGAGCTTGCCCGGAGCCGGCAGAATGATCTCCGGGAGAGGACAGAGGATGTCGTTCGCTCCCTACAGGAGGAGATGAGGAAGGTCCGCGAGGCTTGCGACGTCGGCATAGCTGAAGAGGAAGAGAAGGTTTCTCGCGCCATCGGGGGCCTGAAAGAGATGAAAAGGGTGCGTGTCTTCTTCGGCTTCCCCGAGACAGAGGTAGAAAAGGGCGCGGATGCGGCGGCTGATCCCACCGGCGACGAGACGCAGGACCTCGGTGCGTTAGACCCGGACAAGACGCAGGTAATGCGGCGCCCTCCTGATTCTCTCGCTGATCCTAACGAGCGGTGAGCATCCCGTACCGGATGGGCCGCCTCGCCCGGGGCTTCGTCTCGCACCTGAGCGATGAACGCCTCGCAGAGAACATCCGTAGTAGCCGTGAGCGCGGCGGCGAGACCTTGAGAGAGGCCTTCGAAGCCGCCTGGCGGGGCGTCGGAGAGAGGCGCTCCGCTACCAAAGAACGCGCCTTCGAGGATCGCGCCTGGGAGCGGTGGACTCGCGGCGGTACCTCACCACGCTATGCACCGAAGAGGTTTCCGCTGGATGTGCTCGCTGCCTATGACCGGCTCGGTTTGAGGGCCGGCAGCTCTTTGGAAGACGTCCGCAGGAAGCGCCGCGAGCTCGTCAGGCGCTGCCACCCAGACCGGTTCGTCGACCCCGAGCAGAGAAGACGCGCCGAGAAGATTACCGCAAAGATCAACGCCGACCACGACCTGATCGAGCGCCACCTGCTCCGCAGCTAAAAGCTAACTTTCCAGCTCTCCGTGGATGATGAGATGGTTCTCGAAGGTGGGGACGGGGGTAAGGCCGCGAGGAGATAATGGTCTTATAGGAGAGGGCGATTAGGTGATCCAGAAATCCTCGAGCCGTACGGCCCTGCGGCCATAGGCTTAAGGCGTATGCGTTGTTCTTCCGATCCTTGGCCACTATCTCGTTCCCCTTCTTTGCTGGTCGAGCGTGCAGGGGACGGGTGCTGCGTACGAACATTCCGAGTCGGGTGGTCCAGGGAGCAGGGGCACGCTCGCCTGTAGAGAACGAGCAGGGTTCTCGTCGGAGCTCCAATCGACATCCCGTGTCGGCTCCGGAGCCGGTGGCGGCTTCTCGGGAGGTGGCTGGTCGATGAACGGTTTCTTGGAGGTGGGGTCTTCTATCTTCTTGTTTCCTTGGGAAATGGTTCGGAGGGCTTCTCGGCTATGGGAACTACTACGGCAGTGCGCAGGTTTGTCGTGTCGCTCTGCGCTGCGGGTAAGGACCACGAGTGTGGCCACCGCCAGGACCACCATAAACCCTACAACCTTCTGAACACCCTTCGGGGCATAGAAACCCGCGCCACGCGCACCTTTCCTTCATGCAGGTAGAATGAGAACATGGAGATCTTAGACCTCATAGACGAGTTCGCTGTGCATCTGGCCGACGATCCGAACACCTCTCCCCGCACCGCGGAGTTCTACGAGGCAGACCTTAAAGAGTTCGCCCGCTTTCTCGCGGGGAACGACGTGGTACAGGTTGAGGACATCGGGATTGGTGGGATAATCGGCTTCCG
>DASQSI010000101.1:0-19379 GCA_035642415.1 Rubrobacteraceae bacterium
TCGCCGGGATCCCAGGATACACGGTGGCCGGCAAAACTGGGACTGCTCAGAAGGTAGACCCTGAGACCGGGCTCTACGGCGATGAGTACGTCACCTCTTTTATAGGTTTTGCCCCCGCCGAAAATCCCAAGTATCTTGCCCTGATAGCGGTCGACGAGCCTCAGGTCGAGATATGGGGCGAGGTGGTTTGCGCGCCCGCCTTCCAGAAAGTGATGAGCTTTACTTTGGGGCGCTTTAACGTAGCCCCGGATCGCCGTGCCCCGGACGCCCCTGCTACCGCGATGGCAGAGGGTGATACACGTTGAAGCCCGTCCCTCTTGGATCGGTCGCGAAAGCTGTCGGCGGCACTTTAGCAGGGGGCAACGCGGCGGCCCTCGTGAGAGGAGCGTCGGTGGACTCGCGCTCCATACACAGCGGGGAGCTGTTCTTCGCTCTCCGGGGCCGGGTGGACGGTGCGAATTTCGCGCCGGAGGCGCATTTTCGGGGGGCGGTTGCAGCGGTAGCTCAAAGACCGCTCTCCGTGCCGACGGTGGTGGTCGAGAACCCGCTTGTCGCGTTGCAAGAGCTCGCCCGGTGGAGCTTGTGCAAAGAAGGCGGGAGCTCACCGATGGTCGTCGCGATAACGGGCACCGTGGGCAAGACCACGTCTAAGGACGCGTTGGAGGCCATCTTGCGGTCGGTCGGTTGTCGAGTCTCGGCAACGGCAGGCAACCTCAACAACGAGATAGGGTTACCTCTTACCGTCCTTTCTGCTAACGAAAGGACGGAGGTTTTGGTCTTAGAGATGGGTGCGACCCACAAAGGCGATATCGCTTATCTCTGCGGTATCGCCCCGCCCGGGGTGGGCGTCCTCACCGCTGTATCTCCGGTACACCTGGACTCGTTCGGTAGCCTAGACTCTTTGGCCGCCACTAAGGGCGAGCTGGCTCTCGCTCTCCCTGAAACTGGCGCCCTCGTCTTTCCTAAGAACGCACCTGAGAGTGCTATAGGAGCAGGACGAACCCTCGCACGGCGCATCACCTTCGGGCTCGATTCTGGGGCGGATCTCCGGGCGACGGATATCTCGGAGCTAAAGAGTGGGCTCTCATTCATTCTACACGTAAAGTATGAGGCCAAGGAACGTTCGGTCGAGGTCAGAACCCCGGTCTTCGGAACGCACCTGGTGGAACCCCTCCTGGCAGCCATAGGAGGTGCGCTGGCGCTTGGCTTGAGCCCGGAGGAATGTGCTAGAGGTCTTCGTAGGTTGCGGCGAACTGGGCTCCGGGGCGAGGTGTACCGCCTGCGGGACGACATACTCGTCTACGACGACTCCTACAACGCTTCGCCGGTGGCGGTTGCGGCGGTTTTGAGGTACGGAGCCCAAGGCGCAAAGAAGCAGAACCGGCGACTTGTAGCGGTTTTGGGCGGAATGTACGAGCTCGGAGCCGGGGCGCGAGCTTACCATTGGGAGACCGGAAGGCTCGCGGGGGAGGTCGGCGTGAGCTTGCTGGTGTGTGTAGGGGATGAGGCCCGCTGGTACGCCGAAACGTTTCCCGGCGAGACCCTGTTCTATGAAGACGCCGAAGCGGCGGCGGAGGGGCTCGAGGCTGAGCTGCAGAGTGGGGACTATGTAGTCGTTAAGGGGTCCCGGGGTGTAGGATTAGACCGTTTGACCAGGAACTTGAAGGAGAGGTTGGCTCTTGTTTAGCGTTATCCTGGCAGCGGCTATCGCATTTACGGTCACCATAACCCTAGGATCAAAGTTCATAGGGTTTCTGCAGATCAAGAAGTTCGGGCAGTTCGTGCGAGAAGAGGGACCGCAGACGCACCTGATCAAGCAGGGCACACCTACAATGGGTGGGGTAGTGATGCTGGTGGGTCTGGTCTCGGCGCTCTTCGTTGTGGCTCGACCGAACGTATTGACCCTCACAACTCTGCTTCTTGTCTCGGCGGTGGCAGGGATCGGGCTCTACGACGACTGGCAGAAGATCTCTAACAAACGCAACGAGGGTCTGAGGGCTCGCTACAAGGCATTCCTCCTTATCCTGGCGGTTGTAGTGGCCGACGTCATGGCGCTGCACTACGTAGGCTTAACGCAGAACGTCATCGTTCCCGGTTTCAACAAGAACCTTGTGCTCGGACCCGGGGTGGTCGGGGTTGCGCTTTTTAGCTTCCTCATGCTTCTGGTTATCGTCGGCACAACCAACGCTGTAAACCTTTCCGACGGCCTCGACGGGCTCGCCGCTGGAGCCGGGGCCATCGCACTTTTAGCTTATACGGCCATCGCGTTTTTGGAGCGAGAGTACGATCTAGCAATAATCTGCGGGGCGATGGTTGGCGCCATCATCGGGTTTCTCTGGTTCAACTCTCATCCGGCCCAGGTCTTTATGGGGGATACAGGCTCGCTCGCTATCGGCGGAGTTCTGGCGGCTGCTGCGGTTCTCACCAAGACGGAGATGCTGCTGCCGATCATCGGGGGCATCTTCGTGCTGGAGGCGCTCTCGGTCATAATCCAGTACGTTTACTATAAGCTCACGAGCAAACGGGTCTTCAAGATGGCCCCGATACACCACCACTTTGAACTCTCAGGTTGGGAAGAGAACAAGGTGGTAATGCGGTTTTGGATCATACAGGCCGCCTTCGCTGTGGTCGGCTTCGTCCTCTACTACTTTACCCTCTACAACGATGCCGTATGACGCACCGGAGAGACGCCACGAGGAACGCTGCCCGGTGAAGACGCTCGTCTACGGTCTTGGGGAATCCGGCATCGCCGCCACTCGTGCTCTTATTGACAGGGGAGAGGAGGTGATCGTGGCCGACTCGAATGACTCGAAGCGTTTGAGGGGACTAGTCTTCGAGCTTGGCGTCGAGGGGCGACTCGGCGTCGGCCCGGAGGTTTTAGCCGAAGGCTTCGACCGCATCGTGGCGAGCCCAGGCATCCGTCCGCGGAACGCGGTGCTTGTCGCCGCCAAAGATAAGGGTGTGCCGGTTCTCTCCGAGGTCGCCCTAGGGCTTTCGCTGCTTAAGATCGAGAGCCCAAAGACGAGGATCGTGGCCGTAACCGGGACGAATGGTAAGACGACCGTTGTGGGCATGCTGTGTGCCATCCTTAATGCGGCGGGCGTTCCGCATGCGGCTGCTGGGAACTCCTTGCGAGCCCTCACCAGCTGTCTGGATGAGGTTCGCAAGAAGGGTTTGACCGTTTTGGAGATCTCCTCTTTCCAGTTGCATTACCTTAAGGACGCGGGCTTCGATGTCGCAGCGCTTCTTAACACGCGACCCGATCACCTCAACTGGCATACCTCGTTTGAGGAGTACGCCGCTGATAAGCTGCGCATCTTCGAGGGACAGAGACCCGAGGACCTTGCGCTGGTGAGCGCTACCGATCTGATAGGACGGGGTGTCGCTGAAGAGTTAGTGGCGGAGACGATCATCATAGGGGAGGACGGGACGTTGGTCGAAGGGGGATGCTTATATCAGCGGGGCCGGCCTTTGGTAGAGGTGGCAGAGTTGCCTTTTGCGGGGTTACACAACTTCGAGAATGCGTTGTTTGCCGCGACGCTTGCAGAGAGGCTCGGCGCAGGGTTAGAAGACACCCGCAACGGGCTGCTCAGCTATCAGATCAGAGCGCACAGGATGCAGATCGTGGCAAAGCGAGATGGGGTAACGTATATAGATGATTCCAAGGCGACCAATCCGGCAGCGGTGGCGGCGGCGCTCGCCAGCTTCGAGGGGCACGTGGTCTTGATACTTGGCGGCTCGAAGAAGAAGACGGACTTTGCCGAAGTATTGCCACACCTTGGGTGTTGTCAGACGGTTGTATGCCAGGGCGAGGCCGGGCCCAGCATCTCGAAGTTCCTAAAGGAGAGCGGTGTGCCAGCGGAGGTTTACTTGGTTCCAGATCTCGCATCGGCGGTGGATCAAGCACGGGACAGAGCCCGTCCAGGGGACGTGGTGTTACTCTCGCCAGGGTGTGCGAGCTTTGACCAGTTCGCCGGATATACCGAGCGCGGCGTCGCTTTCGCTAGGCTGGTGGGTACAGAAAATGACACCGGATACTTCCGTTCTCACCAGGTGCCGAGGGCCGTCGGTCGATGACCGCGCTTCGAACGAACCTATTCGTCGTGGCGCTCACGCTCTCATTGCTCGGAAACGTTATGGTTTACTCGGCGACATCCAAAGAGTATGGCACACATTACCTGGTCGTGCGCTTCGCGCACCTGGCTGTCGGGGTGCTCTCGTTTCTTTTGGTAAAACAGGTACGTTATACATCGTGGCGCAAAATCGCCCCGGGTTTCTACCTATTAGTGCTCGCGAGCCTTCTTCTGGTTCTAATCCCGGGAATAGGGATCGAGGTGCGTGGAGCGCGGAGATGGTTAGATGTGGGGCCGGCCAGTTTGCAGCCGGCGGAGTTTGCGAAGCTGGCAGCGGTCCTCTTGCTCTCCTGCGCGGTAGCCCGGATACGTTCGGACTCTGGCCTGCCCGTGCGTCCCGTACTAGCCGTTAGTCTGCTCTTCGGGCTCGTGCTCGTCGAGCCGGACTTTGGTACCTCGGTCGTGATCGCGGCTGCTGCGGCCGGGGTTCTGTGGGCCTCAGAGCTTAGGACCAGGGTCCTCTTGCTCTTCGGTACAGCGGCATCCGCATCGCTCGTCGGAATGATGCTCCTCGCCCCCTACCGGCGTAATCGCTTCCTGGCCTTCCTTGATCCGTGGAGCGTCTCGGAGGGCTCCGGGTACCAAATCGTCCAGTCCATGGTCGCCATAAAGGCGGGCAGCTTTTTCGGAGCTGGGGTCGGAGCGGGAGGAGGGGATGTAACCGTCCCTGAGGTGCAGACGGACATGATCTTCGCCCTCATCGGAGAGGAGTTTGGGCTTCTGGGGATGGTGACCGTGATCGGTGCCTTCGCATTTCTCACGCTTGCAGGTCTAAAGATAGCCTTGAATGCTCCCTCGGTGATGGGCCGATGCTTGGCGGCGGGTCTCGCCACGATGTTCGCCGTCCAGACTATCTTTAATATCGGTGCAGCTATGGGCACCGTTCCTTTAGCCGGAATGACCCTCCCTTTTGTCAGC
This sequence comes from Rubrobacteraceae bacterium, assembly GCA_035642415.1. Lineage (GTDB taxonomy): Bacteria > Actinomycetota > Rubrobacteria > Rubrobacterales > Rubrobacteraceae > Rubrobacter_F. The sequence continues at coordinate 5,052 of DASQSI010000101.1, forward strand.
TACGGCGGCTCGAGCGTGTTCGTTTGCTTCGCCGCCATAGGAATCCTCTACCGTGTATCGGAGGATGGTGAGAAGGCACGTGAGGCCAAACCTCGCAAGGTTTCAACCAGAGGGGGCGCAAGACCCGACGCGCGTTTTGATCGCCGGTGGCGGAACGGGAGGACACGCGATCCCCGCGCTCTGCGTGGCGGATGAATTGCGCGAGAGAGGCGCCGACGTTGAGTTCGTAGGCTCAACCGGGGGGATCGAGGCCCTCAGCGTCCCTCGCGCGGGCTACAAGCTGCACGCCCTACCTCTCTCCGGGTTCTCGGGCGGACCCGCGGCCTGCGTTCGCGCAGGCGTCCTTTTCCTCAAGGCCCTGCGGCGCTGCCGCACCATACTGGAGGAATATCGCCCCGGCGTGGTGCTCGGCGTCGGTGGCTACGCGAGTGCCCCGGCTGTCTTCGCGGCGAACACTCTTAAAATCCCGACTTTCCTTCACGAACAAAACTCCGTCCCCGGCAGGGTTAACCGCTTTGCGAGCCGGTTCACGAAGAGAACCTTCGTCACTTTCCCTGAAGCTGCTGGCCACCTGGGAGGTGCCGTTGCGGTCGGGATGCCCACTCGAAAGAGGTTCTTCAAGGTGTCGAGGGAGCAGGCTCTGCATAGACTCGGACTCGAGCCGCCGGTCGTCCTGGTCTTCGGAGGAAGCGGCGGCGCGCTCAAGCTGAACCTCGCGGCCGTCGAGGCTTTCCGGATTGCAACGCCGTACACGGTCGTCCAGATCTCCGGTAAGAGGGATTTTAACCGCCTCTCGACCGATAACCCTCGGCACAAGATCGTCGAGTATGAAGAAGAGATCTGGCACTCTTTGGCCGCAACCGACGTGGTGGTGATGCGGGCGGGCGCCGGCTCCCTGTTCGACGTAGCGGCGGTAGGGAGAGCGGCGATCCTTATACCTTACCCTCACGCTACCGGCGATCATCAACTACACAACGCCTGGTATTTTACCGAGAAGGAGGCGGCCGAGCTTCTGCACGACGACGAAGTAACCGCTGACACTTTGCGTTTCTGTGTCGAAGGCTTGCTGCGCGACGACGCGCGACGAGAGAAGCTTGCAGAGAACATGCGGGCTCTTTCTACGCCTGAGGCTGCTGGCAGGGTGGCCGAGCAGTTGCTGGCGGCGGTAACGAACACGAAAGGAAAACGGTCTTGAGGATACACATGATAGGCATCGGTGGTGCTGGGATGAGCGGCATTGCCGAGGTTCTACACAAGGGCGGGCACATCGTTACCGGTTCGGATCTCAAGGAGTCTCCATACACCCGAAGGCTTCAGGAGGCAGGTATACCAGTGTGTATCGGACACGCTGCACACCAGCTCGGAGATGCCGATCAGGTGGTGATCTCTACTGCTATCCCGGTCACAAACCCCGAACTTCTCGAGGCTCAGCGACGCTCGATCCCGGTGGTACCCCGAGCTGCGGCCCTCGCCCGCATCCTCGCGGCCGGCCGGAGCGTGACCATCGCCGGCACCCACGGGAAGACTACGACCACGAGCATGACGACACACGTCCTTAAGGCTTTGGGTGAGAATCCCACCGCACTCATTGGGGGTGAGCTGAACGACATCGGGAGCAACGTCGTGGTCGGAGACTCTGATCTCTTTGTCGCCGAGGCCGACGAGAGTGATAGATCGCTCCTCTACCTCGAACCGCAGGCCACCGTTGTTACTAACGTCGAGTTCGACCATCCAGACTTCTACGTTTCCCTCGATGATGTCTTTTCGACCTTCGAAAGGTTCGTTAAAGCCTTGCCGTCCGATGGCCACCTCGTCGTCGGCACAGACGACCCGAATTGTGCGTTGCTGGCAGCCTCTGCTCGGTGCCCGGTCACGACCTACGGCTTGTCGGCGGGGGACCTCCACGCGAAGATACTCTCCCCCAATCTTTATGTTCTCGTCGAGGACGGTGAGGAGCGGGGTACGGTCGAGCTTGGGGTTCATGGCCGGCATAATGTTTTGAATTCTTTAGCCGCGGCAAGTGTGGCCCGCTGGCTTGGCTATGATGCTTACCGCGCCGCCACTAGCCTCAGAAATTTTGGCGGCGTAAGGCGGCGTTTCCAACTCAAGGGGGAGCGAGGCGAGATACGGATCGTCGATGACTACGCCCACCATCCGACAGAGCTCTCGGCCACCCTGGAGGTGGCCCGCATGACCCGCCCGCCCGAGGGCCGGGTAATAGCGGTCTTTCAACCGCACCGCTATTCGCGCACTCGTACTCTCTACCGTGAGTTCGGCGAGGCTCTCACCTTGGCGGACGCCGTCCTCGTCACCGAGGTCTACGGAGCGGGCGAGATGCCCCAGCCTGGAGTCAACGGCAAGCTTGTAGTAGACGCTGTGTGTGAGAGCCCTTCCCGCCCCGACGTTTACTACATCCCCGACCAGCACGACATCCCTGGTGTGCTTCGTGCTATCGCCGAGCCAAAAGACCTCGTCCTTACCATGGGCGCCGGTGACATTTCGCGGGTAGGTGACGAACTGTTGAATATGTTGGCTTAGGGGCCAAACTTGGCGTGGTTTCGCCTCCGACTTGGCGCACGAAAGTTCCTCCGGGCGATCGCGGTATCAGCTGCGGTAGCCGTACTTACCACCCTGTCCGCCTTCGTCATCTCTTATCTGCTCTGCCCTGTGAGCGGTATAGAGGTGCGGGGTGCCCACATGTTCCCCGAATCAGAGGTCTGGGAAGCTGTCCCAAACAAGGCTAGCTTACTACTACTCGCCCCCGACACCATCGAAAAGAAGATAGAATCTAATCCTTGGGTTAAGAGTGCAAGGGTGAGCAAAGACTGGGAGTCCGGTATAGTTACGGTTGAGGTTGAAGAACGCAAGGCTGTGCTAGATGGAAACCTGGGTAGCGACCGGGTAGTGCTAGCGGCGGATGGAACGGAGCTTCCGGGGCTCGGGGGAGCCAGCCTTAAGCAGGTTGCACTCGATGAGGTGCAGCTGGAGGAGATCATGAGGGCCATCGGGATGTTGGAGAAGAACGGGGTTGTGTTTGATTCGGTCGACGCTGCCGGCGCCGGTGGCGTCGAAGCAACCGTCGAGGGGCAGCGCGTTCTCTTTGGCGGGGAGGTGGGGGACGGGCAAGCCCGAGCCCTCGTTGACTTCATGAGTTCACATCCCGATGCCGCTTACTTCGACCTCCGCTCACCAGGGAGGATTGTCATCGGTTCCAAAGAGTCTGACAAAAAGCCTGGTTCGAACGGGACGGGCGGTTAGTGGGTACCCTTTGGCTTCGAAGCTAGTCTACGGGATTGACGTTGGCACCACGAAGATAGTGGCCATAGCCGGCCGGGCGGATGAGCGGCGGGGATGGGTCGAGGTCTTGAGCGTGGCGGAGGCGCCGAGCTATGGCTTAAAGCGCGGCGTGGTAGTGGATCGGGAGGCGGCGACCGAGTCCGTAGCCGAAGCGATCGAAGCGTGCGGAGGGATCTTGCGCGGTACGCCAGTTATTGTGGGTATCGCAGGCAGCCACATCTCCTCGTTCAATACCGAAGTCACGCTCCTTAACCGGAGCCGCAATCGCACTATCACCGAACGGTTTATCGGGAAACTTGAGGCTGAGGCCCGGCGGGTCGAGCTCGGAGAAGGCGAAAGGGTAGTCCACGTTGTCCCCCGCTCGTTCGTCCTCGATGGTACCGAGGGGGTCAAGCAGCCGCTAGGTCTCGCCGGCAGAAAGGTGACAATGCGGGCACACGTCGTGAGCGGTGCAATCTCAAGCATCCAGAACCTCCTCGCGGCGGTCGGCGACTGCGGCGTCAAGGTCTCTCGCGTGGTTTTGGAACCTTTGGCCTCGAGCGAAGCTTGTCTCCTTGATGAGGATCGCGGGCTAGGTGTCGCCCTTATAGATATCGGCGGTGGCACGACCGATATAGCTACCTTTATACGGAATACCCTAACCCATACCGCCGTGATCCCCATCGGTGGGGAGAGCTTTTCCTCAGATGTTGCATACGGCTTAAAGGTTTCCTTCGAGATCGCAGACGAGCTCAAGCTCAAGTACGGGAACGTGCTCTCCCATACCGTAGACGATGTGGCCGCCGTTCATATCGGTGGCAAGTACTACAACGCTCGCTTCATGAGCCAGATCCTCGAGTACCGTGCTCGTGAGGTCCTCGAGTATACCCGTGAATCCCTGGACAAGGCCCGGGTCCTGAACCTCCTGCCCGGAGGCGTCGTTCTGACCGGTGGCGGTTCGCTTTTGGAGGGCATGGGCGCACTAGCAGAAAAGATTCTTGGTATGCGTACCAGAATCTCCGCTCCCCTCAGGGTAAAGGGAAATACTGAACCTGTACAACAGCCTCAGTATTCAACCGCCGTAGGTCTGCTATACTTCGCCGCGAAAAAGACTGACCTTAGAGCGAAGAGTAAAGGTGCAGACCAGGTCAGTTTTGGTAGCATAGTGGCGGCAGTGAAGGGATGGTTCCGGGGAAGATAGCCCGGATAGCGCCTTTTAGGCGCTGTGAGAGCAGGCGAAGAAGGGTTAGAAGGGTATGTTGGATGCGGGAACGAGCTATCTGGCGGTAATCAAAGTTGTCGGTATAGGCGGTGGGGGCACCAACGCTGTAAATCGCATGATCAACTCCGGTCTATCGGGGGTCGAGTTTATCGCGGTCAATACGGATGCGCAGGCTCTTCAGATGTGTGACGCAGACATGAAGATCCACATCGGAGAGAAGCTTACCCGGGGCTTAGGAGCTGGGGCGGACCCGAAGCTTGGCCTGGAGGCCGCCGAGGAAAGCAAGGCAGAGATCGAGGAGGCTTTGAGGGACGCGGACATGGTCTTCGTGACGGCCGGAAAAGGCGGCGGCACGGGTACGGGAGCAGCGCCCGTGGTAGCGAAGATCGCGCGAGAAGCTAATGCGCTCACGGTTGGGGTCGTGACACGGCCGTTCTCGTTTGAGGGACGGCGCCGTTCGACGTACGCCGAGGAAGGGATCAAACGTCTTAAGGAGAACGTAGACTCTCTTATCATCATCCCGAACGACCGTTTATTGCAGGTGGCCGAAAAGCGCACTAGCATGATGGATGCCTTCAAGATGGCCGATGACGTGTTGCGCAAGGGCGTTCAAGGGATTACGGACCTCATCACGGTGCCGGGGCTCATAAACCTTGACTTTGCGGATGTGCGTACGATTATGCAGAACTCGGGGTCGGCTTTGATGGGCATTGGCGAGTCGAGCAGCGAGACCCGGGCTGCCGAGGCGGCGCGGGCGGCGATCTCGAGCCCCTTGCTCGAGGCGAGCATCGAGGGAGCGACCGGTATTATCCTGAATATCACGGGGGGCAACGACCTCGGGCTCTTTGAGGTCAACGAGGCCGCAGAGATCGTGCACAACGCTGCCCACCAGGACGCGAATTTGATTTTCGGCGCCGTTGTGGACGAGACTTTCGGCGAGCGCGTGAGCGTGACCGTCATCGCCACAGGCTTCGACCAGCGCCTCGCGAACCGACGCCGCGAGGAGCAGATGGTCTCAGAACCACACGAGGAGGCGCCATCCCAGCCAGAGGGTGATGTCCTCGACATCCCGGCCTTTCTCCGGCGCCGCTAGCTCGAAGCGCTCGTACCTGCGATGAGCAGCGACTCAGCGGGGACGGATGAGCGCATCCGGGATCGGCTGTGTGTTGTGCGAGAGCGTGTTGCCGAGGCTTTGCGCAAAAGCGAACGGAGGCTAGATGAGACTAAGATACTCATCGCCAGCAAGTACTACACGCTAGAGCAGATTGCCGTGCTCGCCGATGCCGGGGCCCAGCTTCTGGGAGAGAACAGGGCCGAGGACCTCCTGGAAAAGCAAAAGGTTTTTGGGGATGCGTTCGAGTGGCACTTTATTGGCCACCTTCAGCGTCGCAAGGTCAGACAAGTCACCGGAAATGCGAGGCTCGTGCACTCCGTCGATTCGCCGAAGCTTATCGAAGAACTCGCCAAATGGGCGCCGGAAGAAGGTGTCGAAATACTCATTCAAGTCAACGTTAGCGGGGAGAAGTCGAAGTACGGGGTCGAGGAAGCCGAGATTGAGCCATTGCTCTGGAGTGCTGCAAAGACGGACGGGAAGGTACGTGCGCGAGGGTTCATGACGCTAGCGCCCCTGGTTGAACAGGCGGAAGATGTGCGTTATGTTTTCGCAAGATTGCGTACGATTGGTGATAGCCTAAAAGATAGTTGGGGTCCATGCTTTGACCTTTCGGAGCTTTCGATGGGTATGAGCAACGACTATCAGGTGGCTGTCGAAGAAGGGGCTACCATTATCAGGGTAGGGCGGGCGATGATCGAAGATACCGAAGAGGCCCGTTCGTGAGGAGGATGGATGGGAATTAGAGATTACCTGGAGCGTGTTGCTGCGTGGTTTGGCTTCGGGGTCAACGAAGAAGACTACTACGATGAGGAAGAAGAGAGGCCATCCTATGCGAAGGATCGCTATGCAGGCGACGCTTCAAGCGCCGACCCAGGCCCTACGGTTCGCCGTCTTGGGCGAACGGAACGTTCCTCAGCGTTCGGTGCTTCTTTGGGCGACCTCTTTAGTAGAGAAGGCTCGGACCGGGACCGTTCCTATAGTGCTGGAGCGAGCGGTTCTCACCTTCGACCCGTCCCCGACAGCCAGATCCCACAGACCAGGGTAAGCGTTATAGAGCCGTCTAGCTTCAACGACGCGCAGGCTTTAGCCGATCGCTTCAAGCGTCAGCAGCCCGTGATCCTAAACCTCCAGAACGCCGACGGGGAGCTTAGCCGCCGGATGGTGGACTTCTGTGCTGGTCTGACCTACGGCCTCGACGGTCAGATACAGACCGTCGCGAACCGGGTCTTTCTCTTGACGCCGCGCAACGTCGAGGTCTCGGCCGAGGAGCGCAAGCGGCTTGCGGAACGGGCATTCTTCAATCAGCTCTAAGGCCTTGGAGAGGATAGGCATCATCGGGGCGGGTAAGATAGGAGGTTCGCTCGTCGCTCGTCTCTCGGCTTCCAAAGACTTCTACCTTACGGTCAGCGACGCCCGCACAGAACGGTTGGAACTCTTCGACGAAGAGTATAGGGTCAAGACTACCCCGTCGAACAAGGAGGCTGTCGAAGACAGCGACCTGTTTATAATCGCGGTCAAGCCTTGGGACATGACGCCGATACTCGAAGAGGTCTCGCCTGTTATCGAGGGCACGGAGAAGGTGGTAGTGAGCGTGGCTGCAGGCGTCTCGATCTCAGAGATAGCCGAGGGCTTGCCCGAAGGAACGTCGATCTTGCGGGTGATGCCAAACGTATGCGCGGCGGTGGGCCTCGGAACCGCAGTCGTGGCCGCAAACAGTCCGGGCGAAGTGTATCTATCGACGGTGATCAACATCTTCCGGCATGTGGGCGACGTGATAGAGCTGCCGGAGCGGCTCTTTGACGCTGCAACGGCGCTCCACGGCTCGGGGCCGGCGTATGTAGCGCTTTTTGCGGATGCCTTGGTACAGGCCGGGGTGCGGGAGGGTATCCCGCGCGACGTAGCTAGGAGGCTCGTCAACGGAACCATAGCGGGGACGGCGGTATTGCTCAAAGAAAGGTCGACGCATCAGATCCGGGATGAAGTCACCACGCCCGGCGGGACAACGGCGGCGGCCTTCGCGGCGATGGAGAAGGCGGGTTTCGCCGCGGCGGTGTACGACGGAGTAGAGGCCGCCACCGAGCGGGCCCGGAGGCTAGCAGATTGACGGTGCTGATGTCGAAGACGGCCTTTCTCTTCATCGTACTGCAGACGTTTGGGTACAGCATAAGTCTGCTGCTTACGAGCGCGGTGAACTACGCGTACTACATAATGCTCGGGTTCATAATAGCGTGGGTCGTGATCAGCTGGTTCCCAAGTTACCCTTCGACGCGGTTCTTTCAGATAATATACGACGCTGTCAGGGGGGTGGTTGATCCCATCCTGGCACCGTTAAACCGGCGGATACCGCCGTTGAAAATCGGCGGTTTCGCGCTGAGCCTGGCGCCGATCATTGCCATCTTCGGCCTCTCCATAGGGCGGACGCTTCTGTTGATAATCATTAACCAGTTTATACGACCTGTTACGGGGTGATTCCATTGGCTATTCGACCAGCAGACATCAGGCGCAAAGAGTTCAAGGGCGGCTTCCGCGGCTACGACGCCAACCAAGTGGACGATTTCCTTGACTCAATAGCGGACGAGTTCGAGCGCCTGTTCTCCGAGAACCGACGCCTGACAGAGGAGGTGGGGTCCCTTAGGGAGCGTCTCGGACAGTTTGAGGAGCTTGAGGACTCGATTCGGACGGCTCTGGTGCATGCCGAGCAGGTTTCACAGGACCTCCGCCAGAATGCAAACAAGGAGGCGGAGCTGATCATCCGCGAGGCAAAGGAACGCGCACACCGGATCCTGGCCGACTCCTCGGGCCGGGTCGAGCGGGTGCAGGATTCCTACGAAGTACTCCGCAAGGCCAAGCAGGACTTCGCCAACGACTTTCGCCGTCTCCTCAAGGGTTATCTTGACGTGATGGACAACATCGATGTTGCCTCGGCCAAGGAGATAGAAGCCTCCTTGCGCGAACGCCTCGACCTTGAGTCTGTCACCGCCGCGCGGGAGGCTGCCGAGAACCGCGGTAGGACCTACGAAGATACCGTCGCCGGCACTGAGGTGGGGGACAGCGAAACCACCCGACACATAGATACCGTCGCGACGCCGGCCGGCGATACGACTAGCGGGCTTGGCCCGGAGCCCGAGATCCAAGAACCGGAGGTGGAACCTTCCAGCGCTCAGGACTCGCCCGAACAAGAGCGCGCGGCCAGGGAGGCAGCCACAGCTCCGAGGCCCACTGATGCTGCTGAGGAGGTGGACCGCGAGGAGCCCATGCCGACTAGAGAAAGCCGCGTCGCCGACGACTTCTTCGGTCAGGGTGACCCGCGGCAAGACACTGAGGAAGAGCGCAAGCTCTTCCGGGCAAGCCGCTTTCTGCGCCGGCGTGACGACTGAGGACTTCGTCCGGCCTACACAGGGCGGAGCCTACGTGAAGATACGCGTCTCGCCCGGGTCGAAGAGCACCGCGCTTAGAGGATCGTACGGGAAGGAAGCTCTCAGGCTTTCCGTCGCCGCACCGCCCGTAGGTGGCAGGGCCAACGACGAGGCTGAACGCTACCTGGCCACTCTGATCGGGGTTGAGAAAACACGGGTCGCGGTGGTCAAAGGAGCGTTGAGCCGGGATAAGCTCCTCTTCGTGGAAGGGGCGAAGCCGGAGGAGATCCGGGAAGGTTTGGCGAACCTCGTCCGTTAACCGAGGGGACGAGAACCGCGACTTGGGCGCTGCCATACAAAGCTTCGAGGTCGCGCCCGGAGAGGTGGGGGAGCGCCTGGACAAGGTTGTTGCGTGGCGTCTTGGTGTAAGCCGGAGCGCGGCGCGTCGTATGATCGAAGAGGGTCTTGTGCAGGTCGGTGGTAGTAAGGTCGCCCCGGCTCGCAAGGCGCGTGATGGGGAACGGATCGAAGCTCGGCTTGTCGGGAAGGCGCTTGCATCCGAAGACATACCTGTCCCAGTGGTCTTCGAGGACGAGCACCTCTTGGTGGTGGACAAGCCCGCGGGACTCGTGGTGCACCCTGGGGCAGGGAACCGTTCGGGCACGCTGGTCAATGCCCTCCTAAGCAGGGGCATCGAGGGGGGAGAGGATCCGGAGCGACCGGGGGTGGTGCATCGCCTAGACCGGGATACCTCAGGCCTCATGGTGCTGGCCAAGGGTGAAGGGACTTACTCGGGGCTCGTGGCAGCGCTTTCTGCGCGGCATGTGAGACGCGTTTACCGAGCTATCGTGGTCGGAAAGGGGCTGCCTGAAACGGGGACGATCGACTCGCCGGTGGGGAGAGACCCCGCCAACCCGACCTTGATGGCCGTAGGGGCCGGGAAGACGGCGGTAACGCACTTCAAGGTCGTGCATCGGGCCGCAGGATACACGATGCTGCGCGTGCGTCTGGAGACGGGGCGAACGCACCAGATCCGGGTTCACTTCTCTGCGATCGGGCACCCCGTCTACGCCGATCCCCTCTACGGTAAGCCCGTCCCGGGTCGGCGCCTGTGGCTTCACGCCGAACGCCTCGCCTTCTTCCATCCCATAACGGGCGAGGCGCTGGAGTTTGAGAGCCCCATTCCTTCGGATCTCCGCGAGGCGGCCCGGGAGCTGGATGCAAGCTTACCCGCTTGACGCGGCCTTACCCTTCTGATAGCTTGAATTAGAAACCAAGACCGACCTTTAACGGCGTCCAGCGAGGCGCGAAGGAGGCAACAGGTTTGAGACGATTGAGCGCCGGTGCCTGTCGGCAAGGCCGCCCCGAAGGCCGAACCTTCTCTGAGATCCTCTCCAAAGACGGCATGGATCGTTCCTTGAGGCGCATCTCGCATGAGATCCTCGAACGCAACGCCTCTTCTCTCGACGACCTCACCCTGGTGGGTGTACTCACCCGCGGGGTGCCGCTGGCAAAAAGAATCGCGGAGAACATCGAGCATTTCGAGGGCTTGAAGGTTCCGGTGGGAGCTTTGGACATCACACTGCACCGGGACGACCGAAAGGTGCAGGGCGAGGAATCCAGGGTGCGCAGGAGTCATATTCCGTTCGATGTGGCCGGAAAGACGGTGGTGCTTGTGGACGACGTACTCTACACTGGACGGACGGCGCGCGCGGCGATAGACGCCCTTCTGGAGCTCGGGCGCCCGGCGGCGATACGCTTCGCCGTCCTCGTTGACCGTGGGCACAGGGAGCTGCCTATTAGGGCCGATTACGTCGGCAAGAACGTTCCGACCTCACACGAGGAGACCGTGCGCGTGAGCCTCAGCGAAACCGATAGCGAAGACGGAGTGATCTGCGTTGCAGGCTAGGAACTTTCTTACCCTGGAAGGCGTCGAGAGAGAGGAGTTAAAGGAAATCCTAGACCTCGCTCGAGAACACGCCGCCGGGCGTGCAGGACATTCTCTCGCCGGTAGGACCGTTTGTCTGGCCTTCTTCGAGGCATCGACTCGCACGGTCGTTTCGTTCGAGCTCGCCGCCCGCCGGGCAGGAGCGGATGTGATCTCGATCTCCGAGAAGGGCAGCGCGATACAGAAGGGCGAGGCTCTTCTCGACACCGTCGTGACCCTCGACGCTTTGGGGGCAGATGCGATAGTGATCCGGCATCCTTCGGCGGGTGCCGCGAGCCTGGCTGCCCGGCACACCCACGCTGCCATCGTCAATGCTGGTGATGGCTGCGGCCAGCACCCTACCCAGGCTCTCCTCGACCTCTATGCCCTCTCCAGCCGCGTAGGCGGCTTCGACGAGCTGGCCGGACGCAGGGTCGCCGTCGTAGGCGACATCTTGCACAGCCGGGTGGCGCGTAGTGTGATCCCCGCTTTCCGCGCTGCGGGCATGGATGTAGCGCTGGTCGCACCCGCCGCTCTCCTACCCGGCGAATCTGGAGCCTGGGGGCTTCCGATCCTCTCCTGCGTGGACGACGCCTTGAGGTGGGGTGCCGATACCCTGTACGCGCTCAGGCTCCAGAGAGAGCGAATGGCCGGTACTCGCGTTCCCTCCGTCGCCGAATATGCTCGGTACTACGGTATTGAGGAGCGGCACCTTGAGGCTGGCGTCCTCGTCATGCACCCAGGTCCGGTCAACCGGGACGTGGAGATCTCCAGCGATGTAGTGCTCTCCGGCTCGTCTCTAATCCCCATGCAGGTCGCCTCCGGCCTCGCCGTCCGCTCGGCGGTCCTCACCCTCGCAACCGGTGCCGCTCACAAGGTGGCCGCTTGACGAACGCCCCGAACGATTTAATCGTCCGCGGCGCCCACGTTCTGGATCCTTCCTCCGGGCTCAACAGTGCAGCGGACGTGCGATTGTCGGCCGGGCATGTCTCCGAGGTCGGAGAACGCTTGCGGGGATTGCGGTACCTCGATGCCGATGGTCTCTACCTGTTCCCCGGCTTCGTGGACATGCATGCCCACTGGCGCACGCCAGGCCGGGAGGACGAGGAGACGATAGAGTCGGGCTCCGCGGCCGCGGCGGCCGGCGGTTTCGCCAGCGTCGTGATGATGCCGAACACCGACCCCGTCGTGGACAAACCCGTAGTGGTCTCGGGCCTCGTGCGCCGCGCCGAGAGGGAGTCACGGGTACGGACCTACGTCTCAGCTGCTTTGCACGAAGGGCTCAAGGGAGAGCGGCCCACGGAGATGCGGCTTCTAAAGGAGGCCGGTGCGTTCTGTGTGTCGGATGACGGGCTGGGCACCCAGTCGGCCGGGGTGCTTAGAAACGGCATGGTCTATGCGAAGTCCGCGGGGCTTTCGGTTATCCTGCACTGCGAGGACCGTACGCTTTCGACCGGCGTGGTGCACGATGGGGTTACGGCGGCGCTGGCGGGGGTGCCGGGATCTCCGGGCAGCGCCGAGGACGTGGCGACGGCAGCGGCACTCGTCCTGGCTGCGGAGACGGGCGCTAAGGTCCACATAACCCACGTAAGCACCGCGCTCTCGGCGGCGCTCATCGGGTTCTTTAAGAAGATTTCCGGGGCGGATGTCACGGCCGACACCACGCCGCACCACCTGACGCTCACCGACGAAAGGATAGAAACGCTGGACGGGCTCTACCGGGTGAATCCGCCGTTGAGGCCGGACGGCGACAGAGTTGGCGTTGGGGAGGCGCTCGCGAGTGGTACCCTAGACTTCGTGGCGACGGACCATGCACCGCACGCCCGATTGGAGAAGGAGCTTCCTCTGGAGGAAGCCGCCCCGGGTTTCTTGGGGCACGAGACGGCCTTCGCCGCGCTCTACACGGAGCTTGTGCAGGGCGGAGAGCTTTCGCTCTCGCGGCTGGTTGAGGCGATGGCGTGTGCTCCGGGGCGTTGGGTCAGTGGGGACGGTGCGTATGGCATCTCCCCGGGTGCACCGGGGGATCTGACGCTCGTGGACCTCTCCGAAGAGTGGACGGTCCAGGCGGATGCTCTGATCAGCCGGTCCTCCAACAGCCCTTACCTCGGGCGGAGGCTCAAGGGGCGCGTCGTGGGCACGATCGTCGGCGGTGAGCTGGTGTACGACAGGACAGGAGCAAAGTTTGGAGTACAAGCTTAGGCAGAAGTGTCGTAGTAGGGCCTTGGTTGTTCTCGAGGATGGAACCTCGTACGCGGGTTGGACCTTCGCCGGGGAAGGTGAGATCTCGGGAGAAGTCGTCTTCACGACCAGCATGGCCGGCTACCAGGAGACGCTGACCGATCCCTCGTACCGCGGCCAGATCGTGCTCTTCACCTACCCCCTCATTGGTAACTACGGCATCGTCCCCGGCGACGAGGAGTCTTCCAAGGTTCAGGCCGCTGGTGTCCTAGTGCGTGAGTACACCCCTTATCACAGCAACTGGGCGAGCGAACTCTCTTTGGCCGAGCTCCTCGAAGAGAGCGGTGTTCTGGGCGTCGAGGGAATAGATACCCGCGCCGTCACCCGTCACCTGAGGGACAAGGGCGCGATGCGCGGCGTGGTCTCTACCTTACAACGAGACGTGAACGCTCTGCGTGGAAAGGCCAACGCCCACCCGAAGATGGTCGGTCTCGACCTCGCCTCTTCTATTACCGAGCTTGCCGAGCCCGTCTTGCTCTCGGCTTTCGGCGAGGAACGATGTCGCATTGTAGCCCTCGACTACGGTGTGAAAGGCTCCATCTATAAGGAACTACGGAGCCGCGGTGCTTCGGTGCTAGCTATGCCTGGCTCTACGCCTGCAGCTGAGATCTTGAAGCAAGCCCCCGATGGTCTCTTCCTTTCAAACGGCCCTGGGGATCCGGCGGCCCTGCAGAGGGCGGTCTCGAACCTGCGCGAGGTTGTGGGGGAGACGCCGGTGTTCGGCATATGTCTCGGACACCAGCTCCTCGGTTTGGCTTTGGGCTGCGAGACGTACAAGATGCCGTTTGGGCACCACGGCGCGAATCACCCAGTCCGGAACTTTGACACGGGGCGGATCGAGGTTACAAGCCAGAATCATGGCTTCGCCGTTCGTGAGGAGACCATGCCGGACGGCGTCAAGCTAACCCATCGCAACCTCTACGACGGCACCGTCGAGGGTTTGAGGAGCGAAGAGCTTTTCGCCTGGAGTGTTCAGTACCACCCGGAAGCGAGCCCCGGGCCCCGCGATTCCGGCTACTTGTTCGATGACTTCGTCGAGAGCGTCTCCGGCGGTCTCGCGGGTTAGAGGGGAGGGAACTTGCCGCGCCGAAACGATATAGAGAGCATCCTGATCATCGGCTCAGGGCCTATAATCATAGGCCAAGCTGCCGAGTTCGACTATTCTGGAACGCAGGCTTGCCGGGCTTTAACCGAC
>DASQSI010000102.1:0-5988 GCA_035642415.1 Rubrobacteraceae bacterium
ACCTCGACGCTCCTATGTTTGTCAACCGTCACAGTCACTACCGTCCCGTTCTAGTTCCTCCGGTCTGAGGCGGCGGGACGACCTAGGGTTGATGGAACAACTTGGCGCTCGGGTGTACGCTGGCTACTCTGAGCAGCGCTACCTAGCGGCCGACCGTGGTGCTTCATGTGGTGATGCCGTTACCACGCTAAGCTGCACTTATGATCCGCTTGATGTTCTCTGGCGAGAAGAACTCTGGGATCGACACCGTCCCTTCGATGGCACCGAAGAAGCAGTCCGTTTCCTTTTGGTTGCCGCGCAGCGCGGCGAAGAGCTGCTGCATCTCGGGTGAGGGCGGTCGCATACTGGCCAGCTGGCAGTTGAGCTCGTAGCCAGGCATCGCCGCGGCGTTGCGTTGACGTTCGTAGTCGGCGAGCGCCTCGCCTAACGAGCGGCACTCGGAGAGGCCCGCATCTATTGCCTCGGCCAAGAGTTCGGCATCGCGGAAAGCGTCGGTGATCCCCTGCGCCATGTAGGGATCCTTGTGGAAGCCGGCGTCCCCGACCAGCGCCCAGCCCGCGCCGTAGGGCTTGCGGAAGAAGTTTGGCAAGACGCCCGTGCCCACAAAGTTTGCTTCGCGTTTGCCGCTGCGTATGCGCTCGGCGAGCCCGGGCACAAGATCGAGCTTCTTCAGGAAGTTCCCTTCGATGTCGGTGCGCACGGTATGGAACTCCTCGCGCGGCCACTGAATGGGGGTGCAGACCAGGTCGTCGTTGGTGGGGAAGGCGATGATAATCCAGCCTTCCCGCGGATATAACTCTGCCCCCTCAATTGGGACGCCGCTCCAGTAGGTATAGTAGGCGCAAGCGAGAGTAGGCTTCGTGCTGTACTCTGGGGCCTTGACCGCCCGGGCGACGAGCGAACGCATACCATCGGCCCCGATCACGATGCGGGCCTCCTCACTCACGCTTGTGCCGTCGGTGTCCCGGCCACGGATGCCGGTTACGCGCTCGCCGTCCGTGAGGATCTCTTGGACTGAGAAACCCTCGCGTAGCTCGGCGCCAGCCTCCACGGCTGCGTCTACCAGAATCTTGTCGAGCACCGTGCGCCGGGGGCCATAGTGCTCGGCGACGCCGTCCGTTGGCGGAGGAGAGCCTGTGACGGCGAAGGGTCCAAGGTCGTAGGACATCTTGTAGAAGGAAGGGCAGTTCGAGGCGGCGAGCCGGTCGAGAAGACCCCAGCGCTTTAGTTGGGCGATACCGGGAGGGTGTATAAAGTGCGTGGACATGGTGTCGCTCGGGAAGCTGGCCCGGTCCACGAGCAATACGCGGTAGCCCCCGCGAGCTAGCAACATGGCCGTCGGTGAACCGGCACAGCGGGCCCCGACCACAATGGCGTCGTACATAGCGACCTCCGGTCTAGCGAGAGTGCCTTTTATTGCTGCAGACTTTGCTCCAACTGCTCGGCAAACTGTCGGTCTTGGTCGCGCCTATTGTCCCAGTTCTGCAGGGGAGTTACTTTCGTTTTAGTTATTCCCCAGAAAGGTATGCCCTGCAATAACGAATCTAGTTCTTCGGGGGAATCCGCCTCTATGATAAACGCTATAGCCCTCTCTCCGACAGGAAAACCCCCGGCTAAGATTTTCCCCTCCGACCTCAAGCTAGCAAGGGCCTCATGTCCAGGCAAAACTGCTTGCCTAATCATCCCGACAAACTGCTGAGGAGCCAGCAGAGGACCAGGGTCCACGAAGTTCATGGTTACGAGGTACTGCACTTACCGCTCCTTTCTGCCGCTTTTCCCAAAAGAAAACCCGGTCTACCTCAAGGTCCATCTCTAGACCCTAGTTAGGTAGCCGGTTGCGCTACTAGCTCCGTTCGCCCCTTATATAAGCTCCCATCTATAGGACGAACTTCTAAGCTTCTACCCTGTCCCTATGTACCGAGTTTTCCTTAAATACCTACTAAATCCTATATGGAGAATCAGGGATTGTATATAGTCCAAATGGACCATTTTTAGTGTTTTTGATCCTCTGCATTTGTAGAGGACCGGACATTCTGCTCTGATCCCTAACCTTTTCTATTGATAGCAGGGTCGTTATTGGTACTGTGAGCGTGTATCAAAAACCTCCCTTTTTGATACACCAATGAAGGTGTTTCGTAAACGGTCGTTTATGAAACACTCCCCTTGCCCACTGCTAACAAACAGTTTTACGTCTACTGAGTTGTTTCAAAACTCATTCCATAATCAAAGTCTCGATACTTGGCAATGCTAATGAGTTTTGAGACTCCCGGAGGCAACCCGCCTCCTATCTGTAAGTAGGGAAAGCTCTTTGCGTTTCCGAGCACAGATTCTGACCGCAACTGGGAGTCTTTCCCTGTCCCTTCGCAAGCGCCTAATCCCCTATAAAAGCGTGGTTTTGTCTCTCCTTGTCCCTCTGTGTCGTCCTCTGTCTCTTAAAGAGAATGACTCTGGATCAATTAGTAAGGTTCGAATCCTTCTTCGGCAGCTCTCACGGACCCCCGTTTTGCGAGGGTTTTCTCTTTCTCTCAATGAGTAGACCCTCACCGATACTCATCGGTACTCATGGGGTAGTGGTAAGCGTAGTAGTAAATGAAGTGGTAGCCCTTGACGACTTAACGCCCATGGTATTTCACGCCCCAAGGCGCTCATCGTGGTGTGCTATTCAACCTCTACAAGCGAACCCTTGCGCCTGAGCAGGCAAAAAAGGGTAGCATAGCCTCCCATGGTCGAAGAACGGACAAAGGCACGAGTCGCCGTGATAACCGGGGCGGCTCGAGGCATCGGGCGTAGGGTCGCTCTTGTACTCGCCGAGCGCGGGTATGCGGTGGCTGCCAACGACCTCTCCGCATTCGAGGAAACGTTGGGTGAACTTGAATGGGTTGGCAACGAGACTTTGGCGATCCCTGGCGATGTCTCCAACGAGGAGACGGTGCGAGAGATGGTGCACAGTGTCACGGAGAGCTTGGGCCGTGTAGACGTGCTCGTGAATAATGCCGGGATCAGTGCCATAGGCCCCGCCGAGCAGACGACCCTGGCCGACTGGAATCGGACCCTCGCTGTGAACCTCACCGGCCCTTTCCTCATGTGCCGAGAGTTCGGCAAGGAGATGCTCCTCCAGGGCTCCGGGAGCATCGTCAACATAAGCTCCGTCACCGGCCTTTTAGGCGTCGGCGATCGGGCGGCGTACAACGCGAGCAAGCACGGCCTGATTGGGCTCACCCGCACCTTGGCCGCCGAGTGGGGCGGGCGGGGGGTGCGGGTGAACGCGGTCTGCCCCGGATGGGTCAAAACAGAAATGGATCAAGAAGATCGAGCTTCAGGCGGCTATACCGACGCAGACATAGAAGGCCGCACCCCGATGGGTCGCTTCGCTAGCCCCGAGGACGTAGCTCAGGCGGTCGCCTTTCTCGCCGATCCGGCCTTAAGCGGCTACATCAATGGGCACGCCCTCTCGGTGGATGGCGGATGGTTCGGCGACGGCAGCTGGGAGAGCCTCAGACGGCGTAAGCGAGGAGAGGATCTGGGGAAGATCAACGAGGGAAACTAGGAGCGCAGGGGGCCAGGCCGAGGAAGTGGAAGGGTCACGGGAGGCAGGTAATTAAGTGAGGATTATCTTACCGCAAGGAGAATGGGGCGAATTTCTGCCCCAAGTGCGGGCATGACCTGCGTACCCAGTAATTAAATTAGAGTAGGGGAGACGAAGGAACTCTGCCGCCTTCCTTGAGTCCATAACCTCTTTGGCCTCGGAGGGCTCCTGCTCGGCGAAGGGAAACATCTCCCTAGTGCGCTCTTCGGCAATCCTCATGGCCTCTTGGACCACCCGCTCGGCGATCATCTCCTCGAGGGTGGTGGTCTCTCGCGCGGCGTCTATGCCAGGGTCTCGGCGGTACAAAGCGGCCAGATATCCCGACAGCGCATAGATGCTAGCGTGAAGCGCATCCTTACAATGAAAGAGCAGTATCAGATCATGAGGCCCCAAACAACTCCCTCATCGACGCCTTTTACCGGTGGTCCAGCGCTTCTGCCGCTAGGAGGTGAAGTCTTAGTGATTCTTCTCGGGCTCTGTTGTGTTGGTCTTGCTTACTACTTACGGCGCATTGGCTGAGCTTATAGACAGCTGACCGTAAGGTGCCTCTGGGGCGGATCTTGAGACAGAATACGGGTTGGGGTATTCGCACAAGGGAGATTCTCCGAGCAAGCGTCTCATAGGGCCCCTTTTTGAAACAGCTTATAGAGCGCTTTTCCGCCAGTCTTTTCACTGAACCTGGCCCCCTCTCTTTTGCCTATGGGTCTGAATAGACTAAGTTCGGGGACCGCGAAAAAAAACAGAGAAGGCTTCTTCGCGGGTGGGTGAAAAAGGGGTTGGAGCCTCGCCGATATGGCATGATAGAGAATGTATTAGGCAAGGCAGGTGGGGAAGGAGCGATACCCATGAGCGCAGACCAGCCATCTCCTCGAGACACCCTTTTGCAGATGACGAACGCCTTCCAGGTATCCCAAGCAATCCACGTGGCCGCTGCCCTTGGCGTTTCCGACCTGCTGGAGGATGGCCCAAGGAGCGTAGATGAGCTGGCACAGGCCACGGGCACCCACGCGCCCGCTCTCTATCGGCTGCTGCGCGCGCTGGCCAGCGTTGGCGTGTTCGCCGAGCAGCCCGATGGCCAATTCCGTTCGACGCCCCTGGCAGAGTATCTCAGGACAGATGCCCCTAGGTCGCTGCGCGCCTGGGCGGTGCAGATCGGCCAGCAGTACCTCTGGACGAGCTGGGGGCACCTCCTCTACAGCGTCAGAACCGGCGAGCCAGCCTTCCCCAAGTTGCACGGGACGACAGCTTGGGAATACCGCCAAGCTCACCCTGAGGAGGATGCCATCTTCAACGCGGCGATGACCGCTCTCTCGGCGGGTGCGGCCGAGGCGATCGTACAAAGCTACGACTTCTCGGGGATGGGTGTCCTCGTCGACGTGGGAGGCGGCGAGGGTGTGCTCCTCGCGGCGATCCTGGCGGCAAACCCCGAACTGCGCGGTATCCTATTCGATCAGCCTCACGTCCTCACCGGCGCGCGCGACCTGCTCGAGCGGGCGGGTGTGGCCGATCGTTGCGAGGTCGTTAGCGGCAACTTCTTCGAGGTAGTGCCCAGTGGGGCGAACGCCTACCTGCTCAAGAGCGTAGTCCACGATTGGGACGACACCGCAACGGTCAAGATCCTCCGCGCGTGCCGTATAGCTATCGCTGACAGTGGGAGGCTTCTCGTGGTCGAGCCCATCATCCGGTCGGGAACGGAGCCCGACCCGGCTAAGTACTCGGACCTCAACATGCTCGTAATGCTGGGGGGCCAGGAACGGACGGCCGAAGATTTCGAGAGGCTCTATGCCGAAGCCGGGTTCAGACTGACCAACATCATCCGCACTGGATCATCGATGGCCATCATCGAAGGCGTTCCGGACTAATCCACTCCCGAAGGTGCCAGCTTGGGTTATGGCCGAATAGGGGGTGGTACCTACCTTCGCTCCTGCTTTGGCTAGCGAAGCGCCTACTAAGAGGCGGTATTAGAACCTCCTTCGTAGGTAGTTGAAGCAAACGAGGACACACGTCAACTGTAGAAAGCTTCGTAGATGTAGGCCCGCCGCTCGTAGCGCACCACCAACCTCCGCAAGCACGCCATCCATGAAAAAGTCCGCTCTACCACCCAGCGCCAGCACCCCAACCACTCGTTGCTCTGCGCTTCTGGTGGGGCAGGTATCATCCCTTCGGAGATGACATGCTCGACGTGTGCTTACTAGGAACGGGAGGTACGATCCCACTGCCGAGGCGCCGACTCTCGGCGACCCTCGTACGCGTGGGAGGAGGCCTGGTGCTACTCGACTGCGGCGAGGGCACGCAGGTAGCACTGCGTGAGCGGGGCTGGGGCCTTAGGCACCTGAAGGCTATCCTCATCACCCACGCGCACGCCGACCACGTCTTGGGGCTGCCCGGCCTCTTACTCTCAC
>DASQSI010000103.1:0-7737 GCA_035642415.1 Rubrobacteraceae bacterium
CTTTATGTCACTTTGCTGTTGCAGAGCAGGTTCTGTGGCCCAAATAAGATGGTAGTGATTGCAGCTGGCTAGGTAGCTTTACCTGGTCAGGTGTACCGCGAATTCATCTATGAAAAGCGGCGCTCCTGATAGTGTAGGATGCTCAGGGGTTAGATCTCTAAGAGAGGAGGACATCCATTGAATCTGGAGGACTTGGAGCGCCTTAAGGAGTTCGAGAGACGGCTTGAGGGCCACCTCGCTCGAGGCGAGCGGCGGCGTCTCCGGCGCCACCGTCGAGTAGGACTGCTTACGGTGAGGAGCCTCCTTATAGGCGGCTCTCTTCTCCTAGTAGCGGCGATTTTATGTGTGGTTCTCTTTCTGCTTTCTTAAGAGGAGCGCTGCCACTTGTGGTTGGCTAGGCTCTTTGGCCGATAGACGTTTTCAACCGCACGCAAGAGACCCATGGGCAAAAGAAGAGAAGGGGGGCTGGGTTTACCAGATGTCGTGGGATGTTGAGAGGACAAGACCCAGCCCCCAAAGAAGCGAGCCCCGACCGCTAAACGGTCGGGCTCCCCTCTGGGTGCGCATCTTAGTAAGAGCTCTCGCTTCCTAGATAGCCCCAAGGCGGCTCCAATTTCACTGAGCACAACATATAGAGCAGCCGAGCAGAGGTATAGGCAAAATGCTGGGCCGCACTCCTACGATAGTCCCGGCATAGACTATAAGGCCTAACATCCTCGGCACGCTAGTGTGCTCCAATACCCGCAAGGAGTAGAAGTGGCCGTTAGGAGATGCATGAGGAGCGTGCCGTTCATCGGGCTAACAGTGGCTCTTATAGTGCTGATCATCCTTCTAAAGGTCGACGAGCTGTGGTAACTACTGAGCGTCACGTAGTGAGACATTGATTATGAGACACGCGACTAGGCGTAAAACCGTTTGGGTTCGCAGCTCTGAAAAAGTGCCTCATAAACGGCCGTTTGTGATACAGCTGAAGAAGAGGGATTCCAGCCCTTTTAAGGGCTTATCGAACCTTTCATAGACGTTAACTGGTGTTTGCTGCCGAGGTGGTGGGCTTGGGGCCGTGGAGGATCGAGGCGGCGCTGCTAGTCATTTCTTAGTCAGCCTGGCTTCCTCCTCTGCTAATGGTACCGGCCGTGTCGGGTCCTCTTGACGGGCTCCGACCATTTTATGTTTGTACACTCTATTATTAGGGTAGGGGCTTGACCACGTACAACCCGACAAGAGAGGCGCTTAATGGCTGAGGCAACTTACCTCTCGCGGGTGAAGGTCGAGCCGGTCGAAGGTAAGATCCGGCGAGCACACCTCCCCGCGGAAGATGAACCAATTGTTTTCGGAGTTCACAGCGAGGTAGCTGAGCACTACGGGATCTCACCTGACGAAGAGGAACCCCACGCTACTACCCTCGATTACGTAGTTGCAGCTGCGGGAGGTTGACTACTTGGGACCTTCTCAGGCGCGCTGGCAGCGCGTCAAGTTTCCTTCGATAAGGATAGCCTCTATGCAGAGGTGGTAGGGCAGATAGAGACAGAGAACAAAGTGCTTGTGCTCAAGAGGATCACGATCACTCTTCATCTTAGCGCTGACGAAGAGGATCGCGAGGATGTAGAACGCGTGCTTGAGGTGTACGAGGATGGCTGTCCGGTAGCTCGATCTATCAGGGGTAGCATAGAGATCACAAGCAATCTAGACCTTGCCACAAAACAGGTGGCGTAACGGGCAGATGCAGAGCGGGCGGCGGTGGTCAGTGGGTATGGCGAGGTTGTAGGCTTCTCAGCTGTAACATAATAGCGTGTAGTCCTTGGCTGAGAGGCTCCTCGGAATGCCTAGGTGCCGGCTCCTAATCCTCCCGAAGGCGATCTCGCCCTCTCTGGAACTGCTCGATAGAAATCCGTTTTGTGTCTTATCAATTACCTTAAGCGGCTTTGCCTAAAAAGTCTGATTTCTAGGGCTCTTTTTACATCCCGACTTGTTGGACAAGATGCCGACTTCGCTGTAGAAACTAGCGCGGGTGTTGCACAGAACCGGGCGTGTTAGCATTTCCCTACTCCGCGAATGGGAAAGCTTTACGAAGAGGATATCTAAATGGTTGCCATAGATGATGTCGACCACCTAATCGAGCAGTATGACCTGGCGCTGGGTGAGTTCTACAAAGGAAATCCTGAGCCTGTGCAGAAGCTGTGGTCCCATCGAGAAGACGTAACCCTCGCTCCCCCCTTTGGCCCTCCAGCGCATGGGTGGGATGAGGTTGCTGCGTCTATGGAGCGCGGCGCGGCGCAGTTCAGAGATGGCGGGATGGTGGGCTTCGAGGCTATAGAGAAGTACACAACTCCTGAGCTTGCCTACGTCCTGCGCGTGGAGCGGGCAAAGGCCAAGGTTGGCGAAAGTGAGGATGCCGCCCCAATAGCTCTGCGGGTTAACATGAACTTTAGACCCGAAGAGGGCACCTGGAAGGTAGTGCATAGGCACGCAGACCCCATAACCACCCGTCAGCCAGCGCAGTCAATAATACAGCGATAGGGCCACTACCAGCCGTAGACTTTTTGGGCAGCGACCTCACTGTTTAGGCAAAGCCACCTTAAGCAGTCGAGAGTAAATTCGCTGTAGGCTCCCCATGTTGCGACAAGCGGCTTGCCACCAGTAAGTTCCTTCCAGCGCGGTTTCAACCCTTCAACCACAATGCGATCTTCTATTGCGTGTTTTTAGAGATAGGCTGAAAATGGTCTCTTGATCATCAAGCATGCGTTTCTCACTAGGTTACCACCGGCTAATCGGCAGCCTCTCTCTCAAAGGAACTGGCTGCCGGCAACCGCGGCTTTTTCGCAAAACCGCCGTGCTCCTCCAAAAGCACCTTGGCTAGCCGGGGCGTGGGTATGACTCTCACCCAATAAGTTACGTTCCTCCTACGGTCGAGCAGCTCAAAGACAGGGTCGTCGGTTTCCGCTAGCGAGCGGTAGGCCAGTATCGACAACTCGCTGGCGTTCCCGACTAGCAGGTGCGGCCAAGAGGGCGCTACCACCTCCCAACCAGCTCCGAGGAAGCCTCGCGCTATCTCTTCGTGGTTCATTACCGTCCTCCTGTCCCGACGCCACAAGTCGCCGTTATGGCCTTTACCTATTCGCATTGTCGCTCGGCTTAATAAACGACCTGTGAATATTGGTAATTACTTGGTAACGACCGGATTAAGAGCGCTTAACACGTCTTGCCACTTGGAGTATGACAGGCTGCCCGTTCGAGCTGCCCTAACTTTAACGGTCACCTTGCTGGTGGAGCTGGATGACCGGCAGAAGCTTCCGGAGCCGAAGTAGCTAATACCGATCTTTATAGGATTGTTTCGCGACCCTCCTTCGTAAGAGTGTTTCGCCGCCATGACCTCCAGGAAGGGCACACATATGGCCCATCAGAGGCGCAGACGGCGGCAGACGGTACAAGATGAACGCTCGGAGGCGAGGTAAGGTGCGCTCGATAGCGAAGGTAGCACGATAAGGGCCTATCGGCCCGGAGCGCCGGCAGCTGCTTTCGTAAAGGCATCTTAACGCTTTCTTTACCAAAAAACTGCTATGGCTTATCCGGCGACAACATGTCCGGCGCACACTAATGTTGCTATACGGGGCTATGGTCTGAGAAAAAGGAGGAAATATGGACGATCGAATAGATCAAAGCCCGGAGCGGGTAGTCCTGCAGCCAATAGCGGCGCCGTCGATCCTGGGGCTATACGGCTTCGCCGGGTCGACCTTCATCGTCGCCGCGAACTTAGCCCACTGGTACGGAACACCGGAGACACCCTTGTTCATCTTCCCGTTTGCCGCCTTCTTCGGCGGGCTTGCCCAGTTCCTGGCCGGCATGTGGTCCTACAGGGCGCGCGATGCTATCGCCACTGCCATGCACGGCATGTGGGGTGCTTTCTGGATGGGCTGGGGTCTCCTGCAACTCTTGTTCGTCCTGGGGTTGTTAAAGACAACCGATCCTAACTTCCTCCCAGCGTTCGGCTACTGGTTCATCGCGCTCGGCGTGATAACGTTTATGGGCGCCATAGCGGCCTCGGCCGAGAACATAGCGCTCGCTGGGGTGCTCCACACGCTTTGGATCGGATCGGGGCTCCTGGCGATCGGGTTCCTCGTCACCCATAACATCAACAGCATTTGGGTGATAGTCGCCGGCTGGGTGCTCCTCCTCTCGGCGCTGTTGGCCTGGTACACGGCGAGCGCTTTGATGTTCGAAGGTATCTTCGGAAGAGCGGTTCTGCCGGTAGGCTTGACCCAGAAGGCCAAGCAGGAGCCTGAGGTCGCCCCTGGCGCAGGCGAGCCTGGCGTTGCGAAGGGCCAGTAGTAAGAGCTGGCAACAAGCGGGGGCGCGGTTTGTGTTCCGCGCCCCCGTTCTTTGCTGCTACAGACCTGGTGCACAAAAAGACGAAAGGACTTAGATCTCTTAGACCAGATGTTTTCGAGAGCCGGCGGGGTTAAGATACCCTTGGTTTTGTGGGGAGCAAAAGGAAGGAGAAGTGGGTGGGCATACGCAACTTTATCCCGGCCTGGTCGGTCGTAGGCCAACTACGGGGCAACGATCGGCTGGGCTTAGGGAAGGCGGCGCAGTCGTCGCTGCAGGCGGAGTTGAGGCCGCGTACGGCGCAGGCCGACAAGGTGGCGAGGTCCATCTGCCCGTACTGTGGGGTCGGCTGCGGGCAGCGCGTCTTCGTGAAGGATGGTCAGATTACCCAGATCGAAGGCGACCCGGACAGCCCCGTCTCGCGCGGCAGGCTCTGCCCGAAGGGGGCGGCTTCTAGGCAACTCGTCCAGAACCCTATGCGCGAGTACAAGGTCAAGTACCGCCGCCCGTATGGGACGGAGTGGGAAGAGCTCTCTTTAGACGAAGCGATGGACATGATCGCCGACCGGGTCATAAAGACCCGCAACGAGACCTGGGAGGAAGAGGACGAAAACGGGGTAAAGCTCCGCCGCACGCTCGGCTTTGCCCACCTTGGGGGCGCCACGCTGGACAACGAAGAGAACTACTTGATGAAAAAGTTCTATACGGCCATGGGGGCCATCCAGATCGAAAACCAGGCGCGAATATGACACTCCTCCACGGTCCCCGGTCTGGGGACCTCGTTTGGTAGAGGCGGCGCCACCACCTTCCAGGAGGACATGCAGAACGCCGACTGCATCCTCATCATGGGCTCGAACATGGCCGAGAACCACCCTGTAGGGTTTCAGTACGTGATGGAGGCTCGCCTCAGGGGTGCAAAGATCGTCCACGTGGATCCCCGCTTCACCCGCACGAGCGCTATGTCGAACCTGCACGTGCCGATCCGGGCCGGCTCTGACATCGCCTTTTTGGGCGGGATCATCAACTACATCCTCGAAAACGAGCGGTATTTCAGGGAGTACGTCGTCCACTACACCAACGCGCCGACGATCATTAACGAGGACTTCGCTGACACCGAGGACCTCGACGGTCTCTTCTCCGGGTACGACCCCGAGAGCGGCTCTTACGACATCAGTACCTGGATGTACGAGGGCTTGAGCGTCAGCGGCGCCGCCGGCAGGCGCGAACAGGGGGGCGCGACTGGGGAACAGGCGCACTATGGACACGGCGGCATACTCAAGGGTGGCGAGCCGCCGTACATGGACAATACGCTGGAACATCCCCGCTGTGTCTTCCAGCTCCTAAAGAAGCACTTCAGGCGCTACACGCCGGAGATGGTCGAGAAGATCTGCGGCGTTCCTAGGGAACAGTTCCTCGAGGTCGCCGAAGCCTTGTGCGAGAACTCGGGACGCGAGCGTACCACGGCCTTTTGCTACGCGGTAGGCTGGACCCAGCACACAACCGGGGTCCAGAACATCCGCGCGGCATCGATAATCCAGCTCTTGCTTGGCAACATCGGGCGCCCCGGCGGTGGCATCCTGGCGCTTCGGGGACACGCCTCTATCCAGGGCTCGACCGACATCCCAACGCTCTACAACATCCTCCCCGGCTATATCCCGATGCCGCACGCTCATGCGCACCAGGATCTCGAGACCTTCGTCAACCTCAACGCCGCCCACACCAGCTGGTGGGGTAACATGGAGGCCTACACGGTAAGCCTCCTCAAAGCCTACTGGGGCGATGCGGCCACCGAGGAGAACGGTTACTGCTTCGACTATCTGCCGCGCCTCACGGGGGATCATTCGATCTACCCGGCAGTCATGGGCATGATCGACGGCTGGTGTCAGGGCTTCTTCGTGATGGGCGAGAACCCCGCGGTAGGTAACTCCAACAGCAAGCTACACCGGTTCGCTCTGGCCAACCTCGACTGGCTCGTCGTGCGCGACTTCTCGGAGACCGAGACCGCCGCGTTCTGGTACGACTCCCCGGAGATAGAGACCGGCGAGCTGATAACCGAAGAGATCGGCACCGAGGTCTTCTTCATGCCGGCGGCAGCCCACACGGAGAAGAAGGGCTCCTTCACCAACACCCAGCGCATGCTGCAGTGGCGTGAGAAAGCGATCGAGCCCAAGGGCGACTGCCGCTCGGAGCTGTGGTTCATGTATCATCTTGGGCGCAAGATCCGGGAGAAGCTTGCCAACTCGGATGACCCGAAGGACCGCCCCGTTCTCGACCTCACGTGGGACTACCCAACGGAAGGCCCACAAGACGACCCCGACGGCGAGGCCGTTTTGCGCGAGATTAACGGTTGGGACGAGAACAACGACGCCCTGCCCGGCTACACCGCGCTCAAGGCTGACGGCTCGACCACCTGCGGGTGTTGGATCTACTGCGGGGTGTATGCAGACGAGGTCAACCAAGCCAACCGGCGCAAGCCCTGGCGGGAGCAGAACTGGGTGGCCCTTGAGTGGGGCTGGACGTGGCCGATGAACCGTCACATCATCTACAACCGCGCCTCTGCCGACCCGGAAGGCAAGCCCTGGAGCGAGCGCAAGAAATACGTCTGGTGGGACGAGGAGCAGGGACAGTGGACCGGCTACGACGTTCCAGACTTCCAGGCTACCAAGTCCCCCGATTACGAGCCGCCCGACGACGCGCAAGCCCAGGACGCCATCCGGGGCGACAAACCGTTCATCATGCAGGCTGATGGCAGGGGCTGGCTGTACGCGCCGGCCGGCCTGGTGGATGGGCCGATCCCTACCCATTATGAGCCGGAAGAGTCGTCGTTCGATAACCCGCTCTACGGCCAGCGCTCCAACCCGACCCGCCAGCGGTTCCCTAGAGACCACAACCCCTACAACCCCTCCGACGGACAGCCAGGCGCGGAGGTCTTCCCCTACGTCTTCACGACCTACCGGCTCACCGAACACCATACGGCGGGCGGCATGTCGCGAACGGTGCCGCACCTCTCGGAGCTCCAGCCCGAGATGTTCTGTGAGGTCAGCCCCGAGCTCGCCCAAGAGCGTGACCTCGAGAACGGCGGATGGGCGACGATCGTCACTGAGCGCTCGGCCATCGAGGCGCGCGTGCTGGTCACCGATCGCGTAGTGCCGCTTGAGGTCCAGGGCCGGAAGGTCCACCAGGTCGGCCTACCTTATCACTGGGGCTCGAAGGGCATCGTGACCGGTGATTCGGCCAACGACCTGACCCCGCTCGTGCTCGACCCCAACGTGCACATTGGCGAGTACAAGGCGGCGACCTGCGACATCCGGCCCGGGCGCCGGCCACGCGGCGAGGGCCTGGTGAGGCTCATCAACGAGTACCGCGCCCGCGCGGAGGGAGGAGCACGAGCATGATGAACCAAGAAGGGTCCCA
>DASQSI010000104.1:0-8237 GCA_035642415.1 Rubrobacteraceae bacterium
ACTCTCTTGGCTGTTGAGTCGCGCAAATGTATAAGGAAGGCGACAATGGCGTTGGGCACGACCGAGCTTTCCCAGCAGCATTCTCCCCGAAGAAGAAAGGGAGCAGCGTCCAGAACCTAAAGGGAGATTGTTGCCTCTATCCACCTGGTTACCGACTGCGTGGATCATAGATATTGAGCCAATTGAAGATGCAAGCACATCGGTCTGTAGGTGGCTTAAAGGAGTATTCTCGTAGCCCCTGTGTGTACGAGAAGAGCATTTATTCCTACCCCTGTCTCTACTGGGTCAATATTATGAAGGCTGCTGTAGGCAGTTGGGAGAATAAAGGCTAGAAGAACGGAGTACCCCATAGGTGTAGACGCCAGCGCTCTACTAAAGCTATTCTTTGTCCTCACTGCAATACTTAGCTCTGGTGGGGGAGCGCAGACATGAGTATAGATAGACCATCTTCTGCCGAGGTACGCTACGATAGGCCAAGCGCAGCCCGCATCCACGACTATCTGTTGGGTGGCTATCACAACTTCGAGGTCGATCGTATAGCAGCCCAGCAATTTGCTAAGGTCCTACCCCACGTGGTACAGGGCATGAGGGTGAACCGCGCCTTCTTGCGCCGGGTTGTTAAGTTTCTCGTTGCTCAGGGCATCGACCAATTTCTTGATCTGGGCTCTGGTATACCGACAGCCGGTAACGTCCACGAGATAGCTCAGCAGGCTAATCCCTCAGCTCGCATCGTCTACGTAGATAACGAACTGGTCACCGTGAGACACAGCGAAATGATCTTAGGGGACAACTCCAATGCCACCATCATTCACGCTGATCTTCGCCAGCTGGAAGTCATACTCAACAACCCGCAAACCCAGCGCCTATTGGACTTAAACAAACCGGCGGCCGTATTATTTCTCTCCATCTTGCAGTTTGTGACCGACGACGAGGAGGCATATCGTACGGTCCGCAGCTATCGTAAGGTCCTAACTTTGGGCAGCTACATTGCTATCTCGCATCCAACAATTCAGGAGGGTGGTATGTCTCCCGAACAGATGGCACAGGGGGAGAAGGTGTACCCCATCCCTGTAAATATACGTTCTCGCGTCCAGATAGAGGAGTTTTTCGAGGGGCTTGAGAGGGTCAAACCAGGGCTGGTTTACGCTCCCCTCTGGCACCCAGAGGGTCCCGACGACCTCCTTCTTGACCAACCAGAGCTTGCCTCGTTGCACGCTGGTGTCGGACGTAAGCCCTAGCGTGCAAGAAATCGTACAACGGTAGGACGGGAAACCCACCGAGTCGCCGAGAAGCTATGCCGGAAGCTGAGCGTCCCAGAAGTCACCATACCGGAAGCTGGTTTTCCGTAACATCTGTGGTGGCGGCGACTCACTGAACTGAATAGAGGCAGAATAGGGCATCCTTCCACATCACTGGCAGTAGGCATATGGTCCACACCTCTTAGCCACGGGGGTGCGCAAAAAGCATCAGTCTGCGATTATTAGCTTGGTGTAATTAGTAGCGCAGGCTAGGAGTAGGAGAACAGTGAGTAAGCATGCCGCTTCCTGGCTAGCCTGGTCTATGTGCGTCCTCTCCTTGACGCTGACCGCTCTTAGCCTTCTGCTTCTGGTCCTGAACCTCTCCCACCCGGATGTCCCCATCTACGTCCACTGGGTAGAAGATACCTTGATCGCTTTAGGCTTCTCCACGGTCGGTGCCCTGATATTACCTCGCTGCCCTCCCGAGAACCCTATAGGCTGGATCTTCTGCGCCATAGCACTCTTATTCGGAGTGCTTCATTTTACTAGCGAGTATGCAATCTACACCCTACTAGCAGTACCCGGATCACTGCCTGCTGGTGAAGTAGCGACCTGGATCTCCTTTTGGCTCTGGGCTCCGAGCACCGGCCTCATCGTCTTCTTACTCCTTCTGTTCCCCGACGGTCACTTGCCTAGTAGCCGCTGGAGGTGGTTCGCCTGGCTCAGTACAGTTACAGTCTTAGTGGGAACGCTCTGGGTTGCGTTCTCTCCCGGTACGATCCAGAGGGTTGCTCCTCTCGATAATCCACTTGGAATTAAAAGCTTGCCAAACGTCTACCAGCCTGTTCAGGCGCTCTTATTTGTTCTTGGGCTAGTGGCAGCAGCCTCACTGTTTGTCCGGTTGCGTAATGCAGGGGTGGTAGAGCGCCAGCAGATCAAGTGGTTCGCCTATGCTACTGCGATAGCCTTCAGTGGGGCTATCCTCACATACTCTGTATCAGCAGCAATGAGTACAAACTGGCTCGAGGGGACCGGCTTCGTGCTCCTGATCGTAGGTGTGCTGGGCGTTCCTATCTCTATGGGGATAGCTATCTTGCGCTACAGGCTCTACGAGATAGACCTCATAATCAACCGCACCCTTGTCTACGGTATGCTCACCGTCTCGCTCGCTCTAGCGTATGTAGGCGGGGTTATCTCCTTAGAGTACCTCTTCCGCCTTGTGACCGGCCACGAGTCAAACAGCGCTATCGTAGCCTCCACTTTGGCTATAGCTGCCCTCTTCTACCCCTTAAGAAGACGTATACAAGCCTTTGTAGATCGCCACTTCTATCGCCGTAAGTACGATGCGGCAAAGACCCTAGAGGCCCTTGGATTCAAGCTCAGAGAAGAGACGGATCTGGAGAGGATCTGTGAAGATATGGTAGGGATGGTAAACGAGACGATGCAACCGACTCACGTGTCCTTATGGCTGTGCCCTGGAGTATCTTATTCCCCCAAGGAGCAGGCCCAGCACGATCAGCAAAGTACTGCACACAACAGCTGACCTTCCGAGAGTACGTGGTGCAGGAAGCCCGCTTTCCGAGATAGACTTCTTCTAAGAGATGCATACGGCGGCGCTAGCTGCCATCATGTCGATAAGAGCAAGTAGGAGCCGCTGGAAGAAGCAGAAGCGGAGAACCGCATCTAATACCTGGGCAGGTACATCACCCGATCTTCGCCCGCTTTTACGAGGGGATCGCGTCGACGGCCGACAGGCACGGGGCAGATGAGCATTGGCGCAAGCTCCTTAGCGGTCTGGGCGGCCACGTGATCAAGGTCGGCGCTGGCAACGGGGCTAACTTTCCCTACTACCCGGCTTCAGTCGAGCAAGTGGTGGCCGTGAAGCCTGAGGGCTACCTTCGCCGCCAGGCCGAGCGAGCAGCAACCTTGGCACCGGTCCCGATCGCTATACTTGAGAGTTTAGCCAACGAGCTGCCGGGCGAGGACGGATGGCTCGACGCAGGTGTTGCCACCCTAATCCTGTGTACACTTCTCGATCGGGGGCGTGCCTTGGCTAAGCTCTTTCGGGTGATCAAGGGGAGCGGCGAGCTCCGCTTCTATGAGCACGTGCTCGCACAAAAGCCGCTTCCAGCACGCCTTCAGCATTTGGCAGATGCAACATTCTGGCCGCGGGTGTTGGGTGCTGCCACCCTACCCGCGAGACGGCTGCGACGATCGAGCGGGCCGGATGCGTGATAGAGAGGTGCGAGCGCTTGATCTTCAGTCCGGCGCCGCTCGTCCCACCTCCTCCGTACATCCTTGGGGTGGCTCGACGTCCTGACCAGGACATTCAGGTCGGCTCTCTACATGCTCGCGTGGCCACCCCCGCCTCTCTGAATATCTATCCAATTGCTTATCAAGATGCCTACTCTTGAGGACGGAGCGGAGCCTAAAGGGCGCTTAGCCCTGTTCCTAACGCATAAGGATACGGTCGGGTGAGTAGATTTCCGAGAATGGTGCTTGTCGGCAGTGCCAATATTTCTCTGCAGCGAGGGTCGGCCTCACAACCTGCGGGCGACGTAGAGCTCGCTCCGGTACCCCTCGACAACGCGCCCCCCGTACGCCTCGTCGATCAGCCGCGCTACGTCCGAAAATAGCTGCCGCCTCGTCCCCTCGTCGAGGGCTCTGTGGCTCGAGAAGGTGCCCAGCAGCCGTAGGTAGCTCCTAGCGTCGTGGGCAATCCCGAAGCGGTAGCGGCGCTCCTCGGGCCTCTTGAAAAAGCCCGACCGCTCTATCTCGCCCGCCTTATCGGGCTCCCGGTCGAGGCGCGGCGGCCTCCGCTCCAGGGCCAGCTCGGGAGCCTCGCGCCGGTGGACGTCGGCGAGGGCCTCCGGGAAGCCCTCGCTGCTGCCCTCGGGGTCGTGAGCGTTCCAGATGAGCGCGAGCGAGCCGCCCGCCCAGAGGGCCTCGGCGCTCTTGCGGTAGCGTATCTCGGGGTCGACCCAGTGGAACGCTGTGGCCGAGATGACCAAATCGAAGATCCCCTCCTCCTCGAGCGGCCAGTCCTCAAAGGAGGAGGCGATCACGCGCGACTCCGGGTGGTCGGCGAGCTTGCCCCGAGTCATCACGGCCATGTTCTCACCGAGCTCCACGCAGAACACGCAGTAGCCCCGGCGGGCGAGGGGTAGGGTGGCTTGGCCCGTCCCGCACCCGATCTCCAGCACCTGGGCCCCAGGCCCCACCGCGGACAGGGCCGCCAGGTCGTCGAAGAGCCGCTCCGGGTAGCCGGGACGGGCCTCGTCGTAGAGGGTGGCCATGCCGTCGAATGTGCTTCGCAGCCGTCCCAGGTCTTCTTTTAGTTCGCCCACCCATCTCTCCTTTCGTGCGAGGCGCGCCGGTATTGAACCATCCCCAGGGCATGCCCGGGCAAAGACCCGGCCAAGGGCCTGGGCAAAGAGCTTGCGTTTAGCACAGGAAAGATAGTTGAGGACAGCACTGGTAGTGTCTTCAGCCACGACGTCATCGAGCGGGCGTTTATTTGCGATGAAGCACCGCTCTGGCCGGACCTCAACGGGGGAGTAGCACGCTGGTAGCGGCATGCGTTCTCTACATCAACCCCACAATGTAGAAGCTTGAAGAGGCTCAGAGACCCAAGTTCACATATGCCTTGCCAGTCTTGAAGTAGTTCCTGTTCGAGAGCTCTAGCTGATAGCCAGAACCTCCGGGCGCAACGGAGAAGACAGCCTCACCGCTCTTTGTGACACCAGGGTTCACCTGCCCGATAAAGATATTTTTGTCGCGCGGGATATAGCCAATGTCGTCCGGACCAGGGCTGGACTTGCGGTTAGAGCTATCGTAGAGGCCCATTAGCTGAGGCGCAAGAGTCTCTGCTTCATTCCCATTGTTTGTATAATCAAAGTCCACCACAATAAAGTTGCCAGTCTTTTGCGGCATCGCGCCGAACTGGCCCTGCAGCTGCGTTGCGTTGTGAGCGTTTGTCACCTTCCACGAAGCATCGGCCACGTCCACGCTCTGCCCGATGTTAACCGTCTGCTCCCCCGAGCTCGAACTAGAACTAGAACTAGAACTAGAACTAGATGAGCTTGAAGAAGAAGAGCTGCCGGAGCTAGGGGAGGAGGAATTGTTTGAGTTCTGGTCCATATTTATAAGAGCACCTATAACCGCCAAGACTAGCACTCCCACCACCACTACAGTGGCTACCACCGCTAGCCTACGTATCACCGCCGTCCTCCACCAGTATCGCACCCACCCCGCGAGTAATCCGAGCCATTGGCCACAAGCACCCTGCCCGCCGGTGGCCGATCCAATCAAGGCCTTGCCTCCCGCAATGAAAGCGCGAGCCTCAACTCTGGCTAACCTTAGGGATATAACATGTACGTCCCCATGCCGCCACCCGCCGGAAAGCTATTAACTTCGAGAGCCCAATTGATTAGTTCGGAGCTCATTACACCGACTCTACGAAGGTGCGCAACGGACAGGGGGGCCTGCACCGTCGTCCAACCACATGGGACGGGGTTGCCCTGCTGCCAAGTTCGGTAGGGCGCCCCAAGCAGCTGCATAGCAGCATTCACTATGTCTGTTAGTTTCATCTTGTTGTCCTCCTTTCTCCTTAGTCAAACGCCGTGTGCGTAAGACAACATCTCGAATGCTCTGTGGACATATATCTCTCTGCTACCTGCGGTGCAATTGTGTTGCTGTCTATTCGGCTTCACTTCCCTACTTACTCACTACACGGCCTCTTTCCCTTCTCGCTATCTCGTGATCGCTCGCGCCTACTAAAACCCTAGAAGCACACAATACTTACAGAGCAAACATAACGATTCGCCCCGCGTCGGCGGTGTCGGAGCACTCCTACCGCTACCGTGTAGGCCGGCTAATGAACAAGCTGACCGTCCCCGCCACTGTTACGTCAGAGCTGCACCAATCCCGAGGTAAGCAGCGGAGACCGCCTCGACAATCATAGCCGCCACCACTGAAAGGATGGCAATTATCGGGGCTAGGGAGAGCGTACCGGCACGGATCAGGAGAGCGCTCACCACTATTACCAGAGTCTACTAATAGCGAGGTTGAGAGCCATGGCGCGGGGTGCCTTGTAGCCGAACATGCTGGCGAGAACCGGCAACCGAAACTCCGCGCCGCCTAACCTTATGAGACCGCCCCGAGTAACCCGATGGGAGCGCCGTACAGTAGGGCGAGGCTCGGGGATCGCTTGGTACTCGGCTCGACCATCTGCGCAGGCTACGCCTTAGAGGCTGTGATCCCGCAAGAGACTGCCGAGAAGATACCCCTTCTAGGGAATCTAGTGAATAAGATCTCGGTCAACCGTTGTTCAGCAGGAGGTTGCTTTGGAGGTGCTCTCTGATCTTGTCTCTGACCGAGCGAAACACCTTAAGGCGTTCCTCTTCGCTACCAACAGCTACAGCGGGGTCCTCAAAGGACCAGTGCAGTCGCCGTTTCGCCCCAGGAAAGACTGGACAGGCTTCCTTAGCGGTATCGCAAACCGTGATGACATAGTCGAAAGGCTGCCCGAGGTACCCCTTCAACGTCTTCGACTCCTGCCCCGAGATGTCGATTCCGATCTCGCCCATCACCTCTATCGCCTGTGGCCTTACAGCGGTCGCCACCGTGCCGGCGCTATAGACCTCAAAGCGGTCCCCCGCGAAGTGACGCAGTAACCCTTCAGCCATTTGTGAGCGGGCCGAGTTGTGGGTGCAAAGGAACAGCACCCGTGCCCTACTGCTCACGAGGCCCGGAATGTCTGCTCGGCAGAGAAGAGATGCCTCCCGGCCTCGGCGAGAAGGGCTTGGGCGGCGTTTCGGTCTAGCGAGTAGAAGCCCCACTTCCCCCGCTTCTCTTCCCGGACTAGCCCGGCGTCCTTGAGCTTGCGGAGGTGGTAGGAGACCTTCGACTGGCCCATCCCAAAGTAGTCCTCGAACTCACAGACGCAGATGCCCAGGTTCCCTTCCTCTTCACTTGCCGGGACCCCGAGGTCAGCTAGGCCGCAGCAACCTCGGCCTTCGCTAGCTGCTGCGGTCATCAGCCCGAGCATCCGCACCCGGATGGGGTCGGAGAGGGCCTGACCCAGGGCTACGAGCCTTACCACTCGCTCCTCCGCGGTCGTCTCGTCCAGCTCGGGTCCTCGGCTGGGTCTCTCTATAACTTCGAATTCTTGTCGCTTCATAGTCCTTCGCACTCCTACCCGCCCGGCTTCCGAGCCCGAACGAAGGTACTGGCTATCGGCACCTCGCGGAGCATCTGGGCAGTATTATCGCCCCTCCACTCGGTTATCGTTTCGGGTGAGTGTACCTGGGTCACCTCGATGGAGACTTCCTCGAAGCCTGCCGCCGCTAGCATCTGCTCGTACTCGGACCTCTCAAGGGCCCCGGAGACGCACCCCGACCACATCTCCGCTTCGTGGACTAATTCAGCGGGCAAGAGGCTCTTGTCCCCCAAGAAGACTATGTCGGAGACGGCGAATCGCCCACCGGGCTTGAGGACCCTGTGAGACTCCCCGAGGACCTTCTTCTTCTCGGTGGAGAGGTTTATGACGCAGTTGGAGATCACCACGTCCACGTGATCGTCGGGGAGCGGTATGTCCTCGATCTCCCCCTTGAGGAACTCCACGTTCTCTACCCCAGCCCCCTCCCGGTTCTTGCGGGCTAAGGCAAGCATCTCATCGGTCATGTCCAGCCCATAAGCCTTTCCGCCAGGGGTGACCCGCCGGGCGGAAAGCAAGACGTCTATGCCGCCTCCGCTGCCCAAGTCCAGCACGACCTCGCCCGGCGAGAGGTTCGCCAGAGCGACGGGGTTGCCACAGCCCAAGGATGCCGCAGCGGCACTCTCAGGCAACTCGCCTAGCTCTTCGACCGAGTAGCTGCCTCCGGTCAGATCCACCTTCGTCGCCTTAGGGTCGTCGGGGCCGCCGCAACAAGCCGGCCCGCAGCAGGACGCACCAGCTCTCTCACCAGCATTCCGATTGGAGAGGGCAGCCTCGGCGTA
>DASQSI010000105.1:0-9639 GCA_035642415.1 Rubrobacteraceae bacterium
AGGTCGATTATGGCCTGGGGTAGTCGGTTTTGCTTTGCGCGACGAAGGGAGGGGAGGTGAGCAATAGATGAAGAGATACATACTGGCGGTGGCGCTGGCAGTACTGCTGGCGGCCCCGATGTTGGCCTTTCACCCGGTGGCTCTGACAGCTGGCAGATAACGTCTTATAGCCCCGGTCGCATAAGACCGGAGGACCCCCAACCCCGCTCCAACCGGCAGGCACCCCCTCCTCCTAGCGGGGGAAGAAAAATATTGAGAGTAGTAGCAGCCCTAAAGCTCGTCGGACCGGTCCGATCCCGCAGGCTCAACGGACGGAAACACCCGTCCCCCGTGATGTTTGCACAAGAGCAACACAATAGGCGAGTAGGTATGGGGGACGGGCCGATAAAGATAGCGTCTCGTTGGCAGGTGGATACTCGTCAAAGGGAAGCCAACGAGGCTACCTGCTGGTAGCTATTCTACACTCCCAAGCACCATGTGCTACATAAGCCCCATAGCCGCGGTCCTATAGCCCTAGGGGTTGGCGGTAGAAAAGAAAACCCGAGGTCCCAAATGGATGCCATGCGGTGAATAGGGGGTGGGACCTCGGCGATAAAAAGGGGGCGTGGGGAGAAAGGCTATGTTAGGCAACAGTCCCGTCTGGCAAGAGGAGAAACTGCTTAATTACCCTGAGGTTTGTTCGAGTACCGCGGCTACTTATCTAACCGGCCCAACTGTCGTGACCAACGCTGTCAGGAAACGGCTCCACCTCGACACGGTTCTTGCCTCGCTTTTTTGCGTGGTAGAGTGCCATGTCCGCGCGTTTGAAGAGGGTGCTCGTGCTGTCGCCCGGACAGTACTCGGCGATGCCGAAGCTTGCCGAGAGCGGCCGCGCCAGCCCCAAACTGCGGTCTTCGATGCCGACCCTGAGCCGGTCAGCCAGTTGCTGCGCGGACTCCAAAGATGTCTGCGGGGCCACGATCGCAAACTCTTCGCCGCCCCAGCGCCCAAAATGGTCATTGGCACGCAGGAGGGACTCAACCAGCCGCGCGATCTCCAGCAGCATGCTATCACCGGCGGCGTGCCCGAGGGTATCGTTGAACCACTTGAAGTCATCGAGGTCGAAGACCATGAACGACAACGGCAGACCGTAGCGCTGAGACTTCTCCATCTCCTGCTCGAGCAGGTGTTCGAGGTGCCTGCGGTTGAGGAGCCCCGTGAGGGCATCCCTCTGGGCAAGCACCTTCATCCGCTCGGCAACGATCTGGCTTTCGCGCAGCCGGTCTTTTAGCTTGCTCAGGAAAAAGAGGACCACGATAAGTGAAAGCGACGAGATGTAAAGCTGTCCAAGCGAGTTGAAGCCCTCGAACGGGTCTTCAGAACCTAAGGTGGCGAGAGCGCGCGGGAGCGAGATGGAGAGGACGAGCAGGTACAAGAGCACGGAGCGAACCAGCGCTGCTTTGCCATCGTAAGCTATGAAGAAGCATACATAGACCAGGGGAAGCCAGAGGTAGAGGCTAACCAGCGATATCTGCGATAGCGTCGGGGATGGGACGAGATACAAAGCGTAGAAGAGGACGCTCAACACGATGGCACTTAGGAAGAGGTAGAGCAGACCACTGGCAACCCCAAGTCTCTTGGTGTGTACCAGCAAGACCTGTAACGCCAAAAAAGAGATGGTGGCCACGAAGATACCCCTGGTGAAGGGCGAAATGGTGCCTGTAAGCTCGTTGATCAGCAATGCCAGCGTCGAGCTGATCACTCCCGTGAAGACGATGACCACGTACGTTTGTTGCTTTAGTCGATCTAACGGGCCTTGTTGTAGGTTTGACACGAAAACCCTCTTCGGCTACGAAAACGCGTTGCTGTCAAATGTTTTCCCCACCCGGCCTACGCCTTGATATGCGAACCGGTACATCTTTGGATACAGTTTAGCTACTTCTTTGGCCACGCTTTAGTTGTGAAGCCTTCTTTAAGCACCCTGATAAGTGCCAACGCAACCAAACCAGTCTTCGTTTCATTTTCAGCTCTATATCGTGACGTATAGACACGTACCTCTCGTAGAATTGTTGGTGGCCTAACTGTTCTAAGAGCATGTTTCAAAACCTATAAGCCTCCCTCGGATTACGAGCATCAACTGGCCAAACTTCGCTTCCCAATAGGTCATCTGCGGTTCGTCGTTGCGATGCTAACTTCCAGGCGAAGTGGTTTTGAAACACGCTCTAAGTATCTTAAAAGGGAGCATGGGCAGAACGGAGACGTTAGGCAACAGGCCCGTCTGGGAAGAGGAGGCCTGTTTTTTCTCCGCCTCGCATCCCTTGTGGCCTCGCATCCTAGAGTACGTTTATAACAAGGCGATGAGAGATCATCCCGTAGCCCCGGTCCCAACGCAGCCATGACAATGGCTACCGGCAACACTAATGGTATGCGTCTCACTATCTCTTTCACCTCGTTTCTTCCTTTCCAAAAGCAAAACCGGCCACCCTTAAGGTCTAGTAGCTAGACCCTAGAGGTAGCCGGTTGCACCACTGGCTCGGTCTGTCCCAGGTGCCCACATCTGCGGGGCAGACCTCTTAGCCTCTACCTTTCCCCGGTAAAGTTTTCCATTTGAGTTTATATAAGTGCGGGACGCCACGCAACAGCCCCTGTTGATGGCTTAATAACACTTAATGGAAACCGAAACGAGAACGAGTTTTGCTCTTAAACCATCCTAGAGCACTAAATAATACATATTGTAAGGATGGCCACTTTATTGTCTTGGGAAATATGCGCTTCTTCCCTACCGGGTTAACGGTAGCGTTGCTGCTGTAGATATTCTTCTAGATCCGAGCGCCTAACTTTGAGGTTGTGTCCCAGCTTAATGCTAAGTATCTCACCGCTTCTTATCCTGTTGTAGACCCAGCTCTTGCCCATCCCTCGCTCTTGACCC
Source organism: Rubrobacteraceae bacterium (assembly GCA_035642415.1). Classification (GTDB taxonomy): domain Bacteria; phylum Actinomycetota; class Rubrobacteria; order Rubrobacterales; family Rubrobacteraceae; genus Rubrobacter_F. The sequence goes on from DASQSI010000105.1 coordinate 2,909, forward strand.
GGCGACAACCTAAAGAGGCTGCGCACCCTAAACGCACTCACTCAGGCAGAGTTAGCCCAAAAGGCGGGGCTTACCGTGGCCGCCGTAGCCAGGATAGAACGTAACGAAGCTGAGCCACGGATGACTACCCTCCGCAAGCTGGCTGAAGCTCTCGGTGTAGATCCGGCAGAAGTGGTGGAGGGAGACACGTAAGCGATGGCTAAGAGGGGCAACGGCGAGGGCTCCATTTACGAGCACAAGAAGAATGGGAAGAAGGTCGGCTAACGAGGCTCCTACACCATCTACACGGTCACGGGTCCAAAGCGGCGCTATATCTCTGGCAAGACGCGGGAAGAGGTGTGCCAGAAACTCGCAAGGGCGATAGCGGATAGAGATGGCGGACTCGTCTTCAATACTGGCGGGCAGACGATGGGAGAATACCTGGAGCGGTGGTTTGAGACCTCGGTAAAAGGAAGCGTTCGGGAGAGCACTTACGAGTCCTACCGCCGACAGGTAAGGCGCTACGTAGTTCCGGCCATAGGAGGCGTGAAGCTGAAGAGCCTCTCCGCCATGTATGTCCAGGGGATGTACCGCTCAATGCTCGATAGGGGCCTCTCTTCCCGCACAGTACAAATACACCCACGCCGTCTTGCACCGGGCGCTTAAACAGGCGATGCGGTGGGGATTGGTTCCACGCAATGTCTGTGAAGACGTAGACCGACCGCAGCTAAAGAGAGATGAGATACAACCCTTAGACCGCGAACAGACCTGTAGGTTGCTGCAAGCCGCCAAAGGTGACCGCCTTTATGCCCAATACGTCGTGGCCGTCACTGCGGGGCTGCGACCCGGGGAAATGCTAGCACTTCGTTGGAGTGATGTGGACCTAGAAGCCGGTACGTTGCGGATAAACCGCGCGCTTTCGGGTAGCGAGTTCGCCGCGCCCAAGACGCCCGGTAGCCGGCGCAAGAAAAACTCTCCAACATCGCACGTGGCGCTCTCAGAGCCCATCGCAAGCGCCAGCTAGAGGAGCGGATGCAAAAGGGCCGGGCTATGGGAGAATCGCGGTCTGGTATTCTCCAGCACCGTTGGCACAGCCCTGTCCCACCGCCATGTTGTGCGCTCGTTTAAGGCATTGCTGAAGCGTGCTGGTCTACCAGCTGGCACCCGACTCTATGACCTGCGCCACACGTGTGCCACGCTGCTACTCAACAGTAATATGTCCATCCCAAGTATGTCCAGAAGTTTCTAGGCCACGCTTCCATATCGCAAACGCTAGACACCTACTCTCACGTCCTTAAAGGCATGGACGGGGGGATTAGTGGTGCAATGGATGAAGCCTTCAGATAAAGCGGCAGCCGCGTTGCTGCACAGTTGATGCACAAGAGCCCCGGTTTACTGCCGGGGCTTTCCTGCTTTCCTTACCATTTGCAGGCATTTTAAGAGTGAGCCGCCCAGGACTCGAACCTGGAACCTAGAGATTAAGAGTCTCTTGCTCTGCCAGTTGAGCTAGCGGCCCATAAACTATGATTATAGCACTGCTGCTAGGGGGTTCGAAAAAGGGCCTTTTTCGGCTTGCGCGGCCCTGCGGAGTCATTATAATGACTTTGTCACTCTAGCGGCTCATGATGGAGGCGCTAAGGGCCGGAAAAGGGTTGCGTCCTTCTGTGAAAACCGGCCCTTTTCTTTGCCGATTTCTCTATAAGTTTCTATTTACCCTACCTCTTCGGCGATGGTGAAGAGCTCGTCGACATGGCGACGTACGGAGGTTACGAGGCCGTCATTCGAGGTCACAATGCGAATGCGGTACAGTGGAGCATGATAGCGGGCCATGTCCTCTTCGGAGAGGCCGGAGATCGACTGCCAACTCACAGGGTTGCGCTCGCCGGGGAGGAGAGAGTGGCGGATGAGCCGGAGGCCGACATCGAAGTGCTGGCGTTCGGGGAGATCTATTAATATATCGAAGGGGCCAGCTGTGCCTTTGCGGTAGCGGGTGAGGTAACGGGACCAGGCCTCCTCAATTCGGCGGCGCCAGGAGGCGTCCTCGCGCAACCGGATCAGGGATGCGTAGCTTGAGTGACGCTCGTCGAACTCGAGAGCGCGTTTGTAGGGTCGGCGTTCGATTAGACGTTTCACGAGGATGGCGGAGGAGCTGTCAGGGTCGACGGACTCAAGGATGGACGCCAGAGCCCCCGCATCGTCTTGCCGGATTAGCTCTTCGGAAGATATCTTGTCGGCTTGTATGGCGTCCTGAATGGCCCGAAGGAACATGACCGTGGGGATGCGCAGAGCGTGATGGCCATAGACATTGTAGTACATGAGGTAGCGAGCAAAGGCCAACGCCTGTAAGTGTCCTACCCCCGGCTCGTCCACGGCCAGGATCGCTCGGTTCTCCTGGCCGACTATGCGTAAAGAATTCAACAGGGCCTCGGCATCTACTATGCCGTATGGGACCCTCGCGTTGCGAGCGTCTCGGATAAGGCTGTCGAGCGTGCTGATATCAAGAGAGCCCCAGAGTAGGTCCCGCACCAAATGCTCGGTCGGCGTCAGGTTGCGTAAGGGAGCGTCTTCAAGGTCTCTTTGTGCGACTAGACGGAAGACGTTGTGCGGCTCGAGATCCCAAGCAGTGCGCAGGACATCGCCGACCTCGGTCTCCTCGATCTGGCGCCGAGCAGCTTCGTCACCCGAGATCATGCCGGGGAGCCTTATGTCCTCAACGGCCGGTGCATATGGGTAGCATCCGACGTCGTGGAGGAGGGCTGCGGCTAGAGAGCTCCTAACATCTTGATCTTCAAGATAGGCGCCCGAGTCTATGATGCGCTTGAGGGTCAGGCGGATGAGGTAATAAACGCCAACCGAGTGGTCGAAGCGGGTGTGCTTCGCGGTGGGAAAGGCGTAGAAAGTGAAGCCGAGCGCATTCATCCCTTTAAGCCGCGACATCGCTGGGGTTTCTAGAAGCTTTCGAACCGCTTTGTCTAACGGGACGTCTCCCCAGACATCATCTCGGATCTTCCGCATGGAGCCTCCGAAGAACTCACCTACCGTGCTGCTCACGACCGCTCTCCGCCTTCGCTTAGCGGGCCTCCAGGTTCCCCCCTCGGGGTATTTTAACTGAGAGAGGCTTTATACTTGTAGTAGCTGGCCAACGTATGTCGAGAGGAGTACCACATACACGCCGAAGAACTCGAGGCCATTAAAGGCAAGTCTGTAACCTTAAGGCCCCCACACGCCGGGGACATCGAGAAGGCCTACGAGTGGGACCGAGATCCCGAGCTCGCTGCATGGAACGGGCGTCTCCCTATAGGGAGCTCCCTCTCTGCCGCTCGCCGCGATTACCTGGCACGCTGGGCAGACTCGAGCGGTAAGACTTTTATCATTGAGGTTAGTGGCGAAGCAATAGGTATGGCTACGCTGTACAATTTTCGCCACGAAGGTTGCGAGATCGGCATAAAAATAGGTTCCGAAGCCATGCGTGGTCAGGGCTATGCGAACGAGGCTGTCGGGTTACTAGTCTCCTATTGCTTCGAGAACCTAGATCTCAAGGCTGTGCGTGGCACAACGCTGGCCCACAATCGGCGCATGCAGCGCGTCTTCGAAAAATGCGATTTTAAGCAAGTCGGTGATGATTCGATCATTAGCCGCTTCGATAACAGGCGCTACACCGAACTCTTCTACGAGCGCAGGCGAGACAGCTAGGAATATCGGGCCAACCACGCTGGCCACGACTGGACGGTGATGTATAGTTGCGCCTCGACTGACTACTACAATAACCACGATGAAGACGTTGCTTGAACCGAATATCCGGCGCCGAGGAGTGATGAGCGGGGTTTTGACCCTCGGAAGCCTGGACCCGACATTCACAGCCGCAATGAGGGTAAGGGGAGAGCCGGTCATCTTGGATCTCCGGTCGGTGGAGTTCGTGGAGCCGTCAGGAATCTGTGCTCTTGCAACACTGCTAGAGTTCGTGATCCCACGTTCCAACGAGGTGGGGCTCGTGCTCTCGGGACACAACGTGCCGGCTTACTTGGAACGGATGAACTTTTTCCGCATCTTCGGTGATCGCGTACGGACAAACGCGGACGTATCTGCGCTCGGAGAGCGGCGACGGGGCAACCCGGGAACTCTGCAGGAGCTAGTGAACTTCCATTCGGAAGAGGAGATCCCCGGCATCATAGCCCGCATCTCGGAAATCCTAGAGAACAAAGAGTACCGCTTGCGCGAGCGTGCCGCCATCTGCGCAACTCTTTCCGAGATCTGCGCGAACGCCGTGGAGCATGGCGCTTCTCCTTTCGGAGCCTACGCCGCCGTGCAAGCCTACCAGCATATCGTGAGTGGAGGCCGCGAACGCCGAGGCGAGGAGGTCCTCGTCGCCATTGCCGACGGGGGAGTCGGAGTACGCGAAACGCTCTCGCGTAACCCAAAGTACGTCAAATACACGAAGACGGACAATGACTCTTTACGCCATGCCCTGAAGATGGGCGTCTCGGGGACCGGAGAGATCGGGCGCGGCGGCGGTCTCGCCGTGGTCGGACAAATCGCTGCCCGCGCCGGCGGCTCCCTTTCCCTCCGCTCCAGTGCAGGACGCGTCACTTTTTACGGTGACCGTATCAATTCTCGCAACGTCCCGTTCTTTCCTGGTACCTTCGTCCGCGTTTCCTTGCCTAGGAAAGCTTGACACAGTTGAGGCCGAAAGTGGAGCCGAATCAGCATTGATTTTAAACACCGTAGCACGTATAATGCAGTCAAATGATTTCACTGAAGACAGTGAGGAAAAAGTCGGTGGCTAAAGAACCTGCCCGCGCTATCTACGACGTAGCGTCTAGCGAGATTGGCGACAAGCTGATGGTAACGCGGGGGACAGGCCGACGGGTGCGTGAGGCGCTGGCAGAGGTTCTAGAAGGGCTGCCGCCTGGTGGGATATTGTATGTGGACACGCGGGGTGTGGACCTCATGGATTACTCGTTCGCGGATGAGGCGTTAGGGATTCTGGTCTCGAGGGTTGCGGCGGGAGAGTATGGAGATCGCCACGTAGTACTGGTCGAGGAAGACCGGGAGCTATTGGAGAACGTCGAGGCGTCTTTACGCCAAAGGGCATTGGCGATGATACGGGTGGACGAGGTTGGCGAAAGCCCGGGGATCGTGGGCGAGGTGCCCGAGCACTTAGTCGAAACGCTGCAAGCGATCTACGATGCAGGTTCGATTACTAACGCAGACTTGGCAGCTAAGCTCGGCCTTAACCACACTGCCTGTAATAACCGCGCTACGCGCCTCTTCAAACTAGGCCTTATACACCGGCGCAAAAATTCTGCTGCTCCCGGAGGGCGCCAGTATTCATACGAGGGGATAGCTTAATGGTGTTTTTTATTTTTGCTTTCACTTGTTTCAGTGAAGATAGCGATAATGCGCAATATCGCCGGAGGAGGTATAGCGGATGAGAGAAGAGTACGTAATCGAGCGTGGGGGCCGAAGGTTCGTGCTGTACGCCGGGCTGTTGGAAGAGGCACACGTGAAGGGTTTGAGGGGTATAGAGACGGAGCTATTACAGGTGCCCGGTCCCGAGAATGGTGAGGTTGCCATAGTGCGAGCCGTGGTAAGGATGGAGGAGGGGAAGTTCAGCGGCATCGGCGACGCGGGTCCTCAGAACGTCGGGCGGGCGATCGTTCCACACCTGATCCGCATGGCAGAGACGCGAGCAAAGGCGCGGGCGTTGAGGGATGCGATCAACGTCGGCGTCACGGCGCTCGAGGAGCTCGGTAGTGAGGCTGAGGAGATCATTCCCGAGCCGCAAAACCAAGCGCTGCCCTCCTGGGCGTCGCGGGAGGAGAACAAGAACGCACTGCCGGCGACCCGTAAGCAGCTCAATTACTTGGAGGCTTTGATCGCCGATGTCGTGGAGGACGGAGCGCCAAGGTTTGAGGAGATGGTGGGCAAGCCGATCTCCGAGCTCACACGCGGCGAGGCGAGCGAGTGGATCGGACGTCTCTCCGGGAGGGCGGCGTAATGGAGCACCGTATCTGGGCAGCGGCTTTAGGCGAGGAAGCGCTCTATGAGGAGGACCTCCCAGCCTGCTGCGAACGAAGTGCAAAGAGCTTCGATAGCTCCTTCGAGTGCCCAGTCTGTGGAGCAGCCTGGCAGGCGCCTCTATATGTCGAGCCCGAAGAGTGTGCGTTCACCGAGCGTGCGAACGATGGAGAACGAAAGGGAGCGGCGTAGTGGCCGGGAAGAAGAAAGCTTTGAGGCCAGACACAACACTCGCCTCGGTGGAAGAGCCGGAAAAGGAGGTGTACGTGCGGGAGCTACCGGTGTGCTGCATCTGCTCGTTCAAGGAGGCGATTCTGGAGGCCGATGACCGGCGGCTGTTGGAGCTACGGTGCTCATGCGGACGTAGCTGGCACGTCACGAGCAGCTTGGATAGCCGAGTTCTAGCTCGGTTCGTGACTCACGGGGGCACGCGGGCGGGCGGGACCTACCCGGCGGCGTAGCAGCAGCTGGTAAAGAAAGGGGACGAGATGGTGCAAGACACCCTTACGCAGTATATGGGAAAGGTTCGGGGTGGGCGTCTGCTCGACGCCGCCGAGGAGTGCTCGTTGTCTGCACGAGCGCGGGAGGGCGACGAAGAAGCCCGTGCGCGACTCATCGAGTCGAACCTAAGGCTCGTGATCTCCATAGCCAAGAAGTACCGGGGGCGAGGGGTGCCGTTCGAAGATCTCATCCAGGAAGGCAATGCGGGCCTTATCCGGGCTGTGGAAAGGTTC
>DASQSI010000106.1:0-22417 GCA_035642415.1 Rubrobacteraceae bacterium
GTAGCGGTGGAACATACCGGCGACGCTGAAGAAGCCATACATCGTAAGCAACCACATCCCCCATAGCACTAGGGCCTGGTGCTTCCGGTCGAGTGGCAGGCGGGGACGCCTTTGCGAGCCCGCCGCCAGAAGACCCACGACTGCTAGCGGCAAGAGCCACCCTATCTGCCCCGCGAGCTGCTGGTCGAAGAGCCTCAAAGGCCCTTTCTCGCCGTTCTCGCCGACCCCGCCCGGGCCACCGCCGCCGGGACCGCCTGGTCCGGGGCCTTGTGTGGGCTGGGCATCGCTGGCCGATCCTACATTGAACCCTCCTTGGGGGTTTATGAGCTCGTTTCCGCGTCCCACGAGCCGGCTCAGGCCGTTGTAGCCGCTGGCCAGCTCCAGGGCAGAGTTATGCTGGCTGGAACCCACGTAAGGGCGCTCTGTAGGAGGTGTCAGATCCACTACCACGGCCCAGGATAGGGACACGACCACCAGCACGACCGTCGCGAGGCCGAGGTGCACGAATCGCCGGAGCCGGGGCACCGGAGCCGCAACGAGGTATAGCAGGTAGAACGCCGGCAGCACCAAGAATGCTTGCATCATCTTTATGTTGAAGCCCAGTCCCACGATGAGCGCGCACAGCAGCAGCCAGCGCAAACGACCGGTCTCCGTGGCGCGCACGAGCGCCCATGCCCCGGCCAGCACGTTTAAGACCACGAGCATGTCCGCCGTGTTGCTGCGGCTCGTGGCAACGACTATAGGGGTGAGGGCCAAAGCCAGCGCGGCTACGAGCCCCGCTACCGGCCCGAAGGGACGGCGCACCAGCTGATAGATGAGGGCCACGGAGAGGACGCCCGCTATCGCTTGGGGGAGCAGCAGGGCCCAGCCGTAGAAACCGAACAGCCAAGCGCTTGCGGCCTGGATCCAGAGCCCAAGGGGCGGCTTGTCTATCGAGACGAAGCCCGCGTCGAAGGAGACGAAGAAGAAGTTACTCCAGCTGGTGAGCATATTCTTGACGCCCGCGGCGTAGTAGGGGTTGCCATACCCCTCATGCGCCAGGTTATACAAGTTAAGGAATGCAGACAGTACGAGAATCGCTGCCAGAACGAGCCGATGCCATGAAGAGGTCTTGGTTGCCAAGGCGCGTGCCCCGCCGGTGGCGGTACTGCGTCTTTGGATTAATTCCTGGGTCATACTCCTACCTTGTCGATCCTACATGTCTTGCTTCCTACTCGAGAGTCTGAACCACGAACCTATGAGTGTCCTTTAGCGATCTTATGGGTTCTCATAGGAAATGCCCTCGGGGTGTCGCCTTCGGGAAGCCTTGAGGTTTCCTTCTAGCCAATTAGGAAGAGACAGGCTGTATTAAAAACGGTCGCTTTTGGAACACTCCTCTCTCCCACTTGCGAACAGCCATTTTATGCTTACAAGTCTGTGAAGATCTGTAGCCAGGCGCCCCGCCATGCGTTAAGCTGATCTTGTAGCTCCCCCGTATAAACATCAAGATTATGCGCCTTTACCGAACTCTCTTACTCCCTGTAAATGCAAAACCTCTGCGAATACGGTACTAAAGCTACTCTATGCTTATTACAGTAAGATCAGGATGAAACTGCCTAGAGATTAGAAAGGAGGCATGGTGCGGGCTACTCTTGCAGGGTTTCTATACGCTGCCGTAGCGACTACAAGTGCGGTACCTGCAGACAGAAGTGCCTCCGAGCCGAGGCGGTGGAAGAGACAGTGTGGAGGTTCGTGTCCAGTCTGCTTCAAGATCCCGAGAAGATAAGGACTGGGATGAACGCCCTTATAGAGCAGGAGCGATCCGCAGACTCACGAAACGTCGGCAAAGAGCTCGTCGTCTGGGCAAAGAAGGTAGAAGAGTGCGACCACCTGAGGAGCGCCTACCAAAACCAGCAGGCCGCCGGACTGATGACGCTGGAGGAGCTTGGAGCCAACCTGACGGAGCTCGATAACATGTGCAAAACTGCAGAGCAGGAACTGGTGACCCTTAAGAACCGTCGGGAGCGCATAGAGGAGTTGGAGAAAGATCGAGATATTTTGCTGAAGTCCATGGCCGATAGGGTTCCACGTGCCCTGTACGACCTGACCGATGAAGAGAAGCACAAGCTCTACCAGATGCTACGGATAGAAGCCGCCCCTTGCGAGGAGGGCTACGCGGTCAACGGTGCTATTTGTACTTGGGAACCTATCCGTGAGTATACTGATCGACCGTGATGGAGATCCAAAGCTACGAGGAGCTTGTAGGGAGGGCCGGCGAGGAACGTTTGGAGGGGAAAACAGCCTACACGCTGGCGCGCTTCGCTCTCGCGGATCCGGGTCCGGCGATGCGGGCGGCAGCGACTGTGCGAGACCGGCTCTTCGGGCCACGCGTCTCCTACTCGCGCAAGGTATTCATCCCTCTCACCAAGCTCTGCCGTGATAACTGCGGCTACTGCACTTTCGCACAGGCGCCGCGGGCCGGCAAGCAAACTTACCTTACCCCGGAGGAGGTGCTGTCAATCGCGCGTGCCGGGGTGAAGATCGGATGCAAGGAGGCGCTCTTCACCCTCGGGGATAAACCGGAGAAGCGGTACCCGGAGGCCCGGCAGAAGCTCAGGGAGATGGGGTTTGAGAGCACTATCGAGTACCTCGTTTATGTCTGTAAGCTGGTATTGAACGAGACGAGGCTCTTGCCACACGCCAACCCAGGAGTACTCTCCGAGGTGGAGATACAGGCCTTGCGGGAAGTCTCGGTCTCACAGGGGATCATGCTCGAGCAAACCTCGGAGTGGTTGCTGGAACGGAACATGGCTCATTGGGCGTCGCCGGACAAGGTGCCCGCGCGACGCCTGGAGACGCTGGATGCGGCGGGACGCTCGCGCGTTCCCTTCACCACAGGGATGCTCATCGGGATCGGGGAGACAGTCGAGGAGCGAGTGGATACCCTCCTCGCCATACGAGAGCAATACGAACGCCACGGTCACCTCCAGGAGTGCATCATCCAGAACTTCCGGGCCAAGGCAGGGACACGTATGGCCACGGCGCCCGAGCCCTCCGAGGACGAGATGCTGGCAACCATCGCGCTTGCCCGCCTCCTCCTACCGGAGGGGATGGCCGTGCAGGCCCCACCGAACCTCGCGGAACCTACAGAGAACGGCACGCCATCCTACGCGCGGTACGTAGACGCCGGGATCAACGACTGGGGCGGCGTCTCCCCCGTCACTCCCGACCACGTAAACCCCGAAGCTCCCTGGCCGCACCTCACTGAACTCGAGAAGGCGACCGAGGCGAAGGGCTACCTGCTCCTCGAACGGCTCGCCCTTCATCCTCCTTACGCGGTAAGCGCAGAGAAGTGGGTAGACGAGAAGCTCCGCTCTCACGTCTGGGCCGCGATGGACGCCGAGGGCTTCGCGCGGGTCGAGGCCTGGGCACCGGGGATCACAGAGGACATCCCGGATGAAACGGTCCGGGAAATACAAGGACGACGGCCCTCGAAGATGCGACCCGAGTTTAGCCAGACGCTCGCGGAGGTTGGAGAGAAGGACCTGAACGAAGATGAGATAGCGTTGCTCTTCACCGCCCGCGGCGCGGAGCTCGCCGAGCTATGTAAAGTGGCGGATGAGCTAAGACGAGCAGTAAACGGCGACGAGGTCACCTATGTCATCAACCGTAACATCAACTACACCAACCAGTGCTACTTCCGGTGCCGTTTCTGCGCATTCTCCAAGGGTCCGAAGTCCCTGAACCTACGTGGTGAGCCATACCTCTTAAGTACCGTCGAGGTCGCCCGCCGTGTCCGCGAGGCATGGGAAAAAGGCGCCACCGAGGTCTGCATGCAGGGCGGCATCCACGGGGGGTTCACCGGCCGAAACTACCTGGATTACCTCCGCGCCGCAAAGGAAGAGATCCCCGAAATACACGTCCACGCCTTCACACCCTTAGAGGTCTCGCAGGGGGCACGAACCTTGGGCATCTCCATCGAAGAGTTTCTGTGGAAGCTCAAAGAAGCGGGCTTAGGGACGCTGCCGGGGACGGCGGCGGAGATACTGGATGACGAGATCCGGGCGATAATCTGCCCCGATAAGGTGAGCACCGCAGAGTGGTCCGAAGTCATGCGTGCAGCGCATGGCCTGGGCCTGCGCTCGACGAGCACAATAATGTTCGGCCACGTTGACGTCCCCATCAACTGGGCACGCCACCTCCTCGTCCTGCGTAGCATACAGAACGAGACCGGTGGTTTCACTGAGTTTGTGCCGCTACCGTTTGTGCACATGGGAGCCCCGCTTTTCTTACAGGGTCGCTCCCGCAAGGGTCCGACCTTCGCCGAGGCCGTCAAGATGCACGCGGTCGCACGCATCGCACTGCACGGCTACATAGACAACGTGCAGGTCTCTTGGGTCAAGATGGGTACCGAGGGGGCGAAGGTCTGCCTTCAAGCTGGTTGCAATGACCTTGGCGGTACGCTTATGAACGAGAACATCTCGCGGGCGGCCGGCGCGAGCCACGGCCAGGAGATGCTACCAGAGGAGCTGGAGCAGATGATCAGGAAATTAGGCCGTACCCCCCGCCGCCGCACCACGCTCTACGGAACGCCGGACAAAGCGCCCAGCAAGTACTCTCAGGCCCAATAGTTAACCAGCTCGTCTAGCGACTTCCGGCCACGACGCTTTGGTGGGTCTCCTTCCGCGTAGCCTAAAGTAAGGAGGGCGTGCGGGATAAGCCTGGGATCGAGGCCGAGCGCCTTCGTCACCTCCTCCGGGCAGAACAAGGGCGCGCACACCCAGCCTGCATCTAATCCCAAGGAGTAGGCGGCGAGCAGCGCGTTCTCGGCCGCGGCACCCAGGCTTTGGACGGCCATCATGGTCTCGCTCTGCTGCCGGACAGCGTCTGGGTAGACATCCAGGTCTTCCGAATAGAGGCAGAGCAGCACGAGGACGGGGGCGTCTAGGAGCCTCTTTCGCGAGCCTTGAAGGCGCTTCTCGACGACCTCGGCGCTCTGGCCATCCATCTCCAGGTTGGCTCGCCACTCCTCTCCCATCGCCTCCGCCAGGCGCGTCTTCGTCTCCTCCCGCCTGAGCACGGCGAAACGCCAGGGCTGACGGCCGTGGGGCGAGGGGGCCCACCGGGCGGCTTCGAGCACCCTTTTTATGGCCTCTTCGGGCACCTCCCGGCTCAGGTAGCGTCGCACCGAGCGGCGACCCAGGAGGGCGTCCATGAGCGGTTTGGAGCTCTCTAAGGCGTCGAGAGCTCCCCATGAGGCGATGCGTTCGGGGTGGATGGAGATGATCGGGTTCTCCTCTATCTTCATCTGTTCGTACTGCTGATACTTGCCACGCAGGAGCCGAATGGCGGCGCTATGCTCCGGAGCTCCTGCCTCCACGAGCCGCGCCCGCCCGCGCACCATGACGTAGGCCAGGAGATCCCAATCCTCCGAGTACCTGTCGGCGACGAGAGCGACGTTCGAGTTCTCTAGGATATTCCGGACACGCTTGAGGCGGGTCGGGGGGACGTTTTTGGGCTTCTCATCGAGAGCGATGTGGATGAGGCGGCCGTCGAACGCGAAGCAGACCGGGATTGCATGCGGCTCTCCGGAGTCGGAGGCGGTAGCCAGCCGGGCAACCCTTTGCCGCACGAGAAAGGCAGCCTGAGCAGGAGTGAGTACGGCGGTCTTCTCCTTCACGCTACTTCCACCGTCTCGCGCACCCTCGGGGCCACTTCGGAGGCGAAGAGACGCAGATTGGCGAGCGCCTGCTCGTGGGTAACACCGGGCAGACGGCCCCAGAAATAGAGATGCTCGTAGGGCACTTCTTCGTAGAGCGTTACAAGGCCCTCGATCAATTCACCCGGGGTTCCGACCAGATGCCTCTCCCACGGCAGGTCCTCCAGGCGAACAAGCGCAGGCTTCGGCGTATCACGGTCGGTGCCCCACTCGGCACAGCGAGTGCGCTGGTAGGCGATAGCCGAAGCGATGATCTCGTTGGTCCGCTCGACATCCTCGTGTACGTAGACTACCCCGGATGCTACGTATGATGGAAAATCTTCATCCGTCCTCCCGTGTCGCGCCACCTTATGCAAGATTTTCGCAGAGCAGCACACCTTCTGATCTCTACCTACCAACCAGAAGCGGGTTGAAGCTCGTGTCGCGGTCGTAGACGTCTAAGCCCTCGGTGCGCTTGAGCCGGTTGACCACGACGTACGTCAGCGGCGTCGCAAGGGCTTCATAGGCGGATTTGACTAGCCACTGGGTCACGATGGCCGCGAGCAGCGCAGATGCGGGGATTGTTCCTACGAACGCGAGGATGATAAAGACAAGAGAGTCGAGGCCTTGGCCGACGAGGGTCGAACCTATGGTGCGGCTCCAGAGGAAGCGGCCGTTGGTGGCGACCTTCATCTTAGCGAGAACGATAGCATTGGCGAACTCGCCCACCAGGTAGGCGACAAAGGAGGCTGCGAGGAGGCGCGGGGCGTAGCCGAGGATGCGCTCATAGGCTTCTTGGGCCTCCCAGAACGAGGCTGCGGGTAGGATCTGCCCGATGTATATGGTAAGCACCACGAGAAGGTTACAAAGAAAGCCTAGCCAGATAACGCGTCGCGCCGCCCGGTAGCCGTAGACTTCGGTCAAGACGTCGCCGCAGATGTAGCTTATAGGGAAGACGATGACGGCCGCTGGCAACACGAGTCCGAATACCTCGACGAGCTTTACCGCGGTTATGTTTGCCGAGATCAGAGCCGACACGAACACGGCGACGACCATCACGAAAGCGAGCGAATAACCTTCTCTGTGGTTGACCGCGCCCTGCCTCGACAAACCGAAAACCTCCCGAACACCCATCTGTTGCATAAAGGTGGGAACGCCGCGACGCCCGCCAGCAGAGTAAAGCATCGGAAGGCGACGGGTCAATTTTGCGCCTGCCCGGTCGCGCTTACCTCTGTTTCATATGGTCCTTGCTCGCGGCCGCTGCCGCATCCCCCACGTTCGAGTGGAGGTCAGGGTGGACGAACTCCTACAGCGCCTTACTGTGATGCACCACCTAGCCCTTGAGGATTGTATAGGGGGGCGCTTGTTAAGAAGACCTCCGTGTAGGAAGCAGAGCATGCCCAAGGGAGGTTGCTGGTACTCCGTCTCCCCTTGATAACGCTACGGGCGCGGCAACATCCCCAGCGCTGCTGTAAACTCGCGAAGGGTGCTGAGGAAAGGAAGAGAGATGGCTGAGCGGACCGACCTGTTTAGGGCCTACCGTATAGAGGAAGAGGAAAGTAACAAGCCCAAGGGCCGGATGGTCGAGATCGGCCTTTCGGACCTCAACGAAGGCGAGCTAGTAGTCAGGACCCACTACTCTAACCTCAACTATAAGGACGCGTTGGCGGCGACCGGCGCGGGGAAAATCGCCCGGAGGCTACCCATCGTGGGTGGGATCGATGTTGCCGGAATCGTGGAGGCTTCCGGAAACCCAAGCTTCGAGCCAGGGGATGAGGTGCTCGTCACTGGCTTCGGCCTCTCAGAGGATCGCGACGGTGGGTACTCCGAGATCACGAGGCTCAAGGCGGAACATGCCCTCAAGATCCCCGAAGGGCTAGACACGAAGCGTGCTATGGCCATAGGCACCGCGGGTCTCACGGCCGCCTTGGCAGTTGCCCGGATGGAGCACAACGGCCTTTCGCCTGACGCGGGGCCCGTGATCGTGACCGGTGCTACGGGTGGGGTTGGCAGCCTTGCTGTAGACATGCTTGCAGGGCGCCACTACGAGGTTGTCGTGCTAACAGGCAAAGCAGAGCAGCGGGGCTATCTTGAGAATCTTGGTGCGACCGAGGTTCTCCTCAGACAGGAGCTGGAGATGGGCGGCAGACCGCTGGAGAGTGCTAGGTGGGCTGGGGCAGTGGACACCGTCGGTGGAGAGACACTCGGGTGGCTGACGCGTACCGCTAAGAGGGATGGCAGGATCGCGGTCTGCGGGAACGCCGGAGGAGCGGGATTCGAAACGACCGTGATGCCTTTCATACTAAGGGGTGTGGACCTCCTGGGCGTAGATTCCGACTGGTGCGCCATCGAGACAAGGCGTGAGCTGTGGGCTAGGCTCGCGGACGGCGACCTTCGCCCGCGACACCTGGACGAGATCACGCGCGTCATCGACTTCGAGGAGCTGCCCGGCGCATTCGGACCGTTCTTAGAGGGCGACTCCAAGGGTCGGATGGTGGTACACATCGGAGACGGGTAAGTTCCGGTTCTAAGTAGCCTGAAGGCGGTATGTTACTTTGCTATTGCTTGCTTCTACTCAGAAGCGGCGTTCCTGAGTAGATTTTTCTACTATACCCACCCGCTCAGAAGGCCTTAACCTGGCGCAGGCCTAAGGGGAAGACGAAGGCTAAGACAACAGCAGGCGGGCACCAACAAAGACGAGCATGGCGGCGAGTATGATCGTCAGCGGGCGTCCCGGCAGCCGCGGTGCCATCCGGCTTCCGATGAGGACGCCAGGAATGCTGCCTAGAAGGAGAGTACCCGCCAAAGTAAAGTCCACGTTGCTGTTAAGTATGTGTGCGAAGCCGGTGACGAACGAGAGGACCATGGCGTGGGCGATGTCGGTACCCACAATTATGGCCGGGGTGAGCGGGTAGAACAGGAGGAGCATCACCGCCATCACGCTCCCGCTTCCTATGGAGGTGAGACCCACGAGATAGCCTCCGGTTGCCCCGAAGAGGACGGTGAAGAGGCGACGCTTCAGGCTCATCTTTGATGCTCCGTCCCAGGTCACCCGGCGGCTCATAATCCACTTTTCCGGCAGGAAGGCCTTGAAGATGAGCGAGGCACCCACCAGGACGAGGGTCGTCGCGATGATGGTGACCATGATGCTCTGCACCATCCCGGCGTCGAAAGACTCTTTGATCCACTCCAGGGTCCACACTCCCAAGAGGCTCGCCGGAATGCTGCCGAGACCTAAGAAGATCGCGACCTCCAGGTTCACTGAACGTTGGCGGTAATGCTGCACCGACCCGGTTAGTTTCGTGATCGTGGCATACACAAGATCCGTACCAACGGCCGTCGGCGCCGCAACACCTAACGAGAGCAGAAACGGTGTCATCAAGGAGCCGCCCCCTACACCGGTGAGGCCCACCAGAAAGCCGACCAGAAGACCGAAAAGAGCGGGGACGGGTTCGACGATCACGCTCGGTCAAACTCCTCCGCCGGCCACAGGTACCCGAGCTC
This sequence comes from Rubrobacteraceae bacterium, assembly GCA_035642415.1. GTDB lineage: Bacteria > Actinomycetota > Rubrobacteria > Rubrobacterales > Rubrobacteraceae > Rubrobacter_F. The sequence continues at coordinate 9,182 of DASQSI010000106.1, forward strand.
CTCGAGCTTCGCGATGACCTTGCGGGCGCTGCCGTGTGGTTCCTCCTCATCGGTTCTGAGGACAAGCTCCGGGGCGGCCGGCGGCTCGTACGGGTCCGAAACGCCGGTGAATTGCTCGATCTCGCCGGCAAACGCCTTCTTGTAGAGCCCTTTTACGTCCCTTCGGGCGCAAACATCGACCGGGCAATCTACGAACACCTCGATGAAGTCTTCCCCGATCTCCCGGCGCACCATGTCCCGCGCCTCCTTGTAAGGTGAGATCGCCGATACTATCACCGCAACGCCGTTCCGGGTGAGGAGCTTGGCCACGAACCCAATCCTCAAGATATTCGTGTCTCTATCAGCCCTGGAAAAGCCTAAACCCTTCGATAGGTTCGTCCGGACGATGTCCCCGTCCAAGACCTCGACCTTACCAAGGCGTTCCCGAAGCTCCTTCTCGACGACCTCGCTAATGGTAGTCTTACCAGCGCCCGATAGCCCCGTGAACCAAAGCGTGAACCCATGTCCAAACCTCATGCCATAACCCGTGCTATTCTCCTACCTTTACGCGCCTAGTTTACTTGCCGTCTTTCTCGGCTTGCAAGCCTTTGATGAGGATCTCGACGACCTCGGGGCGGCTGAACTCTGGCGGAGGATACTCGCCTTGGGAGAGCATCTCACGTACCTTGGTACCAGAGAAAAAGACGTGTGCCTCCGATTCGTGCGGGCAGGTCTTGGTAGTAGCCATTCCGCCGCAGTTTAAACAGAAAAAGGCGTGCTCGAAAAAGAGCGGGGTGATGCCGAGCTCCTCCGGGGTGAACTCGTCGAAGATACGCTGGGCATCGTAGGTGCCGTAGTAGTCGCCGACCCCGGCATGGTCGCGCCCAATGATGAAGTGGGTGCACCCATAGTTCTTGCGGCACATCGCGTGGAAGATAGCCTCACGCGGTCCCGCATAGCGCATCGCCGCCGGGAAAACCGCAAGGACGGTTCGCTGCTTTGGGTAGTATCGGTCCAGGATGACCTCGTAGGACTTCATACGCACCGCGGCCGGGATATCGTCGGACTTGGTCTCCCCGACGAGCGGGTTCAATAGGAGGCCATCCACGGTCTCCAAAGCGCTCTTCTGGATGTGCTCGTGTGCCCTGTGGACCGGGTTACGTGTCTGGAAGCCCACAACCCGCTTCCAACCTCTCTCGGCAAAGAGCGTCCGGAGCTGACTAGGCTCATAGTAATATCTTGGGAACGGTCTGGGGTTCGGCTCCTCATCGAGGAGCATTACCTCGCCGCCGAGCAGGGTGTTGCCCTGCCGGTACAGGGCGGCGACCCCAGGGTGGTTTTCGTCGTCCGTCCGGTAGACCTCCTTGGCTTCGAGATTCTTGTCGTAAGAGTAGCGATCTGTGACCACCATGGCGGCGACCACCCGACCCTCGCCGTTCGCGAGCGCAATCTCGTCGCCCTCCTTGTAGCCATTCGCCTCATAATCATTGACGGAGAGGGTGATAGGCATGCTCCACACGATGCCGTTCGCAAGATGCATCGTTTCGACTACGGACTCGTAATCCCCTCGGTCCATAAAGCCGGTGAGGGGCGAAAAGACGCCGGTTGAGATCATCTCTAGATCCGAGAGGGTCCTGGGGCCTAGAGTCATCTTCGGCAGCTTTTGGGCCCTCTGGAGCATCTCTGCGCGCTCCTCCTTCGGAACCCGACGGTCTACAAGGCTTCCACCGTGCGGCTTTATCGTCGCGTACTCCGTCGCGGACCTCATCGATAGGTCTCAGCGCAGCCGGCGAAGGTCGGTTCTTCTAGCTTGCGGTTCTGTCGGGGCAACCGCCGCAAGACGCGACCGGAGAGCCCAGAGATGCAATGCTCCCAAGGGCGCTCCCCCATTACCCAGAGCCGAATCTCCCCGGCGTACCCGCGGGTTATCTGTAGAAGCTTCTCGCGATCCATTCCTATCCCTTCTAGCTTCGCTCCCCACTCCTTCCACAAGAAGTCGGCCAAAGGATACCCGGCGCTTACTAGGCGTATACCCTCCTCTGGTGAATCCTCGATGAGCGCGCGCGTCTCAGCCCGCAACTGTGTGGGTTCGTCGGGCAGGACGAGTTTTCCGCGTGGATCCTCCACTAGTACCTTACAGCATCGTGTTCGACCGGTGCCCGATCCGTCCCAGAGTAGTGCTCTAGATGCTCTTCGAAGTCTATGAACAGGGGAGCATCGGGGTCGAAAACTCTTTTCAGGCTATTGAACGCGATCCGCTTATCCAAAGCGTCCAGCTTATCTAAGGCTTCCGGCCTGTCGAGCTCTCGCAGCTCTAATTTCGGACGCACGTGCTCGAACGCCGCCAGTCCCTCCTCGCTCCGGATGATGACGCTGGAGTACCCATCGGTGCTCCCGACGCTCCCGACCGAGATGTCCGCCGCATGGCCTATGAAGTCCGCACACTCGTCGCAGCCCTTCAGGGCGGCCCCGTGAAAGTCCCGGATCGGCTCCTCTATAAGCACCTCTCCGTCGAGGTCCTGTACGATCATCTTCCCGCGGATGACGTCCACCCGGCCGACGTTGTCCAGGTCAACGCCGCGCTTGTCCCTGATCTCCTCCAGCATCAGCTTCTCGTAGTTGAAGCTCTTCGTGCAGAGAAGCGCGATGGTCAGGGTGATAGCCTCCACGCGCGAAGACCCCCAGGTCCACGGGCGCGCCTGCATGGCCTTTATCCCCTCGATCTCACACGGCGTCCCGATAACGGCTATCCTCGGGTTAGGCGGCAGGTTGTACCCCTTGAAGTCCACGTGCCCCAAAGCGAGCGTCTGGTTGTAGAAGCTCCCTGCGCACTCGCGCACCTCCTCGGGAGTGCGCGCAAGAAAAGCCTCGCCCTTCCACCGCTCTGTCTCACTTTCGCGCGCGATCAAGGCGCCGTCTATCTCCCCAGCTTCGAGCAGCGAGATCAAGAGCGCGCTCACCACCCCGCCATCCTGAGCCCCCTTTATCATCGGGTTGACCCGCGCCGTATAGCTCTCTTCGACGTGCCCGATCCCCTCTATGGTCCGGGCTTCGGCGTTACCGGTGATCTTCCATGTCGACTCGTATTGAAGGCCCCCACGAGGACAGAAATCCCAGCACAGCGAGCAGCCCGTGCACATCTTGACGAGCTTCGGTAGGTCGTCCTGCCCGATACCGATGGAGTCGGTCGGGCAGGCAGCCACGCACACCCCGCATTGCACACACCTGTTGGCGTCAATGACCGCTTTCTCGAGGTCCCAGAACCAGACCTTCCCCGGCGCTTCCTCGATGTCATTCATAAAGTCCCGGATGTCGAAGCCAGCCACTAGCCACCCCCCCTGTTCCCGCCACGGCTACGTAGCGTCTCCCGAAGCTCTTTGTTGGGCTTGCGCCGGATCCACTCGTGGAACCGCTCGCCCTCGCGGCGCTCGTCCTTGAACTTCTCCATCACCGCTACCAAGGCGTCTGGCACGTCGTCGGCGGGCTTGGCACCCTCAACCCAGTCTATAAACGCCGCGTCATGACCCAAAGAGCCTCCCAAGCCGATGTCTACACCCTCGACGATGGCGTCTTTGGCCTTGGCGGTCTCGCCCCTAAAGCCGATGTCCCCGATCTGTGGCTGGGCGCACGAAGCCGAACAACCCGAGAAGTGCATCCTTATGGCCTCCTGGCCGACGTCCCCAATCCTCCCGTCCATCTCCCGCGCCCAGTCAACGGCCCGAATCTTGGTCTCCACGATCGCAAAGCGGCAGAACTCATTGCCCGTGCACGCCACCACTCCACGCTCGAAAGCCCTAGGGTTCGGCGAGTACCGCTCAAGCAACGGCTCCGCGAGCAGTTCATCTAGCCACTCTTCCGAAACGCCGGTGATGATAAGGTTCTGGTCGGTGGCGAGACGGATCTCCCCGCCATACTTCCCGGCGAGACGCCCCGCCTCGACGAAGTCCTCACCGCTCATCCGGCCGACGGTGACGTTGAGGCCGACGTAGTAGAGGCCGTGCTCCTTCTGGAGATGAACGCCTATGTGGTCGCCCCGGTAGTGGTTCGTGAGGTCCTCGCCTGCGGGCGTAAGCTCGAAGGCGGTACGCTTCTCGAGCTCCTCCCGGAAGCCTTCAGGCCCTAGCTCCTGCACCAGGTAGCGCATCCGGCACGTCCAGCGGTTCTCACGATCCCCAAGCTCCCCGTAGACCTGGGCGATGCCCCGTGTTATCTCTACAGCCTGCTCCGGCCTGACGAAGACGTCTATGTCCGAAGCCATCCTTGGCCCGTCGGAGAGCCCACCCCCCACGCGCACGTTGAAGCCGATGGTGCCGTCTTCCAGGCGTGCCGGGAGCATACCGATGTCGTTTATCTCGGCCTGGGCACAGTCCTCTACGCACCCCGTAACGCTCATCTTGAACTTACGAGGTAAGTTGGCGTACTCGCGGTTGCCGGTAAAGTAGCCTGAGATGGCCCGCGCCACCGGGTAGGCGTTGAGGACCTCCTTATAGTCTATCCCCGAGACCGGACAGCACAGGACGTTGCGAGCCGAGTCGCCGCAGGCCTGGACAGTCGTCATACCAACCGCTTCGAGCCTGCGCCAGATCTCTGGCACGTCCTCTATCCGGATCCAATGCATCTGGATGTCCTGGCGCGTCGTAATATCCAGGAAGTTGTTCCCGAAGCGGGGGTTAGGAATCGGCCCGTTAGCGAAATCGATCGCCATCTGTCCTATGACCTGTACCTGATCAGGCGCAAGCACACCGCCGGGAACCTTTATCCGGAGCATGAACGCGTTCCCGCCCTGGTTTTGCGGGTAGATGCCAACCCACTTGAGGCGCTCGTACTCGCCCGGCACCTCGTCTATCGCCTGTATACCCCGCCTGGAGTACGTCTCTACAACCGCATCGCGCACCTCTAAAGGGTGACGCTCGAGCTTTATCTTCTCTACCTTATTTAGCCTCTGGTTCTCCCTAAGAAACTGCACGTACCGGCTGCCCTCCTACCCAGTGAAGGCCACACTCGGTCTTCCCCGTCCCCGACCAGCGTCCGGCCCGGGGATCTTCGTCCGGCGCCACTGGCCGCGTGCACGGCTTGCACCCAATGCTGCGATAACCCCTGCTCAAGAGGGGGTTCAGCGGAATGTCGTGCTCTCTCACGTACGCCTCAACCCTCGCGGTGTCCCAGGTGGCGAGCGGCGCGATCTTGGCGACCCCGAAACGCTCCTCCCACCTCACCACCGGAGTGTTCGCTCGTTGCGGCGTCTGATCACGCCGGATGCCAGTCACCCACGCATCATAACCCCGCAAGGCCCGCTCCTGCGGCTCGACCTTCCTTATCTGGCAGCAAATGTTTGGCTTGCAGCTGTAGAGTTGATCGCCGTATAACGCAACCTGCTCGGCCACCGTCAACCTCGGGCGCATCACCTCCAGCTGCAAGTCGTACCGCCGCATAGCTTCCTCCCGGAAACGCACCGTCTCTTCGAAGAGAAAACCCGTGTCCAGGGTGTAGACCCGTATCTTGGGAGCATCCGCATCACGAGTTATGCGAGCCAGCATGTCGAGGAGGACCATTCCCTCAGCCCCGCCAAAGGAGACCGAGAGCGTCAATCCTTCTCCGTACACAGCGAGCCCCCACTTCAGGATCTCCTCTGGTTGGGCGCCCTCGAGACGTGTCGCTTCCCACACAAGCTCTTTAGAGCCGGGAAGCGTATGCAAGCTATCCAAACGTTGCTTCGAACGCAGAGATTCGGGCATTACATTCCTTCCTAAGAAAGAGATAAGAACTTTCGACTGCTCGAAAAGGGGGTGAGGTTCAGTGACAGAGGCTACATCGCACGCCAGGGAAGAGAGCCTGGCGGTCGAGCCCTGCCCTGTATCCTCGTGCGGTTCCCGACTCCATGGCCTTAGATACTAAGCAACGACCCCGCAACAGTCAACGCTAAATACGACATTTTTTGTCGGATTTGGTAAATATTTCCCGAAAATCGGCGGTTCGGCGCCGGGATCGCTACCTGAACAGGTCCCTCTCAGGCTCCATGAGAAGATTCCGAGCGTTCCCGGGATAGCTTCTATACGGGTAGTTACGCACCACGGCGATGGGAATATTCGCCGTCTTGCCCATAACGAGTTCGGCGGCCGAGGCCAACTCATCGGCTACCGCCAGAATGCTCGTGGCGAGGAGATGGCCGTGAAGATCCTTCTCACCACGATAGTCGGCCAAAGGGTCCATGCCGGCGACCCCTATGGCAACGTTGGTTATGCCCTGCCGCCACGGCCGTCCGAAAGAGTCGGAGACGATGACTGCAAGGTCTGCTCCCATCTTAGACACCAGAGCATCGCGGAGCCTTCGCGCGGAGGCGTCCGGGTCTACGGGGAGGAGGCAGACCGTATCGCTACCGGGGACGTTCGAGGTGTCGACACCGGCGTTCGCGCAGACGAAGCCGTGGTATGTCTCGGAGATGATGATGCCGCGATCCATCCGCACGATGCGGCGGCTTTCGCGGAGGACGACCTCGATGTGGCGTGGATCCTTGTCATACCGGTCGGCGAAGCCTTTGGCTAGCGACGACGGCTCGACGGTGTCGAGATCTACAAGACGCCCCTCGGCCTTGCTCACAATCTTATGCGTCACTACCACCACGTCACCTGTCATGAGCAAATCGTCCTCTGTAGCCCGGACGATGTGGCGAGCCACATCGTCGCCCGGACGTACTTCGGGGATCCCCTCCACGGGTAGCACTTGTAGCCCTTTCGCGGGCTGCTCGCGGTCTGTCATACGCGCGGATGCGTGACGCTCGCCGAACTCCGCCAGATCTTCGGCGGTGTCGATGTCGAAGGCGAGGCGGGTTCGCTCGCACACCTGAACTTGCACCTCCCGCTCTCGGGCCGCCTCCAGGTGGTTCTCGAAGCTGTTCGCCCCAAACAGGAACGGCAACGCATCCGGGGGACGCAACAGGAGGGCGTTCGTGCCCGTACCCGCAGCATCTGGCGAGATCACCGCGAGCGACCCTTCGTCCTCCTCTGCCGCCTCCAGGACCGCCTCAACGTCCGGTGCACACAAGAGCGGCAGATCAGCCGGAAAGACGAGCAAAGCCGATGCTCCCTCGGCAGTCGCCCACTCTCGGGCCTCCTCAAGCGCCGGGTTCAGACCCCGGCTCTTTTGTAACAGCGTGGCGGCGCCTTCTTCCTCGGCCATCTGCAATACCGTAGGATCCGGGCTCACTACACAGGCATGCTCCACCCCGGCCTCCTGCAGCGCAGCGAGGACGTTCTTCATCATGTACACTGTCAGCCCGGCCCTGCCAAACGGGTTCAGAACCGGCTTGAGCCTACTCTTGGTCCCCGTAAGGTCCTTCACCGGCACTACCGCGAAAAGCATCATCTAGTTTCCAATCCTGAGCAGAAGCGTAAAACCTCCCGTGCCAGGCGCTCTCGGTCGGCCTCGTCGCACATCACCGCGTCTGCCACGAGAACGCGTATTCCGAGGGCCGAGATCGAAGCCTGTTCCTTCCTATCAACCTGGTCTATCACGAGCCCGCCGACCAACCCAGAGTACATCCGAGCGACGCCCGTGGCCGAGACCTCATGTCCTAGAGAGCGGAGCATCTTGTCTGCCGGCCCCTTGAGCGCCCTCCCTCCAACGATGGGGCTTACCGCGACCTTCGGCGCGGAGGAGCCCGCCAAAAGCTCACGCATTCCCGGCACGGCGAGGATTGGACCTAGGCTCACGACCGGGTTCGAGGGGCAGAGGATTACCGCCTCCGCCCCGGCGATCGCCTTCGAAACCTCCGCCGGGATGCGAGCGTTTTCTATACCACGCAGCTCCACCCCCAAAACCTCGTCCCTTTGCCCCCGGCGGACGAAGTACTCTTGGAAGTCCAACAGACCCGCGCGCGTCTTCAACACGGTCGAGACAGGTTCATCGCACATCGGCAACAGCCTCGTTCGTACCCCGAGCCCGTCAGCAAGCCCGGCGGTGACCTCCGTGAGGCGCATCCCGGCGCGCAGCCTGTGTGTGCGCAAGATATGGGTTGCCAGGTCTTTATCTCCAAGCCTGAACCATGTGTCCCCGCCGTAGGTGGAAATCATATCGAGAGCGGCGAACGAGTCATCCTCGATACCCCAGCCGGTCTCGGGGTTGGCGAGGGCGGCGAGGGTGTACATTACAGTGTCGAGGTCCGGGCACACGCGCAGGCCCCAGATGTCGAAGTCGTCCGCCGTATTGACGACAACGAACAGGTCGTCCAGCGCCAGGACGGCCTGTAGACCCGCTGCGAGCTTCGCACCTCCAACCCCGCCAGCGAAGGCGACGACCTTCAACGAGTGTCCTTCTCCTTCGGCACGCCCATGGGGGGATCCCACTGCCACCTTCGTACCATTTTTGTTTGCACAAACTCTGATTGTACAAACTCTGTTTCTAAGGACCACTAACCTTCAGGCTTTGATCGGGGTTGGCTACTGCCCTCAGACTCAGCATCCGATAGAGCCTGTGGCGCTCCTCCGGAGAGAGAACGTCTAGGGTATTGGGTACCATCTTGGCGAGTAAACCAGGGGTATGTTCTGGTAGATCCGAATCCTAGATCGTATCTCCCTCGAAGATGGGCGCTGGGAGCCTCACGTCGCCCCAGTCGAGTTTGGCGGGCCGCTGGTCGACTCGACGTTCACGCTAGCCCAGTAGTGACAGCGCAAAGCGTCACTGGCGTCTCCCACAACGTCTTCGCCAACCTCGGTCTGCTCGGCATAGCGACGATCAACACCAATCGCCGCGGTAATTCTGAGTAAGTAGAGTAAACCACGCGTTGTTTGTGGTGGTGACGGTGTGGCCCAAGGGCTGGTATCTTGGTATAAGCTTTGCGCTGACTGTATCAGGGCTAGGCACTGGTAGTAGAAGAAGAAAAGCACAAGAGAAAAGGCTAAGGGATGTGGCAGAGGATTCGATTTGTGGGATGCGGCTTGGTGGTATTGTTGCTCCTGGCATTACTGGTCTTCTTTTTCTCTTTTCCACGCTCCTAAAGTGATCGTAGAGCGCTCTTATTAGCATCCCCTAGACCATCGGGGCGCGCACCCCCCTACCTATCGGAAATCGCGTGCATAAGTGTATAATCGAGATGCCTATAGCGAAAGGGCCGGGTTCGTTTTCCCGTGTAGTAGTTTGCTTCTTGTGTAAATCACCAGCTTTTGCACACTAGAGCCCGGCCCCTCTCTTTTGCTCATAGGTCCGCTCGTTCGGGGTCCCTTTAAAAGGAGCTTGAGCCCGCTTGTGTGTCCCGCCGCCGAAGTGGGTAAGAGCAGGGCACTGCTTGGACGAAAAAGGAGGGCAAGATGACCGAAAAGGCCAGACAACCCAAGGACAAAAACTACAACCTCATCAGCATGCTCTACCATTCAGCGGACGTCGCAGAAACACTCAAGACCTACGTCCAGGACGCCCAGGAGGAAGGCGATCAGGAACTGGTGGACTTCTTCAGCACGGCTCTGGAGAACAACCTGGAGGCCTCCGAGCGGGCCAAGGAGCTGCTTGTGGCTCGATTGGAGCAAGAGCAAGAGTAGTCCTCGTCGCCGGCAGCAGCCACGTGTCCTATCAGGACAAGGTCCTATACTGGGGCTCCGGTTCCTTAGTTAGAAGAGGAGGTAGAGAACTGCGATGGAACTCTTGGACGGTTTGGCAATCCTCGGCGTGATGGTCGGGTTGATATGCGTACCGTTACTTATCGGCCTTGTGATACTTTTCCTCGCCGAGAGGCCGTAGAAGGGCTTATATGAGGTCCTCTTTTATGTATGCTTCTCTGAGAGCGAAGTTGAGGAGGCGCATATGGCCGAGTTCATGTCCGAGCAAGAGTTTGAAGATGTACTGTACAAAATACTGACGCTAGAGCAGGTCCCGGGGATCCCCGAAGAGCACCATATAAAGGGCGTAATACGGAGTGACCCGATGGCCGGCGTAGCTACCGGTGGTCCGGGCTTGGTCGTTAAGCTGAACAACGGTGCGGAGTTCGAGATCTCCATCCGAAAGAGGCTTACGGGCTAACTTTGCCTATTAGTTAGGTCCGCCGGGCCGGACTCCTACAGGCTCCGGTCCGGCGGACCCCAGGCGCATGGATGATGCGAGCCCACCCGACGCCGGGCATCCCTATCCGAAACGAAGCACGGGTCGAAACGACGCAGGCTAAGCGAGCTTGTTACTCGTCGAATGTGTCGGACGTGCCACCGTACGTTGAGGAGCCTTCGACAGGCCCGTAGGAAGTCGTGTCGTCCCTGCCACCGAGAGGACCGGAGCGCTCTCTCACCAACGGTGTCTGGCCTACGTCGAAGGTCTCAAGGACCTGTACGCCTTTATCGGTTCGTTCGGTGTTCTTCTCTCCTTCCATCTCAGGCAAGTCGAAGAAAGCTCGCACACGCCTCACCTCATTTAGAGTGGCCGTAGCGCGAGAAATCTTCTTTTCCTCAAAGGCAACGATGCCATCGCAGGTCTCTTGGGTTCTACGTATCTCCTTCTCCAGAGAGCGTACCGTCTCTGCGGTCTTCTCCCGAACGTCCTTTTGCTGGTTGCGGGCAAGCTCTATCTCCGAGCTTAGTTCCGACTCCAGCGCCCGAGTGGATACATCTATCTCGGATAGCTTAATACCAGCAGCAGCGAGCGTTCTTCGTACGATGAGGACCGCGTGTTCCCGGGGCACGGTCGATGGCAGGTCGGCGATCGTCTCAGCGATTCGCTGAATGCTGAAGACCCGTGGCTGCTGCCCCTCTCCAGGCTCCTCCTTTTTCGAGGACCCCCTCGTTTCGATCTCCTCGGCCGAATAGCTCATGGAGTCGTCCTCATCCCTCCCGAGTAGCCTCGAGAGCAAGCGGCCTTGGCTCATGTCTTTCCCCCCTGCACTTATGTTCTACAGCTCGGGAGACATTCTAACCTTCGTCCAGCCCTATCAGCACTTCGGAGGGGCCGTCAGGCTGTAACGAACACTGGGTTACGGCCAAGATGTTGGGGTTTTGCGCAGACGAACCCAAAAGGTTGTATATGTAGAAATTACTACCTAAAGCTCAATCAGGCTGTCGAGGTAAGGGCGACTACCCGCTAAGCGTGGGTGCTCTTAGCTCAGCGGGGCCGAGTATCTAGTCCTCAACGCACCCATGCATCGGTCGACGTCGATATAACTCCTTACCGTGGGTACGGCGACACCCTCGACGTGATATCGGCGGTCGCTGGAGCATACTCCCGACTTCTTGCTCGGTCCGAACCGGGGACACCATGATTTTCAGTCTCGGGCAGCTATACGCCCCGGAATTTTCGGCGAGGTCTCTGACCGATGGACGAACAGGATTGGCTGGCACAGCGGTTCGAGGGGCACCGCACCCACCTGAGGGCGGTGGCCTACCGGATGCTCGGCTCAATCGGCGAGGCCGACGACGCCGTCCAGGAAGCCTGGCTCCGGCTCAGCCGCTCGGACATTAGGGGAACCCTGGTGACGCTGCTTGGGTGCCAATGCTTACTCAGGTTGGTCGTTTTGTCGAGCACGTCTACTCGACCGCTGGCACGTCGGCCTTGAGGGCGGCGCAGGCGAATGCAGAATCTACCTGACCGCATTTGCCAATAGCATCCTCGCCGTATACGATGGCCCTGCCGACCGCCTACCTACCGACCGCGCTCAAGGAGACGCAGAATGGATTGGAAGCTCGAACTGGTGGCGATTCCGGTCTCGAACGTGGACCGCGCGAAGGCCTTCTACACCGAGAAGGCCGGCTTCAACGCGGACCATGACCACCAAGTCAGCAAGGAGATTCGCTTCGTCCAACTGACGCCCCCCGGATCGGCCTGCTCGATCGCCCTGGGAACCGGGATCATCGACACACCACCGGGCTCAGCCCAGGGCTTGCAGCTTGTGGTCTCGGACATCGAGGCCGCGCGTGCCGAGTTAGTCGAGCGCGGGGTCGAGGTCAGCGAGGTCCAGAACTTCGACTGGGGCTCGTTCGTCTTCTTTAGTGATCCGGACGGCAACGGCTGGTCCGTGCAGCAGCTGCCCGCCCGCGAGTAGCGACCAGCTAGGCCCCTGCGGTCAGCTTACTCTGACCTCTCCTCTTCGCGCCTTGTCTCATAAGGCTCTCAATCGTCGATCACCTGGTAGGCTGAGGTCCAGAAGTCGCGAAGGACACCCGGAGGACTGGGGGAATCCCAGACGCGCTGTGTCATCAGAATCCCGACCAACTCCTCCTTTGGGTCTACGTACCACGACGTGCCGTAGCCACCGTCCCAACCGTACCGTCCAGGGGTCGCTGCGATATCGGTACGCCGGGTCACGATCGAGACCCCGAATCCCCAGCCGTGACTATCCCAGAAATCGGGGAAGAAGCTAGACACCGCCTTCTGCTCGGCGGTGATGTGGTCGGTCGTCATCAGCTCGACCGACGGCCGCGACAGGATGCGCTGGTTCCCGTGCTTGCCCCCTTCCAGCATCATCTGACCGAAAGCGAGCAGATCGTCGACCGTCGAGACCAGCCCACCGGCCCCCGACTCGAAAACGGGCGGGCTTGCCCACCGGCTGTCGTCGACGCCGTCGAAGACCTCTAACTCCCCGGTCTCGAAATTGGTCCAATAGCTGCTCGCCAGCCGATCTAGCTCGCTGGCCGGCACGCTGAACGAGGTGTCGTTCATACCAAGCGGCGCGAAGATCCGCTCCCGCAGGAACTCCTCCAGGCTCGTGCCGGCCACACGCGAGATCAGGACGCCTAGGATGTCGGAGCCGCTGTTGTACAGCCACCTCTCGCCCGGTTGGTGCACCAGTGGCAGGCTGCCGAAGCGCTTCATCAGCTCGTCCGGCGCGTGCGTTGGCAGGGTTGGTCCTGGAGCGACGCCCGCCTCTGCCATCGCCTGCTGGATAGGGTATCGAGGTGGAAAGACCATTACCGCCCCGATCCCGAGGCGAAATGTCAGCAGGTCGCGCATTGTGATCGGCCGGTTCGCGGGCACGGTGTCGTCGAGCGGACCGCCGGGTTCTGCGCACCATCGGCGGTCCGCCAGTTCCGGCAGCCACGGGTCGACCGGCCCGTCGAGGTGCAGCGCGCATTCCTCCAGCAGGATCATCGCCGCTGCGGCCACGATCGGTTTGGTCACCGAGGCGACGCGAAAGATCGTGTCGCGCCGCATAGGGTCGCTGTCACCGAACGCCTTCGTACCGATCGCGTCGACGTGCACCTCGCCTCGTCGGCTGACCAACGTGACGATGCCGGGCACGACGCTGCGCTCTACGTGGTCGGCCATGACGTCGTGCATGCGGCCGAGCCG
>DASQSI010000107.1:0-5174 GCA_035642415.1 Rubrobacteraceae bacterium
AGTCATGGGTAATAGCAACGGGGCATCCCCCTACACGCTCTAGGGGTGCTCTCTAGGCATTAGCTCTTTATAGTTTCGATTGGTTGCACCAAGGCGTAGTTCATGTCTACGTCTACTTTAGGACTAGCAATCAGAAAGGAAGTGAAAGACAGTGAGACGCACCACTTCGCTGCTTACGGTAGTAGCAGTTATGGCAGTGATGATAGGCTTAGCAGGCCCAGTATGGGCACAAGGTTATAGTGGTCCTAATTACGGTCCTAACGGTCCTTATTACGGACCCTACGACTATTGCGGGTGGTCTCCGTACGCTTGCTTGTACCCGCTCCGCGCGCCGATATCCTCGACGGCTTCACCACCGAGTACATCCCCCACACTGGCTGTAGCGAGGCAACTGCCGGCGACCGGTGGTCTCGATGTTATCCCATTATTGGGACTAGGTGGCAGTGCCCTGTTAGTGGCTGGGTGGCTGCTAGCTCGCAGGATGATCCAGTAAGCGAATTTTTATGCCTTCTTGCTAGGCGGATAGATAACTGTTTACCGGGGTGGTAGGTTATGCCCCTTCTTTCGAACACATCCATATGTTGCTGCGCGCTTTCGCGAATTTGGTCTAAGAAACTGTCCGAAAGGGTCTGGAGTGGCCCATGGGACCTCCGTCTTGGCCCCCAGAGTAGCGAAATGAGCCTTCTTTGACCTCGTTCCGCGTCGATTCTTGAGGCTCGAGGTCAGGGCCTATCGCAGCTTTTCAGACGGTTTCTGACTACCGGATCGCGGACTCTCGCGCCGGGTTGGCCAGTACGTAATGAGCGCACCCAGAAGATACAGCGCGATGAGCCCGCACGTTTGCAACCAGGGTGGAGACGCCGGAGTGCGCGTCGCAATGGTGAGCGCACCATAGAGGGTGAGTGCGGTGAACAAGACGCCGACCACCGGCACGGCCCAGCGCGCCCACGCGTGACCGCGGCGGAACGGAATCAGGATCATGATCAGTAGCGCGACAGTCACCGCGACGGAGCCCGCGCCCATGGCTTTGAGGACACCAAGCACAAAGCCCTGGTAGTTCGCGGGAAGCTCCTCCCACGTCATTCCCAGCGCGTCTGCATGATACAGCATGAACCTGGGCGTCGTCACGTAGAGAAGCCCCTGCAGCAGGAGGCCGACGGTCGGAATCAAGTACGCGACGACCGCCCACATGTCCTTTCGATGCATGGTGCACGTACCTGAGCCTCCTGGTCTGATGTTGGGAGGACTCGCGCCGGGACGTCTTGTTGAGTAAGGGAGCAGATCTAGATCCGACTGCCCCTAAGGAGCAATCCCTCTACTGGAACAACTCTAGGAGGATGGACTTTGGCCAGCTTCGTCAGTTAACAGACGAACGATGCTGCAGCGACGGTCACCGCCGGACATGTCAGGCTCCTGTTTCGTCGTGCCACCAGGCCCGATGCTGGCCCTGGGTCTCACTCAGTGTTTGTCGGCGGTAGAAACGGTCGTAGAAGTCCGGGTCTAGGTGGTGGGTTTGGTGCGCGAGTACCGTGCGGAACGGGCCGCTGTTGGCCGGGAAGCGCCCGTACCTCTCGTAGACGTACTCGCAGTAGGCTATTGTGGCGGCTATAGCCTCATCGGAGTAGGGTGGGATGCCGTGCTGCACCCTTGCCCCGTCTCGCCAGCCCGTGGCGGCGCCCCCATCGCGGAACGTGCCCTTCCCCTGCTCGTACTTGTAGTCCACGAAGGCAAGCACCGCCTCTTCCATGCTGCCGTAGTAGGGCGGACAGAAGGGTTTGATCAGGACCTCACCATTACGTTCCAGTCCCACGGCGGTAGGCACGGGCAGATCCTTGCGTAGTGCTCTCATCACCCACTTGGTTAACGGCCCGGCACCAATAGTGCGTGAGAAAGGGATCTCCTGCATGCGAAATCCTAGAGCCTGGAACCAGATGAAGGGGTGCGCCGCGAAGTGTGGGAAGCCGCCCAGCCCTAACGCCTGGGTCATCAGCCCTAAATTCTGCAACATCCCACCCTGTTCTATGGCTATAAACTCGTACAGCCAGGTTTCGAGAAACCCGATTGTGGCAAAGCGGCCCCCTCTTGGGTCGTCATGCAGGTGTCCGCCCTTGGAGCGCGCGAACCTGGCGATACCTGGAGGTTTGAAGCGGTTGCGTTCATCCACCACGAAGTAGCTAAATTCCTCGCCGAAGGCTGAGAGCAGGATGTTAATGTAGAGAGCTGAGCATTCGGCGACCGGTAGAAAGTAGGTTGTGCCGAGTAGGTTGGCCGCCCACTTGTTGAACGGTGCCACGAAGGGTAGCTCGCGGGGTACGTCGTGCCGTCCTTGGGCGATTTGCACCCGGCTCTTCTTGTAGAGCTCCACCAGCCGGCACTCGCGGGCTGCCTGGGAGAGACCGGCGATCTCCTCACGAGGATAGTCTTGGGGGCGCTTCAGCATCCACACGCCCTCGTCGTTGATGACGAAGAGGGTTATGTTATGCATAGCGTCGCCGCTCGCCACCGTGCGGCCTACAAAGTGAGTCATGATGTTACCGCCACCCGCCTCCGGTACGTCGCCGCTCTCATAAGGAAGGTCGGCCAGGGCGAAGCCGGTGATACCACACCCCGCGAAGGCCAGGGCAGCCTCTTCCTCGAGTCTTAACGGTTGCGGTGCGTGCGTGCTGTGGTAGGCAAGCGGTCCTCCATTCAGGCTCATGCCTTCGCCGAAGCGGCGCGAGCGGCGTTCTATGAGGGCATTGAGGAGCGGGTAGCGAGCCAGACGTTCGTAGACTCCCTGGGACGCTGTTGCCTGCTCGCCGATCGGGTCCGCCGGTTTCATGCCGCTCTCCTTTCCAGCATGTCCTTCAATCGTTGCAACACTTCTGCCGACTCCACGATGTAGGCTAGCGCCGTGATGAACGAGACGCCGATGACGAATCCGAGGAGCAATCTGGCTATAGTCAAGAACCACTTGTTGGGGGCGATGCTTTGGAAGCCTGCGAAGACCGCATAGCCTAGCGGCACCAAAACCAAGGTGCGCTTGCGTCCTATCGTCTTGGAGATGCGATCAGCGTTGAAGGCGCCGAACAGTTGCCCTAGTACCACCGTGGAGCTCACTACGGAGACCATAAAGGTGGAGAGTCGGAAGTGAGGTCCTAAGAAGAGGATCGCGCTGGCGATGGAGCCCAGATCGTAACCGTAGATGAGCCCTGCGATCGCGGCCGTGAGCGCGATCGCTACGTTTAGCCTCGAAACAGCCTGCTGGCGGCTGCCATCTTCAGGCCTGCGTGCCGCCCCTTTCTTCACAGAACCCTCCTTATTGCTCCAGGAGGTCTCTCCCTGTATCCCGGCCACCATAGTAGCATGCGTTACTGAAACGATACTAGTATATGGCCTGTGCCTGAAACAGGTGCCACGGGGCTTTTCATTAGATAGCGCTGCTTCTAGCGGAAAGGAGGACAGAACATGAAGAGGTCGAAGCAGTCCAGTAGCCGCTCCGGCGGACCGAATAACCACGCGCGCAAGGGCGTGGTGAGTACTGGAGCCAAACGAGAGTGCATCGGTCATGGGGCCGCTCGACGCAAGGCACGTAAGACTATCTGCAGAAGCAAGAAGACAGCAACGACGCCCAGCACGATCCGGCTTGGCCAGTATAAGGGCCTAGTACGGGATACAAACATAGGCAACGTTCTCTAAGCGCGCTTCCTTATATCGATGAGGCCAGCGCTCGGCGATTGCAGGAGTACTGTGCTCAAGGTCCTATTGCTACTGAGGCGAGGATGCTAACAACCTGTCGGTCTCTTTACGACGAGGTACGCGCACGGACCATGCTCTTCACCAACTCCTCGGCAGAACCCTATCGCAGCCCAACGTACTACATAAGACAATACCACCTACTCACGCTGATCCTGGCTCTGAGTAGTTAGGGGAATGCTTGTTCCCTGGCCATAGGGTGCCTACCACGCGCTGGGTAGATTCATGGCGGTAAACACTATATGTTGTGGTAGAGTCTACCCTGCCAGAAGGCTGCCAGCGGGTAGCAGCGTCGGCTACTAGAGAATTTGGAGGGATCTCTGTGGACGACCAGCAAAAACAGAGCATTCTTGATCTTCCCAAAGTGATAGCAGTTGGGATAGCCTCGCCTGCGGCAACCATCCTCACCTCTCGCTTTGGTGTTGCCGGTACAGTTATTGGACTTGCTGTGGGCGCGATGATTCTCACGGCACTGGTCGATTTTCTAAAGGTTTACCTGGCGCGTGCTCCGGCT
This sequence comes from Rubrobacteraceae bacterium, assembly GCA_035642415.1. Lineage (GTDB taxonomy): Bacteria > Actinomycetota > Rubrobacteria > Rubrobacterales > Rubrobacteraceae > Rubrobacter_F. Next base: position 4,250 of record DASQSI010000107.1, read on the forward strand.
ACGGTGGCAAAGGTGCCAAATACGATGGTAAAAATGCCAGGCGGCTTGCGAACACGCCTTTCTTGGCGCAACGTCCGCTCTAGTATCCAAGCAGCATTTGCCAAGGTCTTCTCCCTTACAGCGGCACCTCCTAAACGGCGGCGAGCCATTCTCATCGGCAGTCTCCTAGCAGCAGGGATTTCATTCCTGGTGGCTCTAAGTATCGTCACAGTTCTCGAGCTGGGGGTGGGTAAAAGCCTTTCGTGTTGGCTATGGGAGGACTGTCCTGCTGCGGAGTCTTCAGCAGAAGATGGTCAACCGTCAACAAGTACTATTACACTGCCATCTATCCTCGGCGGTGGCCGAAGCGTGCCTAGCGGCGCTCCGGCGGTTCAACCTCCTCCAGCTACTCCTCAGCAACCAAACCCTGCCTTGCCGCAGCAACCAGCTTCTAAATTCTCGCAGAAGCCGAGCCCTGGTGTGCCCGGGGTGTCTTCACTACCTGAAGGTGTTCAGGGTTCGTCTCAGCCGTCTAGCTCAGCCCACCCCGATCAGCAGAGCCCGATCATCGTCCCAGAAGAAGGAAATCAACAGTCAAGCTCACCTGAGAGATCGCAAGAAGTGAAACTGCCAAGCGGGCCAGGAGAACCACAACAGCAAGAAGACCAAAGGAATCAACCTTCTTCTGACTCAGATCGACAACCTACTCAGGAGTCGTCGCCGTTTCCTTCCGTACCCTGGAGTACCTGAGAAGCCAATGGTCTAATTAGAGGTTTGGCAACACGGAACAGAGAACGAACTGCCATCGGGCATGCCTTCCCTCTCTGCAAGCTTCCTTTTGTTTGCTCATACTCTAGCGGCTTCTTAAGACACTACGCTAGCCAAGGTCGCACCAAAGGCTGGCAGCTCTATTTACTGTTTCTCTTTACGCACCTCGAGAGTCGGG
>DASQSI010000108.1:0-4297 GCA_035642415.1 Rubrobacteraceae bacterium
TAGGTCTTGAAGACGTAGGCGGCAAAGGGACCATCTGAGTCACAGGGTACCTCTTCTCCATCCTCGGTCGTCCAGCGCGAATGGTCCGCTGGACTCGGGGCGCTGCCGGCGATTACATCGAGCACTCTATCGACCCCGATCATCTTCTCAGCACTAGTCGCTAGAACCGGGATGATGACCCCGTCTGCAATACCGCGCCTTAAGCCCTCGAACGCCTCCTCGGTCGTAAGCTCTTCTCCCTCAAGGTACTTCTCGAGTAGTGTGTCGTCGCTCTCGGCGATGGTCTCGAGCACCTGTACCTTGGCTTCTTCGACCTCCTCTTCCATCCCGCCGGGGATCTCAGTGGTCTGCTGCCCATCTACGAAAGAGGTGCCGCTCAAGAGCCCGTACACGCCCCTGAGGCCGCTCTCTCGACCGATCGGCAGGTTCAGCGGCACGACCGCCATTCCGAAGCGCTCCCGGAGCTGCTCGACAACCGCCGAAAAATCCGTACGTTCCCGGTCCAGGTGGTTCACGACGATGATGTGTGGGATTCCCTCCTTCTCCCCCCGCCGCCAGACCCGCTCGGTTACCACCTGGATAGGATCCTGCGCGTGCACCACGAGAATGGCGCAGTCTGCTGCCCTTTGAGCGATGAAGGCGTCCGCAATAAATCCCCCGTCACCAGGGGTGTCGAGTACATTGACGTGGCGCCCCTTCCACTCGAGATGGGCAACACCCATCCCGAGCGTCATCTCCCGTTCGGCCTCTTCTTCAGCTTGGTCGAGTATGCTCCCTTGGGCTCCCTTTCTCCCCGACGCAAGCCCGAGCATCGCCTCCCCAAGGGCAGTCTTCCCGCTTCCCCGGTGCCCTATCAAGCATACGTTCCGAATCATCACCGGTTCCACTGCCACGACTTCCTCCTCTCTGCGTTTAACCCCTGCCCGTTCGATACGGGCGTGATGTGTAGCTTAACGCAGGGAGGTTCTTCTTGCAGCCTCCTGAGGAACGGGCGCGAGAACCTGGCTTTTTCGCAACTTAAACAAGCAGCAGCATAGGGTTCTCGAGCAGACGTTTGACGGTGGCCATGTAGTGTGCGCCATCAGCGCCGTTGGCGATGCGGTGGTCGGCTGAGAGGGTGAGCTTCATCAAGTTGGCTGGAACGACCTCGCCGTCTTCATTGTAGGTCGGGCGCTTAATGATGCTGCTAACGGCCACTATCGCGGCCTGCGGCGGGTTGATGATGGCGCTGAAGCTTTCGACGCCGAACATGCCCATGTTAGAAACGGTGATGCTACCACCCTGATACTCCTCAGGCGTAAGATCTCCTTCGTGAGCACGCTTTGCGAGCTCCTTGGATTCTCGCGAGATGGCAGAGAGGCCTTTGTTGGCGCAATCTCTGATGACGGGCGTTATAAGGCCATCCTCCAGGGCCACGGCCATCGCCATGTCCACCTTCTCGTGTAGCTCGATACCCTCGCTGGTGTACAGGGAGTTGAGGTTCGGGAAGTCCTTCAGGGCCGACGCGCACGCTTTCATGACCAAGTCATTGATGGAGAGCTTTATCTCTTCTTCGGCGAGCTTCTCGTTAAGTTGCGCGCGCAGCGCCATCGCCTCATCCATCTGAACCTCAACCGTGGCATAGAAGTGTGGAGCTTGCTGCCACGCTGCCGTCATCCGCTCGCCGATGATCTGCTGCATCCGGGTCGGCGCTTGGACTTCGGTCCCAGGGGCCCCGGTAGGCTCGGGCAGCTGCGGAGGCTGCCAAATGGCCTGCGGGGCCTCCTGAGGCTGCTCCTCGGTAGGAGCCTCAGGGGCTTCGGTCTCAGCCTTGCCGTCGGCCTGCGCTACTCCGCTTTCTATCGCTGCCCGCACGTCGCGCTCGACGATGCGGCCTTGCGGGCCTGAGCCCTCTATCTGCGAAAGGTCGAGGTTGTTCTCGTGCGCGAGACGTCGAACAATAGGGGAGGCACGAACCTGGCCGTCGGCCCTGCCCTCAGGCTGCGTTGTGGCGGCAGGTTCTTCCTCCGTCTCGGGTGCCTCTTCTTCCTCGGTTTCGGTAGCGGTCTGAGCTTGGGCTTCGGTACTCTCCTCGGCCTCGGCTTCTTCTTCGGCTTCGACCTCGCCAGCGCCATCGCGGTCGGGGGGCTCTTCACCCTCGCCCAGGATCACGGCTATCGCTTCGCCGACGGGCACGTCCTGGCCCTCTTGGACAATGATCTCGTGGAGCGTGCCGGAGTCCTCGGCCTCGATCTCCATCGAGGCCTTATCGGTTTCGATCTCGGCTATTGGCTCACCCTCTTCGACCTCGTCGCCCTCGCTCTTGAGCCACTTGAGGAGGGTGCCCTCCTCCATCGCGTCACCCATCTTGGGCATGATCACTTCCGCCACTACTACACCACCTCCAGATAAAGCACCTGCCGCGCCGCGTCCGCCACCTGCTCCTCGCTGGGAAAGGCCGCAAGTTCAAGGTTTCGCGCGTAAGGACCTGGGACCTCGGCCCCGCTTACCCTCTTCACCGGTGCGTCTAGGTAGTCGAACGCCTTATCTTGGATAATTGCCGTGACCTCACTCGCTACCCCGAAATAACGCCACTGCTCCTGCACCGCAACCGCCCTGTGCGTCTTCTTAACCGACTCGATGATCGTCTCTTCGTCAAACGGTCTTAAGGAGCGCAGGTCTATGACCTCGGCTTTTATGTCGTCCTCTTCTTCTAACTTGTCGGCGACCTGCAAGCAGAGGTTAACCTGCCGGCCGTATGAGATAAGCGTCACGTCATCTCCCTCGCGGGCTATCCGCGCTTTGTTAAAGGGCACGGTATAGTCGCCTTCTGGTACCTCGCCTTTTGTGCCGTACAACGCACCAGCCTCCAGAAAGACCACCGGGTTCGGGTCCCGGATGGCGGTAAGCATCATGCCCTTGACGTCGTGGGGCGTGACGGGAGCGACAACCTTCAAGCCAGGGAATTGACCGTAGAAGGACTCTAGTGAGTGGGTATGCTGAGCGGAGAGCTGAACACCACCACCATTGGGACCGCGGATCACGAGCGGCACCTCCACCTGTCCACCGGAGAAGTAGCGAACCTTAGGAGCATGATTGACGATTTGGTCGACCGCCAAGAACGAGAAGTTCATGGTCATCATCTCGACTATGGGCCGCATACCCATCATCGCCATGCCAACGGCCGCGCCTGTGAAACCGTCCTCGGAGATGGGGGTGTCGATGACCCTTTTGGAGCCAAATTTGTCGAGGAGGCCGTCGGTAACGAGTTGCGTCCCGCCGTAGACGCCGATATCCTCGCCCATCAGCACGACGCTGTCGTCCCGCTCCATCTCCTCGCTCATAGCCTCCCTGAGAGCCTCGCGATAGGTCTTCTCGGGCATGACCTTACTCCTCCTCTCCCATGTACTCGTCTTCTCCCGCGTAGACGTCGGTGTAGAGTTCTTCGATCGGCGGCTCCTCGCTCTCATCAGCGAACTCGGTGACCTCGTCTATGGTCTCCTTCATCTCGTCCTTTATCTCCTCGAGCCTGTCCTCATCGAGGACGCCTCTTTCGAGGAGCTTATACTCGAGGAGGCCGATCGGGTCGCGCTCGCGCCACTTTTTGACCTCGTCTTTCGTCCGGTACTTCTCAAAGAAGTCAGCCGCCCCGTGTGGTGCTGTACGGTACGTGATGGCCTCAACGGCGTAGGGCTTGCCGGTCTCCCGTACTTGCTCCGTCACTCGGTGGGCGCACTCGAGGACCGCTTCCAGGTCCATACCATCGACTTTCTCGTTCTCTATGCCATAGGCGTTGAACTTAGCCGCGAGATCGGTCATGGCTGTGGAACGAGCGACGGATGTGCCCATGCCGTACTGGTTGTTCTCAACGATAAAAAGGGTCGCGTTCATCCCATCCCTGCCCCAGAGCCCTGCCAGGTTGGCAGCCTCGTGGAAAGGCCCGATGTTTATCGCCCCGTCGCCGAGATAGAGCTGGCAGATCTGATCGGTCTCCTCGTAGCGCAGGGCGTAGCCTATGCCTACACCTATGGGCACGTGCCCGCCGACGACGCCCCAACCCCCATAGAAACCGTGCTCGACGTCGAAGAGGTGCATCGAGCCCCCCTTGCCCTTGGCGAGGCCGGTCCTCTTGCCGTAGAGCTCGGCCATGGTAGCTTTGGGGTCGCTGCCTAACAGCAGGGGAAAGGCGTGGTCACGGTATGCGGTGATGACCTTATCACCCTCTTTATAGGCATCAATGAAGCCGGTAGCCACGGCCTCCTGGCCTATGTACACGTGCAGGTAGCCCCCGAGCTTGCCCTGCCTGAACCCCCTCTGG
>DASQSI010000109.1:0-3851 GCA_035642415.1 Rubrobacteraceae bacterium
CTGAAGGCTTATTAGCGAAGCCCGGGACCCCCGCTACGCTCGGTAGCGTTCCATAGGCAGTTATCAATTTGACGCCGGCATCTAGTACCTATACGCCAAACGGGTGATTGCCATACAGCTTAACCCCCTGCAGGAAGCTTTGCGCTCTCCCATCCATGGCTGCGGAGGTACCGCTCGAACGTAGTAAGCTCGGGGTACTCTTGCCGTAAGGCAGCGATGTCAGCCTCGTAACCCACTTCGTTGAACCAACGGTACATGAGGGCGTACTCTTCGCCCATCTGCTCCTCAAATTGATCCCAGGGCACCTGATAGTATTCGACCTCTCTCCCTATGACGCGGCCAAAGGTCTCGGCTATCTCGGGCATGGTCTGTTCGTCCCCGGCAAGATCTACCTCTCGCCCGATCCATTCGTCCGGATGTTCAAATGCTATGGCTGCGAAGGCGCCGATGTCCTCGACGGCCACCTGCTGGAACGGCTTATCGGGGTCGAGTGGTTGAGCCAGGCTACCGCCGAGGATGTGCTCTTGCATCGTCTCCCAGTTTTGCATGAAGAAGACTGGGCGCAGGATCGTGTACGGAAGCCCGAGCTCACGCACGTGCTTCTCTATTTCCCACTTGCTGTCGAAGTGCGAGATCCCCGTCTCCCGGTAGGCACTGCCGACGGAGCTGTAAACAAAATGCTCCACACCAGCGTCATTCACCGCATCAGCAACTGTCTTGCCTTGTTGTACCTCAAGATCGTAGCCGGCCTCCCAGAAGTTCTGCACAGAGAAGACGCCGTAGGCGCCTTCGAGCACCCGGTCCATAGCGGAGCGGTCGTCCATATCGCCTTGTACAGCCTCGGCTCCCTGTTCGGTTAGAGCCTGGGCCTCCGGCCTCTGCGGGTCGCGGGTGAGCGCGCGAACCCGAAAGCCTCGATCGAGAAGGCTTCGCGCCACCGCACCTCCCTGCTTGCCAGTTGCCCCGGTCACCAGAATCAGGCGTTCTGCATTTTGCGTGTTAGTCATATATATCCCTTGCTCTTTTCTTCTCCGATACTCAGAGCCTCATCCGAGTATAGCCGCTAAAGAGAAATGGGGTGGGGCTACATCGCTCTAGCTCTGCTTCTGGCCGAGCGTGGCGACTAAATCCAAGAAGGCTGCGATGCCCAGGGCTGCAGAAAAGCTAGCTGACCACCACTGGTACGCGCTGGATAACGTTAACGCCGTAGCCGCCAACGTTCCAGGCCTCGTTATTGTCAGCCGCCTGAGTGTTTCCTGCTATGTCAGTCGCGCGTGCGCACAGCTCGTAGTCACCAGGCTCCTGTGCGTGCCATTCATAGGACCACGACCTCCAGCCATGGCGCTCGACCTGCTCGCCGAGTTCGGCTTCTTCCCACGTGCGCCCGCCATCGGAACTGAACTCCACTCGCTCCACCGCTCCAAAGCCGGACCATGCGCGACCCTCCACAACCGTCCGTCCTGCCTGTACGTGCCGGACGCGGGATAGGTAATCGGGTATCCCTGGCGGTACCATTAAGGCGTGCGGGTGCTTGCGCGTTACCGGTGTACCAGGGTCGTTCTCGGTCTGCCGATAGTGATACAAGGCCTGCTGCTGGACGCCCTCGAACGGCTCGCTGATCGCCGTGATCGACTTCAGCCACTTCACAGACGTCATCCCGTACCACTCCGGCACAACGAGGCGGAGTGGGAAGCCGTGCTGGGGAGGAAGTAGCTGCCCGTTCATCTCGTAGGCGAGGATTACTTCCTCTTGCATGGCCTCCTCGAGCGGCAGGCTTCGCTCGTAGTTCTGCTCGACGTCTTGGTCGATACCCCGATCGTGGCCCGTGAAAAGGATCTCGGCCACGTCGTCGAGCAGACCGGCCTCCTGGAGTATTGGACGCAGCGGCGTGCCTGTCCATTCGGCACACCCAACGGCTTCGTCGCGCCATGGCATCGAAATGGGTCGCGGAGTCAGGTGTGCACGGCCGATGCCAGCACACTCCATTATCACGGGCAGTGTGACTGTCGGACGCGCCTTCAACTCCTCGAGGGTCAGGTTGATAGGATTGCGAACGCGACCTGCCACAGGAAGCTCATAGGTCGTGGGGTCGATAAAGGGGATGTCGAAGTGGCTCAGGAGGTAGTGCATCCCAATGGGGGTGATAGGGTAGCGGAGCCCCTCGAGGGGCATCCCGGGGTTCCGCAAGGCGAGCGCCACCTCTTCGCGAGTGAAGTCCTGGCTCGTGGTGATCTTAGGCACGGGCTACATCCTTCCTCCCGCCTTCCCCAGCGGGTTTACGCTTACGCCTTAAGATGATGCCACCTGGCGAAGTTCGGCGCACCCTTCATGGGTGGCCCCCAGGCCAATGTGGCTACGCCTGCCATCTAGGGGACTGCCGCTAGCTCTAGCGAAGGTTCTCAGAATGGCTTACGTGTGGGCACACGCAGGGGATGACCTAGGAAAGGAGGTGTTCGTGACAGAGATCCTGTTAGGTATAGCTGCCCTGCTAGCGGTACTGTGTGTCGCTGGCTCAGGCAAGGCTCACCTATGGAAGAGATGGTGCGCGCCCTGCACGAACCCAGAGAGCTACTCGCGGCTATAGTGTGCGCTGCTCTGGTAACATGCTTCTTGAGGGGCTCGACCGGGGCCGTGTTTTATCTCCCCTCCACGGCACATAAAGAGTGCCACTCCCGGCCGGGCAGCAGCTCGCCCAGGAGGCACAGTGGGCGCCTATAAGCTAGGCTTCTTCGTGAACTCTATGTCCTTCTCCGCCCAGAGCAACTGGCTGGCTTTCAACAACGTGCTTTCTATTGTGACCCTCTCGGGGACAAATCTTCTCTAACATACGGTTAACCTAGGTAGGGGATTCTGACCTTTTCCCCAGTAAAATTACTGAAGAGGTTTTTGGAAAGTGAGTCAGCGTCACAAGGGAGCCAGAAAATTATGTGTGGCAGGTACACCTTAGCAGCACCGGTAAATGAGCTAGTTGAGCAGTTTGACATCGACGAGTACCCCTCTTCCATAACCACCAGCTATAACATAGCTCCTACCCAAGAGGTAGCTGCGGTAATTGCTGAAGATGAAAAGAGGAAACTCGAGATGCTGAGGTGGGGTCTAGTTCCTGCATGGGCAGATGACCCTAGTATCGGTAATCGGATGATCAATGCCAGGAGCGAGACCGTTGCCGAAAAGCCCTCATTCCGTAAAGCCTTCAAGGACCGTCGCTGCTTGGTCCTTTCGGATGGTTTTTACGAGTGGCGGCGTACCCCTGATGGCAAGCAGCCCTATTACATCCATATGAAGGATCGCTCACCCTTTGCTTTCGCCGGGCTATGGGAGAGTTGGAGAGACGCACAGGAGATACGCTCGTGCACGATCATAACCACGGAAGCTAACGAGCTGGTGAGGGATATACACAACCGGATGCCGGTGATCTTGGCTCCTGAGGATTACAGCCTGTGGCTAGATCCGGATTTCAAGGAGAAGGAGGCTCTCACCTCTCTATTGAGGCCTTACCCTAACGACGCCATGGAGGCTTACCCGGTGAGCCGAAGGGTCAACAGTCCTTCAAACAACGCACCAGATTGCATAGAGAGTGTCGCATAGGAAAGTTAGCAAACAACGGCAAACCGCTCCGGAAAGCATCCGGAGATAGTCACTCGTTCGGAGCTACCTCTTAACGCCGAACCTCCTTTAGAACTACTTCGCCGGAGCTTTATAACCCCTACAAAGCTCTTCTACGTCCGTAATCACGGCTCGATCCCTGAGCCCGACACTAACGAATATCGTCTCGCTGTTACTGGGATGGTCCAACACGAATTGCGCCTTGCGGTAGATGAAATACGTGAAAATTTCTCAAAAGGCACTGT
>DASQSI010000110.1:0-2709 GCA_035642415.1 Rubrobacteraceae bacterium
TCATCGGCACTATATGGGCGGCGATAAACCTCAGAGAGATCGTCGAGCTAGAGAAGGGTCAGAGGCTCGATGTAGCCGGCAACGCAACGTTCTTTGTGGGGCTGACGGGGCTGTTGATCGCCCTGACGCTAGGCGGGATCGAGGGTTGGGGTACACCACTTGTGGTCGGCGGGTTTTTGGCCGCCGCGGTGTTTTTGCCCGCGTTTTTGGTGGTGGAGAGCAAGGTGAAGGCTCCTATGCTCAACCTCTCGATGTTCAAGAGCCGCGTCTTTGCCTTCGGGAACATAAGCGCCTTTCTGAGCTCGATAGCCCAGTTTGCGGTGATGTTCATGTTCGTGTTCTTCTTTATAGGAGTGAAGGGCTACGACCACCTGATGGCCGGCATCCTACTCATGCCCCTAGCCGGGACCATGTTCCTCGCCTCGCCCGTCTCTGGGTGGTTCGCTGACAGGATGTCTGCCCGCGTGATTAGCACGCTCGGGATGCTCGTGATGGCAGCCGGGCTGATAGGGATGGCGACCTTCATCGGGGTTTACACTCCCTATTGGGAGATTGCCCTCCTCATGGTCATAGTAGGGGGGGGAAGCGGCATCTTCAACTCGCCTAACACCAGGGCCATAATGAACTCGGTTAGACCCGACCAACGCGGGGTAGCCAGCGGTGCGCGCGCCTTGCTCGCTAACACCGGAGGTGTGTTGTCGATAGCCCTTGCCATCTCGATTATCACCAGCGCGTTGCCGGTAGATCAGATGTTCGAGATTTTCTCTGGAGCCGTGGCGCAGGGCCTTTCGGCCCAGGAGGCTGCCCCCTTCATCTCCGGCTTCCACACAGCGCTTTTTGTGGGGGCTGCCGCTAGCCTCCTTGGTGCACTGTTCTCAGCCGCACGCGGGCATAACGAGTAAGGATGGTGACTAGAAAAGCTAAATACCGCCAAGATGCACGCGAGCAGCTTGGGCCGAGGGGATCTCACCTGCCGACCACACCCAGAGCCGATCGGGTTGCTCTGGAACGGTTCGCTTGAAGGGAGGGAGACATACGATGAGCGCCATAGAACGGAGCAGACAGTTCTCTACGCCCCAAGCCCGTGGGCTGCGGGGCGACCTTCCGGATTCTCGGGCGACCACTCGGCAGCGACGAGGCGGTAGCCGTTCAGGTGTCGGGAGCTGTCGGAGGCCAGGTAGACGGCGGGTGGTGCGATGATCTGGGGTTGCAGCAATCGTGAGCGTACGTCGCCGGGCAATCCCGCTGGGATCATGCCAGTCTCGGTCGCCCCACCAGGTAGGACGGCGTTCAGCCGGATCCCGGTATCCTCGAGGTCCTGAGCCCAGATGATCGACTCCGACTCGAGCGCTGCTTTCGATGGGCCGTAGGGCGAGAAACCCCTGCGCTTCATAGTCTCGTAGTTCATGCTGACGTTTATGATGCTTCCGCCGCCTTGCTCGAGCATCCGTGGCACCACCGCCCGAGTCATGAAAAAGGGACCGTTGACCTTGGTGTCCACGACCATCTTCCATGTCTTAGGATGCGTCTCCCAGAAGCGCGTTGGCTCGGTGAGAAAATCCGGGCTTACATACTTCATCCCACGCCCGGCGTTGTTGACTAGCACGTTCACCTCGCGGAACCGTTCCACTGTCTGAGCTATCACCCGCTCGCACTCCTCCGGCTTGGTAACGTCGGCCATGAGCGCGAGTGCTCGTTCGGGTCCGGCTTTCCGGACGATGTCCTCTATCTCGGCCTTCTCCCGAGCCGCGGTCAGCGTTACGTATGCGCCTTCCTCCAGATAGGCCTCGACGTTAGCCCGTCCTATTCCCGGCCGCCTCCGGTCACGACGGCCACCTTTCCGTTCAACTTTCTCATTCTTCCACCTCCTGCGTTAGCACTGATACATCCCGCCATTGACGGAGGCGGCTCGGACCGTGATAAAAGGATTCAGCACGAGCGAGAGAACAGCTTCTGCGACCTTTCCAGCCCAACCGATTTATTGGGACGCTCCCAGCGAGATGTTAACCTTCCCGTAATGAGGACCGAGGCGATAGTCTTGACTGTAAGGCGTTATCTTCCGTTAGCTCTTGCGCTCAATTGAGCGATCTTCTCAGAGGCGTCGGGGCCATAAAAGCCACCGTGATAACAGAGCACGTAGTCGATTTGGTAACCGGTTAGCTTCCTAAGCGAGGCCTTAGCGCTTTCCATGTCCGCCGTCGCCCACTCCCTAGGTCCAACCAACTCACCCTCTTCGACCACCAGTTCGTCTCCCGCGATCAGAAGCCTCGCTTTCTTGACGAACAGGCTAAGGTGGCCTGGTGTATGTCCGGGTGTATGAATGACTTGGATGCCACCGTGAAGAGGCAACTCCTCGCCGTCATGCAGGGTGCGGTCGACTCTGCTCGAAGGAGGTGTAGAAATGATTCGTTCGAGCTGTTGGCGCTGCGATTCTGGTAGAGATTCCATCATTTGGACCATACGCTCGCGATTCATCTTGATCAAGGGTTTGTCGCCCTCGATGTAGGGTTTGTCCTCTTCGTGAGCCAACACCTCGATCTCACCCCCGCGAACGCGGACGATCTCCGGCAACCCCCCAATATGGTCGATGTCTTGGTGGGTCAAAACGATACGGCGAACACTTTCGAAATCCACACCAGCGTTTTCTATTTCCCGTCTTATGGCGTCCAATTGTCCTGGAATTCCGGTGTCGACCAGCGTGGCCCCCTC
>DASQSI010000111.1:0-11380 GCA_035642415.1 Rubrobacteraceae bacterium
AGAAGTGGTGGTGTGCGTTGATTGGGAGGGACCTATATGCACTTCGTGGGAGGAGTGCTCCTCTAAGGAGGTGATAGAGGTAGAATTTTGCGTCGATTTCTCGGTTGCGAAGTTCGGTGATAAGGAAGCGGGTCCTTGGCGTCCCCACCAGAGTCCTCTCTCCGACACTCTCCATAACCGGAGCGTATAAACTATCTGTAAGGTCAGGCGAAGACGGCGTTACGTGTTTGTTCGATCCCAGACGCTCTCTGTCACTGCGCCTCGAAAATTGCTAATAAGGTGAGTATGAGAGAAGAGGTTATAGCGGTTCGCTTCGCTTGTTATCTTGCTGGCGTTGATCGATATAGGGCCGGTTTTGTGTTTGCTCCTCTGTGGATCTCATCGTGAACAGCCAAGCTTGCTCGCGAGGGCCTCGGAGGCCTCTAGGCAGCTTGCCTGATAGATCGTGGAACAGGGTTGAGCAGCTTTCGCTACTGAATTGAGTTTGGCGAACTCTATTGCAGGTTTGACTGGTCTCGGAAACGTGCTAGATCCGATGCTCCCGTCTTCAACGTTTCCAGAAGATAGGAGCACACCGAAACAGGGTGCACCTATTCGCTGATCACAGGGGCTGTGACCCGCGCATCGGCGGTTGCGCCATCGGCTACTAGATCCCTCATTGAGCAGCCATTCAGCCTTGCTGGTCGCACAGTAGGGAAGCGGCCCCTGAGGATGGCGCCTACTTGCGCCTATCGCTAATAGAGCTGGGGGCTACGAGCAGGGTAGAAGTACTCCATTTCGGGTGAAACCGGCCCGGAAGATGCGATATCATTGAGTGTAGTTGTAGTGCTTGATCGTTTTATAAATATGAGACGCAATCACGCGAAAACCGTCTTAACTACACGTGAGGGTGTGATCCTGTGAAGAACCGTACCGAGAGCCAGTTCTACGGCCCCAACCTCGGCTACGTCCTGGAGCTCTATGAAAGGTATAAGAAAGACCCCGACTCCGTAGACAAACGCACGCGGAGCTTCTTTGAGCAGTGGCGACCGCCCGAAGCGGGGAGCAATGGCCCCGTCGCCGTCTCCGAGGTTCCCGGGGTGGACGTGGATAAGGTCGTTGGGGCAGCCAAGTATATACGCGCCATCCGGGACTTCGGGCACCGAGCAGCCCAGCTCGACCCTCTGGGCTCTCCGCCTCCCGGAGACCCAACGCTTGACCCTGGCTTTCATGACATCAGCGAGGATGATCTCGAAGCCCTACCGGCGAGCATAGTCAACGCTCCGGGAGTAGGCCCGATCCCGGAGCGCACGAATTCGGCGCGGGAGGCTATCGAAGAGCTCAAGCGCATCTACTGCAACACCACCGGCTATGACTTCGGCCACATCCATATCGCAAAGGAACGGTTCTGGCTCAGGGACGCGGTCGAGTCGGAGCGCTTTAATCGAGTCCTGGAAGGCGAGGCTGCAAAAGAGCTTCTCGAGGGCCTCACGCGTGTCGACACCTTCGAGAAGTTCCTCCACAAGGCGTTTCTCGGGCAGAAGCGCTTCTCCGTCGAGGGCCTGGATATGTTGGTCCCGATGTTGAACCGGCTCGTCCGCTCTGCCGCCGAAAAGGGGACGCCCGAGGTGGTCCTGGGGATGGCACACCGGGGCCGGTTGAACGTCCTCGCGCACGTCCTGGACAAGCCATACTCGAAGATCTTTGGTGAGTTCCAGCAACCGGAGAAGGGCGAGAAAGCGGCGGTCGCCGACCGGTCGGGTGATGCCTGGGTTGGGGACGTGAAGTACCACCTCGGTATCCGGGGCTTCCAGCTTGCAGACGAGGAGGCCGATCAGAAAGTCCTTATCAACCTGGCGCCGAATCCGAGCCACCTGGAGCACGTCAACCCGGTGGTCGAGGGCATGGCCCGCGCCACCCAGGAGACGCGAGATGAGGCGGGGCCGCCGAAGCAGGACGAGGAGGCGTCGCTTCCGATACTTATCCACGGGGACGCGGCGTTTCAGGGCGAGGGGGTCATGGCCGAGACTCTCAACCTCTACAAACTGCCTGGCTATAAGACTGGCGGCACTATACACATCATCACCAACAACCAGCTCGGTTTCACGACCGAGCAGGATGACGCGCGCTCGACGACCTACGCGAGCGACTTGGCGAAGGGGTACGAGATCCCGGTGATCCACGTCAACGCTGATGACCCGGAGGCGTGTATGGCAGCGGCAAGGTTCGCCTATGCCTACCGCGAGGAGTTCTGCAAGGACTTCGTGATCGATCTCATCGGATACCGGCGGTTCGGCCACAATGAGGGCGACGAGCCGGCGTACACTCAGCCCCTGATGTATGAGGAGATCCGCTCCCACCCTTCGGTGCGCGAGATCTGGGCAGAAGAGCTTGGGAGGCGTGGTGTGATCTCTGGGGCAGAAGCCGAGACCATGGTCGAGGAGATCCGGGCCCAGATGGAGGAAGTCCGCAAGAACCCCGACGAGGATATAGCCGAAGAAGATCTCGTCACCGACGAGCCCCACACGCCGCTCGTCGAGATTCCGGAGACGGCCGTCTCTGCCGAGAAGCTGTCCGATCTCAACAAGGCTCTGCTAGAGCGTCCCGAGAGCTTCCACGTCAACCGCAAGCTCGAGCGCCTGTTACAGAAGAACCGCGCCGAGCTTAACGGCGACGGTAGTGGCATAGACTGGGCGCATGCCGAAGCTCTGGCCTTCGCCTCGCTTTTGGAGGACGGCGTCCCGATACGCCTTACGGGCCAGGACACACAGCGGGGCACCTTCTCGCAACGCCACTCGGTCCTACACGACGTCGAGACCGGTGAGGCTTATGTGCCGCTGCAGAACATTCCGCAGGCTAAGGCCTCCTTCGATGTCCATAACAGTCCTCTCTCGGAGATCGCCGTTATAGGCTTCGAGTTCGGCTACACGCTGAACGCCCGGGATGCGCTCGTATTGTGGGAGGCCCAGTACGGGGACTTCGCCAACGTTGGGCAACCAATGATCGATCAGTTTATCGTCTCCGGGCAGGCCAAGTGGGGCCAAACCTCTGGGCTGGTTCTCCTTTTGCCGCACGGCTATGAGGGTCAGGGCCCCGAGCACTCGAGCGCCCGCCTCGAGCGCTTTCTGCAGCTTACAGCGAACGACAACATCCGAGTAGCCAACTGCACGACGGCGGCTCAGTACTTCCACCTTCTTCGCGCCCAAGCCGCGCTGAAGGATCATCAGCGACCGCTGATCCTCATGACCCCGAAGAGTCTGCTCAGGCATCCTTTGGCGACCTCAACGCTCGAAGAGTTTACGGAGGGCAGTTTCAGGCCGGTGCTGGACGACGCGGAGATGAACACCGACGGGCGAGCAGAGTTGGTAGAGCGGCTCATATTGTGCTCCGGGAAGATCTACACGGAGCTCGTGGGCAGCGAGGCGCGTGAGGAGGACGACGTTACTGCGGCGGCTCGCATCGAGCTGCTATACCCGTTCCCGAATGAGGACGTCAGGGCGATTATAGAGGGCTATCCGAACTTACAGGAAATAGTGTGGGTCCAAGAGGAGCCGAAGAACATGGGGGCGTGGACGTTCATGGAGCCGCGTCTGAGAGAGTTAGTGGATGGGGCGCTACCCATCCGGTACGTCGGCAAGCCAGCCCGACCAAGCCCGGCGCAGGGGTCGGCGGCGTTCCACAAGAGGGAGCACGCCGACATAGCGCGGGCGGCCTTCAAGGAAGCGGAGGAGTCAGAACAAGCGAGAGAGCGCGAGGTGAAACGTGCCGGTTGAGATACACGTTCCGGAGCTTGGGGAGTCGGTCACCGATGCAACGGTTGGCAGATGGCTCAAGAGCGAGGGAGACAGGGTAACTGCCGGTGAGCCGGTCGTCGAGCTCGAGACCGATAAGATCAACTTCGAGGTGGAGGCCGAACAGGACGGCGTGCTGGTGAGTATCGCCAAGGGTGAGGGTGAGACGGTTGGCGTCGGAGAGGTGATCGGCACTCTGGGCGACGGTGCTGCACCTGAGGATACGGAGCCTGAAAGGGCCGAAGAGCCGGAGGCCGAGCAACCGCAGGGTGCCGAGCCTAAGGTCGCCCCCGAGGCCCAGGAGACCGAGGCCGAGAGGACTGAGATCGAGGAGACGGCTAATGGCCACCGGGAGGAGGAGGGGGTTCGGGCTTCACCCTCAGTTAGGAGGCTCGCCCGGGAGTACGATATAGACCTCGCTGGAGTAGCAGGCTCGGGCTCCGGCGGGCGCATAACGAAGGACGACGTGGAGCGTTTGATCCGGGAGCAACACAGCCCTGCCCCGGAGCGGCAGCCCGCGCCTGAAGAGGACGGTCGAAGGGAGGAGAGGCCTGTTCCTCAAGAGGTTACCGCTCCTGCGGCTGAAGATGGCCGCGAGGAGCGCGTTCGGATGTCGCGCAGGCGCCAGACCATCGCCCAGCGGCTCGTCGAGGCCCAGCAGACGGCGGCGATGCTCACCACGTTCAACGAGGCAGACATGAGCGCCATCATGGAGCTGAGGCGTCGCCGCAAGGACAAGTTCCAGGAGCGACACGAGGTTAGGCTCGGCTTTATGTCCTTTTTCACCAAGGCTGCGATAGGGGCGCTTAAGGCGTTCCCGAAGGTTAACTCCGAGCTTCGGGGCAATGAGCTCGTCCTCAAGCACTACTACGACATTGGCGTGGCGGTCAATACAGAGGAAGGTCTAGTTGTTCCTGTGGTTCGTGATGCGGACCGCAAGAGCTTTGCAGAGGTAGAGCGCGATATTGCGAACCTCGGGACAAAGGCCCGCGACGGCAAGCTCACCCTCGAAGACCTGAGCGGCGGCACCTTCACCATTACCAACGGTGGGGTCTTCGGATCGCTGGTCTCAACTCCAATCCTCAACGTCCCTCAGGTAGCCATATTGGGGATGCACAAGACCCAGGACCGTCCGGTGGCGGTGAACGGGAAGGTCGAGATCCGCCCAATGATGTACCTTGCACTCTCTTACGACCACCGCATCGTGGACGGCGCCGACGCCGTGAGCTTCCTCGTGCGTGTAAAGGAGCTCGTAGAGGACCCGGAGTCTCTGCTGCTGGAGGGGTAGCCTACCGGCTCATCTCCTCGCCTCTCTTGGCTCCAGCAGGAGGTTTATGCCGAAGATCTCTCGCACCTTGCCGTGGCCTAGATTTGCTCGGTCAGGTCTCTCTCGCCGGGCGCCAGCGAAATAGCCCTGGGAGCATCCGAACACCGGAGATTAGAGGGGGTAGGATGCAAACCACCGCAGCCCTAATATCACTGCCATTCAAGAGTTTGTTATTAGCTACCACTGAGCTGCTCGTAGCGGTACTCCGCCAGTTTCTCAAAAGTACGCACTTTTCCTCCTTCCCGAGCTCGGAGTTGAGCCCGCTTTGATCCTACTATCGCCCAAAAATTCCACGAGCAAACCCCCCATGCGTGCATGCTAGAATGCTCTGCTATGCAGGGTGAAAGGTTAGGGGAAAACACTTCCGCCGGGAAGATCGAAGGACTCGCCCGTCTCAGGGAGGCAGCCGCGCACCCGGCCTCTGAAGCGGCCCTCAGGCGCCAGAGGGAGAAGGGCAAGCTTACCGCGCGGGAGCGGATCGAGCGCCTCCTCGACCCCGACACCTTTGTCGAGCTGGACCGCTACCGGGTGCACCGCTCGTATAACTTCGGGCTGGAGAAGAACAAGCCTTTGGGTGACGGGGTCATCACCGGGTACGGTGAGGTTGCGGGTCGCAAGGTTTGTGTGTTCTCGCAGGATTTTACGGTGTTCGGGGGTTCTTTAGGCGAGGTGTACGCGCAGAAGATTTGCAAAGTGATGGATCTCGCCCTCAGCACGGGTTGTCCAATCATTGGGATCAACGACTCCGGTGGGGCGCGCATTCAGGAGGGCGTGCTCTCTCTGGCCGGGTATGCAGAGATCTTCCACCGCAACGTTCTAGCCTCGGGGGTGGTGCCCCAGGTCAGCGTGATCATGGGTCCCTGCGCCGGCGGCGCCGTCTACTCCCCGGCGATAACGGACTTTATTTTCATGGTCGAGGAGACGAGCCACATGTTCATCACCGGCCCGGACGTCATAAAGAGCGTTACGGGCGAGGACGTCTCCTTCGAGGACCTTGGCGGCGCCGGTACCCACAACACGAGGAGCGGGGTAGCTCACTTCTCTGCCCCCGACGAGGAGACCTGCCTCGAAGACGTCCGCTACCTGCTCTCCTTTCTGCCAGAGAACAACCTGGAGAGCCCTCCACACTACACGTCCACAGACGACCCGGAGCGGATGGATGAGAGGCTGGCCTCTCTCATCCCGGATTCACCCCAGCGCCCCTACGACATCCGCGGGGCGATCGAAGGGACGATGGACGACGGGGAGTTCTTCGAGGTGCAGGAGGGCTGGGCGCAGAACCTGGTGTGTGGCTTCGCCCGTCTCGACGGGCATGCCGTCGGCGTCGTCGGCAACCAGCCTTCGGTGCTGGCCGGGACGCTTGACATAAACGCAAGCGTAAAAGGAGCACGGTTCGTAAGGTTCTGCGATGCATTTAACATTCCGCTCATTACGTTCGTCGACGTGCCGGGTTTCTTGCCGGGAACCGATCAGGAGTGGGGCGGTATCATCCGTCACGGAGCAAAGCTCTTGTATGCCTTCTCTGAGGCGACGGTGCCGAAGATGACCGTCATCACGCGCAAGGCTTACGGCGGGGCCTACGACGTCATGTGCTCGAAGCACATCGGGGCAGACGTCAACGTGGCGTGGCCGACGGGGGAGATCGCGGTGATGGGGGCGCCTGCGGCCGTGGGCATAATCTTCCGGCGTCAGATCTCCGAGGCCGAAGACCCGGAGGCAAGACGCGAGGAGTTGATTG
The DNA here is from genome assembly GCA_035642415.1 of Rubrobacteraceae bacterium. GTDB lineage: Bacteria > Actinomycetota > Rubrobacteria > Rubrobacterales > Rubrobacteraceae > Rubrobacter_F. The sequence continues at coordinate 6,836 of DASQSI010000111.1, forward strand.
CCGGCTACGAGGAGCAGTTCAACAACCCGATGGTCGCCGCCGAGATGGGCTACATAGACGACGTTATAGACCCGCGCGAGACAAGGCGGTACCTCATAAAGGCTCTGCAGATGATCCGCACCAAACGTCCCGACCGCCCATCGCGCAAGCACGGAAATATCCCCCTTTGAGGATGGAACCCAACCCGAGCCCAGAGGAGACTGTGGCGATAATGGTCGCGCTCGCAGCCGTGCAAAGGAACCTGGAGAAGCCGGAGAACTCCGCCACGCTACGCCGGAGCCGATGGAGGCTTGCGGGTCTTCTCGGGCACCCGCCGCCACGAGGGATGAAGCTTGAGGGTTCCCTGTGGTCTTACTCTAGCTGGGAGGACATAGCCTAGGTGTTCGGGAAAGTCCTGGTCGCCAACCGAGGGGAGATAGCCGTCCGCATCATCCGTGCGCTCAGGGAGATGGGGGTAGCGAGCGTCGCGGTGTACTCGGACGCAGACCGAGAAGCCTTTCACGTACGTCTCGCCGACGAGGCGTACCACATAGGAGCCGCGCCCGCGACGGAGAGTTATCTGAACGTCGAGAAGCTAATCGAGGTCGCAAACCGTTCAGGTGCCGAAGCTGTGCATCCGGGGTACGGCTTTTTGGCCGAGAGCGCGGTATTCGCCCGGGCGGTGGGGGAGGCGGGGCTGGTGTGGATCGGACCCCATCCGGAAGCCATACAAGCGATGGGGAGCAAGGTAAAGAGCCGGCGCATCATGTCGGAGGCGGGGGTGCCGACGATACCGGGCACGGAGGACTTCATAGAGTCGGCAGATGAGGTCCGTGTTTTTGCCAGGAAGTACGGCTACCCGGTGGCGGTGAAGGCTTCGGCGGGCGGTGGCGGCAAGGGGTTCGCGGTGGCCGGGGACGACGGGGGGGCGGACAATGCCTACTCACGGGCGAGCCGGGAGGGGGACGCGTACTTTGGGGACGGATCGGTATATCTGGAGAAGTATTTGTCGGCTCCCAGGCACATAGAGATTCAGGTGTTGCGCGACAAACACGGAAACGCGGTGCACCTTGGCGAGCGGGACTGCTCGATCCAACGCAGGCATCAGAAGCTTCTTGAGGAGTGCCCGAGCCCAGCGATAGAACCTTCGATGCGCGAAGCGATGGGGGAGGCAGCGCTCCTTGCCGCCAAGGCGGTGGGCTACGACAACGTCGGGACCGTCGAGTTTTTGGTGCAAGGCGACGAGTTCTACTTTTTGGAGATGAACACCAGGGTTCAGGTCGAGCATCCCGTCACCGAGGAGGTCACGGGGATAGATATCGTGCAAAACGGCATCTACATCGCCGCCGGAGAGAAGCTACCGTTCTCCCAGGAGGACGTTGCTTTTCGAGGCCATGCGATCGAGGTCCGCGTAAACGCCGAGGACGCGGCGAACGGCTTTGTCCCGAGCCCCGGGGCCGTCACCGTCTACGAGGAGCCGGGCGGTCCGGGTGTCCGGGTGGACTCTGCGCTGCATGGTCCGGGCGTCGTGCCGGAGTCGTACGATCCGCTCTTCGCCAAGCTCATCGTACGGGGCGCGGATCGGAGGGATGCCCTGCGGCGTCTCAGGCGGGCAATACTGGAGTTCAGGATCGAAGGCGTCGCCACGACCCTGCCGTTTTTCGAGGCCGTCCTGCGCGATAAGCTCTTCGTGAAGGGGAGCTATACGACGGCCTTCGTCGCCGAGAGACTCGGGAAACTAAAGATGGAAGCCCACCCGGCCAGGGACGGAGGTGGCGAACCACCGACGAAGGAGTCACGGGAGGTCGAGGTCGAGGTCAACGGCAAGCTTTTCCGGGTGAAGGTATACGCGGATGAGACCGGACAGGAGGGTACGAAGGCACCGGTGCGAGGGCGCAGGAGAGAGCGAGTGCGGAGGGCGACCGTCGCCGAGGGCACGGTAGCGGCGCCGATGCAGGGGACGATCTTGAAGGTGTTCGTGGAGGAGGGACAAAGGGTCGCGGTCGGTGACTCGGTGTGCCTCCTGGAGGCGATGAAGATGGAGAGCGAGATCAGGGCCAAAAAAGACGGCATGGTCTCGGAGGTGCTGGTTGAGGCCGGCAGGACGGTCCGCTCTGGCGATCCTTTGGTCGTCTTGAAGTAGCCCGGTCTACGCATGGCCGAGCACGCGGCGGATTTCGAGTGGTGCGGAGAGGGCGAGGACGCGGAGGTGGTGGTCTACGCTCCTGACTCCACCGTTGCCGGTTGGGCGTTCGAACAAGCCCTGCCCGCCGCCCGGCTTCCCGGTGTGGTGAGCCCTGTCTATGCCGCCTCTTCGCGCTTGGCGGGTGTGGCGTCGGGTTTCGGCTGGGTTGCGGCCTCCGAGACACACTTGGCCCCGGATCTCATAAGCGCTCCTGAGTGGGGTGTCCTGCTCGTCGCCGACGCGCCGCTCGAGGGTATAGGGTTGCCCGAAGAGGTACCGCGTCTGGTCTCTCGCAGGCTCTCCGAGATTGCGTTGCCGAACATCGGCGAGGCGGGGATACGCAGGGTCACGGAGTCCGGTGCGCTCTGGGCTGCCGAGGAGGGGCTCATCGAAGAGGAGGACCTCCCGCTCTTCGCCCAAAAGGCCGGCGACGCCGACACCCTCGGGCGGCGTTCTCTTTCCGCGGGAAGACGGGACTGGACGAAGCTGGGAGAAGTGCATGGTATGCGGGTGGCGGAGATCTTGGACACGGAGGGGGCTGAGGAACTGGGACTGGATCCTGGAGCACTGACGTTCGTCGTCTCCACCGGGGCTGAAGATTTGGGTCGGCTCGCCCTGGTTGGGCACCGCGAACGGCTCCTTGCAAGGGCTACGAGCGGGGACTTCGGCGCCCCAGTCGATCTCCCCGCGGCGCCGGCGGATACCGAAGAGGCTAAAGACCTGCTGGTCGCGATAGGTGCTACGGCGAATTATGCGGCCGGACGGGCGGCGTTGACCCTGTATGCCTTCCGGTGGGCTTTGAGGGATGCCGGGACTTTACGGCTGCGAGCAGCTTGGACAGTCGGAGGCTTCGGGGAGCGGGACGGATGGGTTTTGCATCGCAATAATCTCGCGGCGGCCGCGACCGAGGAGGCGCTCGTTGCAGAGCAGACGGTCGCGGCGGGGACCGGTGAGATGCTGGGTAGCGCACCGGCCTTTGACGTCGCGGAGGATGACGGGCGATGGCCCTGGGAGGAAGCAGGCATCCTCACACGGCGAGCGATTCTGGAGCCTTTAGGTAACGGCCCTTCTACTTGAAGTCTTCCGGTGTGATCTGGTTCATCCAGTCCTTGAACTTGTCGACTACCTCGTCCTCTGGGGTCTCCTCCATCGCCTCCTCGAAGACGACCGCGGCCTCCTCGATGACCTCGTCGGCGGCGAAGATCGGAGCGCCGGCGCGCACGGCGATCGCGATGGCGTCGGATGGTCGGGAGTCGACTTCCACAGAACGCCCGTCGATCTGCACGTGCAACGTCGCAAAGAAGGTCGAATCTCTCAACTCGGTGACCGTTACTCGCTCGAGGGAGCCGCCGAGCTCAGTGACGAGGTTGAAGGCGAGGTCGTGAGTAAGGGGGCGAGAGAACTCCTGGTTCTGGAGCTTCATAAGGATGGAGCGGGCCTCGGGTTGGCCGATCCAAATGGGCAGGTAGCGGTTTTCGTCCTCGATCTTGAGGATAACTATGGGGCTGGAGCTGAAGAGGTCAAGGTTGATCCCATAGACTGACATCCGGGTGAAGCCGTTGGCGCTCACTGGCTATTCGCTCCTCTCGCACTACAAAACGCAGCTGTGTCGCGGCTGGTATCATACACCTAACCCGATTCTACTTTGAGACCTCCGACCCTTCAATCTCCTTGCCGAGGAACTGTGCGTGTTGTACATTATCCCGGTCACAAGCTTCGTAGTTCTTGGCGAAGCCTCCAAAGGGCCTGTAGCTCAGTCGGTTAGAGCGCTTCTCTGATAAGGAAGAGGTCCCTGGTTCGAGTCCAGGCAGGCCCACAAGCAAAAAGTCGCAGTTTGCAGGTAAAACGCAAAGCATAGATGAAGGCCAGGAGCAAATCCGGCCTTCTTTTACACCAATAGTACACCAACGCGAATCTACCTAATTAGCACGTCTTCCATTACCCTTGCGGTGTAGGTCCCCATGCCAGGTATGAGGTGTGAGTAGGTGTCTAAGGTTACAGCAATAGTGGAGTGTCCCAAGAGTTCTTGCACGTACTTGGGATGGACGTTGCGCGACAGGAGCAACGTGGCGCATGTGTGTCGGAGGTCGTGGAATCGTATCTGAGGCAATGCCGCACGCTTCAGGAGCGGTGCGAACGAGCGTCTACGTAGGTTGGTGGGGTTAATAAGGGTCCCGGTTTCTGTAGTAAACACGAGTCCTTGATCCTGATAGGTATCGCCCAGCTTCTCTATATCCTCTAGCTGACGCTCCAAGTGTGCCCTGAGAGCTTGTATGGCAGCCTCGGTGAGATGTATGGTACGGCGGCTCTTCTTGGTCTTAGGCTCTCCGAGCGCCACCTTACCACCGTCCCTAGTGAGTGTGCGCCGAACCCTTAGCGCC
>DASQSI010000112.1:0-3724 GCA_035642415.1 Rubrobacteraceae bacterium
GAAAGGTGCTTGCGTGTTGGTGTGCGCCCGAGTCTTGTCATGGGGATGTTCTACTGAGGCTGGCGGAAGAGTGAGGGGCTGCGCCCCTTACCCGTAGGAGGAGTGTAGAGTGGGCGGCAGGACGTTGCTTATCTGGGGTGCATTGATTGGAATGCTAGTTGCTGGCTGTGGTAGTTCTTAGGCACACACTACTATTCACCCACCTGCCCACAGAGGGGTACAGTAGTGTTTGAGAAGCGCTTCTAAGGAAGGTATTGGTAATGCACCTGGCCGCCGACTACATTCACCCCACGCCCCACGGTGGAAGCTGCCGAGTCCGTATCTACCTACCCGATGAGAAGGACGAGACCATCGGGGACGCCCCGGTGGTGCTCTGTTCTGACTTACCTACCAATAAGGGTATGAGTGTGACCAATGCTGCTGAGCTTATCGCTGCTGAGGTCATCAAGTACCACAAGCTGCCCGCACCGGTGTGGATCGAGCATCGGCTGTCCGAAACTGTGCACGGCACCAAGGAGAGGTTTGCCCTGGTAATCTTCGCCGACTACGAGGTGAGGGAGCTCGCACCGTATCTGGGCGTGAGGCTGACCATTGGGGAACCCACGTGGAAGCGCTTAGACCGTGCCAGCGTGGAGGTCCTGGTCGGACAGCCGGTTTAGTTCCGTGAATGGCAGCCGGAACTGCCAACGCCGCTCCCACGAACTACGTGCTACTCCATCCATAGACAGGCGCAAAACTGGCTGTGGGCTAGTTCTTAAAGTAACCGCAGCAAGATGATGATAAGCACGACTACGACTATCGCACCTATCAGCAGACTGATCGGATTTCCCATACCACTGCGCATGCTCTCTCTCCTCCTTGTAGCGTCCCTCCCCTGAGCATTCTCCGCAGGGTTTGTCGGTAGCACTTGAGAGCGAATACACCCGGCGTTGCGCGAGTGCTTGTGGAGTGCCCTCTAGAGCGTAAAGCAGGATTTTGATGCTTCTTGCCCCAACTTCAGCATCATCCTTATAGTGATGAGCTACGAATTATCAGAGAGGGTCGGAGGTTCGAGTCCGCTCGTCTGCTCTTTGTTTGCTTCGGATTTTGCAGAAAAATGTGAGCCCGAAAGCTAGGAGCAGGACCTTCGTAGTCGCTCATGATTCTCTGTAACTAGCCAGGGACAGCGCTGGTTTTAAGCCGTTCACTACGCGCGCCTGGTAGATCGGCCTCGGTGATCGCGCGACGGATCTTCTCTCTCTCCGCGTCTGTGATCGGTTGCAGTGGAGGGCGCACGTGTACTTCGTCGATTCTGTTGAGGATGGCGAGGGCTTCCTTCATCCGGTTGTGCGCGTCGAGAAACGGTTCAGCGTAGGTGACTTGTACTATCGGGTACATCCTGTCTGCTACCAAGCGAGCTTCTTCCAAGTCCCCGCGCTTCACAGCGTCGAACATCTTCACGTGCAAATCGGCGATCACGCTACCGTGTCCGGAGAGGATGCCGTCGGCGCCGATACATAGGGATGCAAGGAGGGACTTGCTGAAACTGCTCAAAACCGAGATCTTTTTGTCCAGCGTTCTCAACTCGCGATAGTTCCGCTCGTAGACGCCGATGTCGTTGGACCACTCCTTGACAGCGATTACGTTATCGATCTCACTGCAAATTCTTACCAAGCTGTCTGTAGTGATGTGCAGGCCCGAAGTTGCCGGATAAACGAACACGATGATCGGAAGACTCGTGGCCTCAGCTATCGTGGCGATGTGCCTGTACGCCATTTCGGGACGGAGTTCATGACCGAAGTCAAAAACCGCTGAAGGGAACACTAGAAGACAATCGGCTCCCTGCCTCTCAGCCATCTTCGCGATCTTGGTAGCCTTATGTGTGCCGTCTTCGTAAACACCGCATATGATGGGCGCTTTTCTCGCCACTTCGTCTAGCGTTATATCAAGGCTACGCTGCTGCTCTTCGAGCGTCAGGGTCGCCACCTCAGAGGCATGGGCGTTGGTAGTAAGCCCGGTTACGCCTGGGGTATCCACTAGGCAGCGTATGTGTCGGCGATAGTTTCGCTCGTCGATCTCCAGATTGGCGTCGAACGCCATCAGGTTAGCGGGTATGATCCCACCGAGAACTAATTCTGGCCTCATTTGGTACCATTCCTCCCTTCCACCTGCTATGCAGGCTTCATTATCTTCAGATCCAATGTAAACGCCTCAAGGATAATTACCCTTTTAAAAAGCGTCTCAAGCTGTTAACTAAGGGTCGCGAATAACATCAAAGAAAGGAGGGAGGATCTACAACAGAGTCTGGTAGTTCAAAGCAAGAACAAGTGTCCTGCCTCTTTCTGCGGAAGAGAGCCACCTCAGCATTAGATGACTGAACCGCAGTTTACTGCAACCGTACTGCAACCGGGCTAGTACAGGCTAGTATGCAGTAGGAAAGCGAGCTTTTCGAAAACGCAAAAAATCGCGTAAACAAGCCAAATTCCCGGACATGCTAGGACAGGTTAGAACGTACGGTGTCGGACTTCTAATCCGCGGGTCGCAGGTTCGAATCCTGCCGGGCGCGCTTCTAAAATACCTGCAAATGTACAAAACTTAGGAAGCTCGATGGTTGTACTAAGCTCCTCTATCGACAACCCCTACGGACCTCGCAGAAAGTTTCACCGTAGTAAACGCCGTCCCCCTACCGGATAATCACCGGAAGGCACCACAAGCGCACGCAGAAGAGGCGAGAAACAGGAGGGTATTATTGTGACTGATCTTAGGGTGGCGCAGGACAGGACAAAGGCGATAGAGGCCGCGGTATCGCAGATAGAGCGACAATTTGGTAAGGGTTCGATCATGCGCATGGGCGACGAGGAGCCTAGGAAGGTGGCCTCGATCTCTACGGGGGCTCTGGCGCTTGATCTGGCCTTGGGAGTTGGCGGCGTACCCAAGGGGCGTGTCATCGAGATCTTCGGCCCCGAATCCAGCGGCAAAACCACCCTCGCTTTACACATCATTGCTGAAGCGCAAAGAGCAGGCGGGCTCACCGCCATCATCGATGCCGAGCACGCCCTCGATCCAACGTACGCTCAGGCCATCGGCGTGGACCTCGAAAACCTCTACTTCTCCCAACCTGACAACGGTGAACAAGCCCTTGAGATAGCCGATACTCTCGTGCGCTCGGGGGCCTTGGACCTTGTCGTTGTGGATAGCGTGGCGGCCCTGGTGCCCAGAGCTGAAATTGAGGGTGAGATGGGCGACTCGCACGTGGGGCTTCAGGCTCGACTAATGAGTCAGGCTTTACGAAAGCTCTCGGGTTCTTTGAGCAGGTCGGGGACTACGGCGGTGTTCATCAACCAGCTAAGAGAGAAGATCGGGGTGATGTTTGGCTCCCCAGAGACGACGCCGGGAGGAAGGGCCTTGAAGTTCTACGCCAGCGTCAGGCTTGATATAAGGCGCATAGGCCCCTTAAAGGTTGGCAACGATACGGTCGGCAACCAGACGCGAGTGAAGGTTGTGAAGAACAAGGTAGCGCCGCCGTTCAAGGTGGTGGACTTTGACATTATGTATGGTGAGGGCATCTCCAAAGAGGGTAGTCTCCTGGACATCGGTATTGCGGAGGGCGTGATACAGAAGTCGGGCGCCTGGTTTGCCTATGGGGACGAGAGGTTAGGGCAAGGCCGCGAGAATGCCAAGCTCTTTCTCAAGGAGAACACCTCGGTGCGTGAGCGCATCCTTGCCGAGATCTACCAGAAGCTCG
>DASQSI010000113.1:0-4030 GCA_035642415.1 Rubrobacteraceae bacterium
AGCCGGTAAGGGGGGACGCGGGAAGTCCCTCGAAGCGGTAACCGGGGTCGGAGCCGGCGAGCTCTACGCCGATCAGGTTTTCGAGACGCTCAGAAAGGGTTCTTCGGAAGAGACCCTCGATGGTGAAGAGGTCGATTTGCCATCCCAGGAGGATCAGCTCTGATGGGGATCTTCTATACCTCGTATCCGGCGAGCCCCAACAACTACACGGAGGCCTACCGCCCGTATTCCAACTCCATCAACAAGATTATCATTCATGTCACCCAGGGTTCCTGGTCGGGTGCCATCAACTGGTTCCAGAACCCGAACTCGAGGGTCTCAGCCCATTACGTCGTCCGCTCCTCGGACGGCTTCATCGGCAAGACGGTATTGAGGAGGAACATCGCCTGGCACGCGGGGAACTGGGGCTACAACCAGACCAGCATAGGCATCGAGCACGAGGGCTTTGTCTCAGATCCTAAGTGGTTCACCGAGGCGATGTACGACTCCTCGGCCAAGCTCTTGGCCTATATCTGCAAGGCATACGCCATCCCGATCGACCGTTCCCACATTATCGGACATGTCGAGATTCCCGGTACCAACCATACCGATCCGGGCGTCTACTGGGACTGGGCCAAGTACATGAACTACATCTGGTATTACGCCAGGATTATATAGACTACCTATGAGCAAGCTCGCCAGGTTTGAGGTCTGAAGGTAGAAGACCGGAGGTGCGGAGCGTGAAGCCTTTCGGGGTTGTGATCTGGGTCGCTTTGCTGGTGGCCGTTCTGGCCAGCGGGTGTACTGCGCTAGAAGATCAAGCCCCTCAAGGGACGGTTTCTGACGCGGAGTCGACCCTAACACCGGCGCGAAACGAGACCACAAGCGAAACAACTATCGAAATGCCGTTTACCGCGGCTTCCGAAATGAACGGGGGTTCGCAGGGAGCAGCGGACAGCATCCAGGGGGTAAGATTCGGCGAGCACGAGGGCTACGAACGGGTGGTTATAGACTTCGGTTCGCAAGGCGCTTCCGCTGCGCACGTTCCGCTCTGGGCGCTGAGCAGCCCCACCGGAGAAGGGTATGCGCGGATCACGTTTCCAGGCGCCGACGCCACTGCAGTCACCGACGGAAAGCTCGGGGGCTCTATCCTGGACAACTTCTATGTGGTCCGGGCACCCGGTGGGGGAATGTTCGTGGACATCTTCGCCACGGGAGCGTTCCAATACCGCGTGACGGAACTCTCCGATCCGGGGCGCTTGGTCGTCGACTACCGACCCGCAAACGTTGATCTAAGCTTCCCTATCCCGGCTCAGGGGGAAAAGACCGTCCTCTTTCAACCCCGGCGGGGGGAAGCCATAACCAGCCCGCTAAGGGTAAGCGGCTACTCTCGAAACCTCGAAGCCTCGAACACCATCACGCTGATGGATTCGAATGGCAACGTCCTCTCCCAGAGCACCGTGCTGTCCAACGACTGGACCGAGACGTGGGGGTATTTCGAGGCACAGTTAACGTTTCCGGCGTTCCAGGGACAGGCGAGCCTGCGAGCCGGCAGTAATAGCCCACGCGATGGCTCGTTCGAGGGGGTCGAGGTGCCGGTTACTTACGGCGGAGGCTAAGGATGCGACTAGCTCAGGATCTCGAGCTTCTCACGACGCCGCGAGGAACGGGACCGCCCGCTCTCGAAGAACCTGGATAACCAGGTTAAGTTAAGGTAACCACCGGAAAGGTGATGCTGACCTCTGGTCAAGATTAGGGATGCCAGGCGTCTTACGAGCGCACGGCCTACAAATCTATCGCTCACACACGCCGAGCTCTGACCAAAAACATCCGGGGAATGCCCGGCACCTCACGAGGCGTTACAGGGTAAGGCCACCGCCCGTAGTTGGCCCCTTGCTCGCCGGGCTGGGTTACGTGCACCTCCCAGCCGTGTTCAGCAAATAGTCCCTCCGGCTCGTTGGTTCCGAAGCGCCCTACAACACCACGCCGGGCGAAGGCTGCCAATAACGGCCACATCACCGGCGAGTTCAGGAGATCTCTACTCATAAGGTCCGCGCCGAGCCAACTGTGCGGCGCCGCAAGCTCACTTACGCTGTCTAAAAGTATGTGAACGGTGGTCTCAGTCATGTAGAAGAGAAGGCCTTCCACCAGCCAGGCAGACGGCCTTAGTACGTCGTAGCCGGCATCTAAGAGTGCTTGAGGCCAAGAAGGTTGCCTCAGGTCTACCCCTATAGTACGCCGCTCGCAGGTAGCCACGGCTCCGGTACGGGCTACGATGGCCTCCTTGAGGCTAAGCACCTCCGGGCGATCTAGCTCGTACAGTCGAGTCTGCGGCGGCCACTTTATACGGAAGGCTCTGGCATCCATGCCGGCCGCTGCGAGGACAATCTGTCTTATCCCCGCGCTCAAGCAGCTGTGCAGCAGAAAGTCGTCAAAAAAGCGGGTGCGCACGACGATATACAGCCCCGGTCCGCCCCACAACTGGGCCATCTCCATGCGCTCCAGCCAGGCAAAACCTTCAGAACCGGCAAAGGCTACGGCGAGCGGGTCGTCGAAGAGGTGATCGGGGCGCTGGCTCTCACGTGCCCGCGCTGCAGCCATCCACCGTGAGGTCAGGGCCAGCGAATCCATCGCCAAAGGGCTACCGTCGAAGGCGCCTCGTCATCAGGACCACTATTACGATAAGGAGAGCCAGAACTACCAAGAACCAGGCGGGGGCGTTTTCGCTACCCGTATTGCGCTGCAGCACTTCGGGATCGGGCTCTGCCTGACCTGCTGGCTGCGTCGTTAGCTCGCTTGAGGTAGCTTCGGTATTGCCCTGCGCGGCGCTCAATGTTCCTATGAACACGCTGAAGAGCAGCCGCCCCTGCCCGGAGAGTTTGTCAAGAGTTCCGCTGCTACCGGGGTATGCTTCTACGAACACGGTCTCAAAGTACAAAACAACATGAACTGCGATTCTACACTCTGCTAACTGCCTATGGCATCTGCCAGGTAGATATGGCTGTCAGACGAGAACCCGGTCAGTCCAAACCTCTAAGACTACAACAGGCGGTAAGAAGCAAACGACATCGCCGTGTACGGCGCAGCTGGATAGCGTTGGCGGTGATCCTAGTGATCGTCGTGGTAGGTTTCGCCGCTGTGGTCTTTTGTCTAACCGACAGCAGGCAGTCTCTGAGCCATCTGGTGCAGAAAGCTTCAGTAATCTAAGTCGCGAGCATACCTATGATTCTGTCTCCTATGAACAAAGTCCCTCGGTTGGCGGCCCTCACTACCCTGTCTGGGAGAACTGCGGCTTCTATGATGCGCCGGTTCAAAACGAGAAAGCTGTCCACTCTAAGGAGCATGGAGATGTACGGATCACCTACCGCCCGGCCTTACCTAAAGAGCAGGTCGATAAGTTACGCCAGCTAGCCCACGATAGTAACTACCTACTTGTTAGCCCCTATCCAGAGCTACCTGCCCCAGTGGTAACCTCTGCGTGGGGCAAGCAGCTAAAGCTTGACAGCGTAGGCGATCCTCGTCTAGAGCGGTTCATAAAAGCTTTTGAGCAAGGACCGCACACACACCAGGGCGTGGTGCAATCCTGTAGCGTTGCAACAGAGATGAACCCACCCGCTAAATAATAGCTCGTGAATAGATATTCTCGCTAACCAACCCTACCGCTAGTGTTACAAGAAGAAGACACCTATTAAGCAGCTAATTACCAGCGATTGCCTACCCTTCTCCTAGTGGCAAGGCACACCGAGCAGGTGGCCTCCCCCATATGTGAACTCGTGTAGGTAATCAGCGACGTACGCCACCTGCTCGATCAAAGGAGCTAACAAATCACCGCTAGAACCTTCCCCCTCCACCGTCCCGCGATGGCAGCCTACAAAAGGAGGCCGGTATTGGCATGTTAGCATCGGCTGGTGCGTAGTGATGAAGAGCGGCGCCTCTTGCGCCTAAGCAAATACTTGAGCAAACATCTCAGGCACCGGCCAGATAGGCTCGGGCTACAGCTGGGATCTGGCGGGTGGGTAGAGGTGGACGCGCTCCTGGAGGCGTGTGCGCG
>DASQSI010000114.1:0-11516 GCA_035642415.1 Rubrobacteraceae bacterium
GACGGCCACCGTACGAGCACACGGGGTGTGAGATCTCCTTCGGAGACTCGCCGGAACGTGGCCGACGGCTGGCCCTTTTACACCTACAAGGACTTGTGGGGCTTGTATGGTGAGGAGGCGGGCCATTTGGGAGGATTGAACGCCGGCGACTCGTCCGAGCGGAGGATAACGGACCTCAATGCGCTGCTGGGTGGGCTGCTACCGGAAGAGCGGGCACTCGCCGGGCGTCTGTTCGAGGTGATCTTCAGCATTGGCCGTCTGGAGGTGCCGGAGGGGATGCGTGGCTGGGTGGAGGAAAACTTCGGTTCCGTGGACGCCGTGCGGGAGCAGAAGATAGTACGGGTCACCAACCGCGTCACCCTTGAAGGCGCCCTCTTCAACGGGTTGCGCGCCTTACGCCCCTTCGACGCCTCCGGCTCCGGGCCAGACCTCCTGCGGAGCGAGATCGAAGATAGCAGCGGGGACCCATTCTGTGTGCCCGAGAAGGGAACGCCTTCGGATGTCTTCGGTCGCATCCGAGGCACGCATTCGATAACGGCCTCGAATGTGGCCAAGTACGATGGCTTCCACGGCCTCGTCATCTTCGACGATCACAACCCGCTCGCCTTCACGCCCGAGAAGGTGGACGACTACGTCTCCGTGGCTCTCGAATGGGTTAGTAAGGCCCTTGAAGAAGACCCGGAGGCAAAGTATCCGTTCCTCATGTGGAACTGCCTCTGGCGGGCCGGGAGCTCTGTGGTCCACGGCCACGCCCAGGTCACCGCCGCCCGGGGAGTGCACTACCCGAAGATCGAGCGCCTCCGACGGGCGAGCGTAAGTTACAAAAGCGAATACGGCTCGGACTACTTCTCGGACCTCTTCAGGGCGCACGAAGCTCTGGGGCTTGCGATTCCATCTCTTCCGGGGAGTCCTTCGGGTGTTCGCGGGTTCGCCAGTCTCACACCCGCAAAGGAAAAAGAGGTCGTGCTTCTCGGCCCGGACCTCGGTAAGCCTCTACGATGTTTCTTCGCCAGCGTTCTAGAGCGCTACACGCGCAACCTCGGCGTCTCGTCGTTCAACGTCGCTTTCTATATACCGCCCGCCTCTCCTACCGAGGAGGACTGGTCCTCCTTTCCCGTCGTGATCCAGGTAGTCGACCGGGGTGATCCGGCAAACCGCACGTCGGACATAGGCGCCATGGAGCTCTACGCCGCTCCCGTGGTCTCTTCGGACCCTTTTCGGGTGGCCCGCCTTCTGAGAGAAGGTCACGATAGGGTATAAGAGACTTTCGGGTCATCGAACGCAGTCGAGACTCTGGCGTAACCGATGTTCATAGGGAATTTAGAATGTAGCTAGCTGGCGTGCTCATCGTCCTCATCTGAGACGGTGTTTCTGTTGGTTGCCAGGCCAAATGAGCACACTGCTTTTTTACCTTCAGTGTGTTTGAGCTCGTCCATCCACGTCACATTGCCAATGAGAATGACTTTATTAACGGTTCGCATATTCGTTTCACCTCCTTTCTTAAAGCGCAGCTAATTCAAACCTTTAGGCATTTGTGTAGGTCCAACTCTTTAATGGATGCATCTGCCGGCCTTTGGCGGACGTCTGACTCAGTTCGCCCTCGATCGCAGACATGGTTGCGTAGGTATTAAGGATGAGGAGAGGGGCCGGAGATCCGGCCCCTTCTTCGTGTGTTTTGGTGGGAACTAAGCGGGGATATCCAGGATTATCTTCCCGATACCCTCGCCCTCCTCCATGTACTCCATAGCGGCGGTAGCCTCCTCTAGGGGGAAGGTCTCGTTGATAGCTGGCTTTAACTCGTGCTCCTCGTAGAACCTGAGCATGGCTTCGAACTCCTCGGCGTTGCCCATCGCGGTTCCAAAGACGTCGAGGTGTTTGAGGGCGATGCTGATGGTCATCACCTTCGACGCTGGGCCAGCCGTCGCCCCAAAGACGACGATGCGGCTGCCGGGTTTGCCTAGTTGGATCAGGGCGTTAAAGGTGTCGCCGCCGATGGAGTCCACCGAAAGGTCTACGCTGCCGCTCATCTCCTTGAGCTCCTTGGACCAATCCTCGGAGTTGTAGTTGACGCCGCCTTCGGCGCCGAACTCCTTGGCAAACTCGATCTTCTCGTCGCTCCCAGAGCTGACGAAGACAGTAGCACCCATCGCGCTTGCCATCTGCACCAAAAAAGTCGCAACGCCGCCGCCGACGCCCGGTATGAAAACCGTCTCGCCTTCCTGTAACTGCCCGCGGGTGACGAGCGCCCGGTAGGCAGTCAACGCTGCAAGCGGGATGGCCGCCGCCTCTTGGTGCGAAAGGTGCGCGGGCTTGGGGAAGACGTGATCTGCGGGTACCTGGATGAACTGGGCGTAGGTGCCGTCGTCCGGTAAACCGAGGATGCGGTAATCCTTCCCCGGAATCCGGGGGTTGTCGCCCCAGTAGAGCGCCGGGTTGATGACCACCTCCGTGCCTTCGGCGGGACCTTCGGCGCCGCCGCCCTTCGCGTAGACCTCGCCGGAACCATCGGAGCCGGGGATGCCTGGTAGTATGTCGGGCGTTACGCCGGGGTACATGCCCTGGGTGGCGAATACGTCGCGGCGGTTGAGCGCGGCATTGTGGAGCTTGACGACGATCTCGCCGTCGCCCGGCTCTAGGTCGGGAACATCCTCGTAGCGCAGACCATCGGGGCCGTCGAGCTCGTGCAGTCTTACCGCTTTCACCCTGTCCTCCTCTTCTCGCCTTTCTCCCGTGTTTCCTACCCGCGAACTACTCTAGCACGCATGCTGGCTAGCCGCCCGGATGAGATGCGAGTATACGAGGGGACGCTAGCTTGCTATGGCTTAGTTTTGCACAGACAAGGTCCAGCCTCAAAAGGCGGAGAATCGCAAGCGTTCGTAGACGTCTTCCCCAAGCACATGCCTCAGGATGAGGTCCTTGAATCGATCAGCATAGTGCGTGATGATCCGCTCCCCGATCTCTTTAGTAGCCTGTGAAAGGTCGCCGGTGTACCCGAGCCCGTTGCCCAGCTCGCGG
Organism: Rubrobacteraceae bacterium; assembly: GCA_035642415.1. Lineage (GTDB taxonomy): Bacteria > Actinomycetota > Rubrobacteria > Rubrobacterales > Rubrobacteraceae > Rubrobacter_F. Next base: position 3,016 of record DASQSI010000114.1, read on the forward strand.
AAAGATTCCGCTTCTCCGAACTGGGAGAACTCGATCTGCTGGGGAGGGAGCTCTTGTAGGAGCTGTTTCCTCACCAGGTGTTCCTGGATGTAGAGCATGGGTGCGGTCTCGTAGAGACCCGCGTGAGCTTCTCCGTGGGAATCCAGCCTGGGAGCGTCGAGCTGCGAGGGATCCTCCAGAAGGTCCACGACGAGGCGCTCGAAGCCGTGGATGGCCCGCGCCCCGTGTTCCTCGTTGACGCGCTTGCAGACGCTTTGCGCGGAACGGGCCCAGGGCGGGTCCACATGCTGGCTGGTCAAGACGAGATGCTTAAAGCCATCCACGGCGAATGAGGCGAGCAGGTCGAAGAGGTACTCCTCGACCACCTTGCGCCGGACCGAGACGGATCCGGGATAGGGCAGGGAGAAGAGCGCGTTGACGTACGACACGGTCGGGGCGATGATGACGGGGTAGCCGTGGTCTGCCAGGTGCTCGGCGCACCTATGCATCACGTACTCTGCGATGTAGAGGTCGGTGCCTAGAGGCGTCTGCGGACCATGCTGCTCTATGGGACCGCACGCGATCATGAGGACCGTCGCCTCTCGGTCGAAGCGCTCCACATCTTGCCAGGTCATCTCCTTGAGGTGGTGTACCCGGGCGGTCATCCGGAAACCTGCGTCAAGGTTTGAACCTTATTCGCCGGGCGGCTCCGCCTCGCGGATGACTTCCTGCGAGCGGGTATCTAGTACGCCAGACCACGTGAGGCGAGGACCCGGCAGGAAGTCGGCTGTGAGGAAGAGCAGAGAGTACAAAGGATCGGAGAAAGGGTAGCCCGCTCGTCGAAGGCGCTCCTTTAGCTCCTTAGCAGCGGAGCGCGCTTGCTCAAAGGGACCGGGCGTCATCTGGCCCGCGAGCGGGAGGGCAGCCTCCCAGACGACACTGCCGTCGCTTGCCATCACTACACCTCCTTCTAACGCCCGCACCCGCGAGGCAGCGAGGGCCATCGCCTCCGGGTCTCGGCCGAATACCAGGATCTGGTTGCTCGAAGTGGCGGTGGTGGCGAAACCGTCGAGGTTGCTGGCGAAGTTGCTCACTAGAGCGCGGGTGATCCAGGCTCCATCTCTGGTGAGGTGCACCACGCGCAAATACCCATTAGGCAACTCGCCCTCCGGGGGGGATTCCTCTAAGCTCGTGATGACGTCGGAGACGAACTCTATCACGGGAAGATTTTCGCCTGGCCGGGCACCGTAAAGAGCAGGGTCTTCAATCCACGAACCCTGTCGGAACTCTAGTTGGAGGCCTAAAGAGTCCCAATCTATGTGGGGTACAGGCTCCACCAGCTTGCCCTCGCGGGCGGCCACTTTTCCCCCGCTAATGACCAGCTGCGGTCGGAAAGAGGAGAGGTCGGCGAGGAGCACGAGATCCGCCAGGCGACCCGGCGCGATACCTCCAAGATGATCGTCCAGGTGAAGGTAGGTCGCGGGGTTGACAGTCGCCATCTGTATGGCTTGGACCGGGGGTACGCCTGCTTCCACGGCCATTCGGAGGAGGTTGTCGAGGTACCCCTGCTCCGCGATCGCGTCCGGCGCCGGTCCGTCGGTGGTGAAGAGGACCCGGCGGGTGTCGATCTGCTCCTCCGTGATGACGCGGAGGAGTTCCGGCAGGTCGGGCCGTAAGGAGCTGTGGCGCAAGGGCGTCCACAGGCCCAGCCGTAGGCGTTCGAGAGCCTCATCGACGGTGACGGCCTCGTGGCAGGACCTCAACCCCGCGGCGACGAGGGCAGCCAGCTTATTGTCCCGCGCGCCCGTCGTGTGCCCATCGGCTATGAGCCCCCGACGATAGGCCTCAACGATCGCCGCTCCGAGGGGGGCCTCTTCGTCCTGGAGAAAGCGAGCCCAGGCGGGCGCCTCGCCGACGCCGGCTACTAGCGGGTGATCGAGGACCTTTTCCAGACGCTCATAATCGAAGAAGTCCTCCTCGCCTTCGGCGATGGGGGAAGCCGGTTCCGGGCGGACGTACCAGAGGAAACGCACCGGTAGCCGGGCGGATTCGTCCATTGCGGCCCTGCTGGTCTCGGAGCCCCCGAGCAGCGAGAAGATCAGATCGTCAGATACTATGGTGGTGGTGCCGCCGGGGAGGACCGCTTCGGCGAGGCTTTCGGGGTTGTAGTACAGGTAGGTGTGGGAGTGCGGTTCGATCCAGCCCGGAGCCACATAGAGGTCTTGCGCGTCTATCACCTCGGTTTCAGGCCCCACGGCCCCCTTCGAAGCGCCGACGTACGCTATGCGGTCCCCTAAGATGGCCACGTTGGTCGGGATCAGCTCCCCCGAGTAGACGTTAACCAAGGTGCCCCCGCGGACGAAGAGGTCCGCTGGTTCCTGCCCGAGCGCCACCCGGATCAGACGCCGCCGCTCCTCGACGGAGGGGCGCGCCCGCAGCCGGGTGGTACTGCCCTCGAGCCCGCCATCGGCGCTCACAGCGAGCTGGAGACTTTCGTGAGGCCACGCGCGCCCAAGCCCCCGTCGGGGTTGATGACCACCTTGGTTACGCTCCTCGATTGCTCCTTGTTCGCCAGGTAGAGGTAGGGCCCAGCGTGGTCCTCCGGCGCAATCTCGATCTGGAGCGGAACTATAGACTTGAGCCCTTCCTGCATCTCCTGCGAGGCGAGCATCGCCTCCTCTTCCTGGTCTAGGCTGCTCAGGCCTATGCCAGACCCGAGCTCCTTCAGTACCTCAACCTTCTCAGGCGAGATCTCGAGCACACCGACATTACTATCCTCCCCGACGAAGGCCTCCACTACGGCTCGGCCTATCCCTGAGCCTCCACCCATTACCAGCGCGACGTTATCGCTTAGGCCGTTCGACATGCTAGTGCGCGCCCCTGGGTCCGTACGGCTCTTCGAGGAACTTCGAGAACGTTTGGGGACTCTGCCACGTCAGGCTCTCAAGCAGGGGGGCGTCGAGGTAGGTTTGGTAGCCCAGCTTGGGCGAGATGATCTCCAAGCGCGCTTCGTTGCCGGTGCCTACCTTACGCACGAGAGTGAACGCGAACTCGTTGGTGAATTCGGTGTACTCGGTCTCCGTGTCTTCTATTTCCTCTTCCCAGTCATCGTCCGCGAGCTCGTGGGGGTTTTCGAGGATATTGGAGAACGTCTCAGGGGTCTGCCACGCCAGGCTCTCGATCAATAAGGGGTCTAGGTATACTCGTTTGTCTACCTTAGGCGAGTAGATCTCCAGGCGCACCCCGTTCCTGGTGCGGACCTTACGCACAAGGGCGGTTGCGGACTCGTTTCTGATCTTGGCGTACTCGTCTTCCATGTACTCTTCCCTTTTATAGATCTCCCTCGCGGGTCGTACCGTACGGTCGTCACGGCACCCCGGAGAACCTCCTTGTTCGTAGCGCTTGGCCGCTTCGCCTAGCTTTAGGCGCCTAAAGAAAAACAGAGAGGTTGTGCGTCTCCAAGAGGTGGTGGTCCAGCAGGATCACCCGCTTCCTGAGCTTCCACTGTCCTTCCTCCTTGCGCAGAACGTCCTTGCGCTCCGCAGAGAGCAGGTCGTGGCCCGGTGCGCTACCTCGCGAGCGATACAGGAGCAGGTTCGATTTCACCGCTACCTCATCCGCCTCCTCGCCGGGGGCGACCCTGACGTTGGTCACGAAGTGGCGGGTGCGGGAGGGGGGGTCCTCGGCCCAGGCGTACTCCGTCTCGAAGCGGCGAACCCGGAGCTCCAGACTCCCGCGCGTCTCCTCGAAGTAGAAGGCCTCTTCGCTGAAGCCGTCGCCCTCTCCCCGCTCCCGATTGACCCGCACCGGCATCAGGTACTCCACGTCGTCGGTGACCATTCCCAGCCACTCCCGTTCATGGCGCTCGTCCAAGACCTCGGCTTCTCGCATCAAGAACGAGTAGGCTTCCCAGTACGTCTCCACCGATGTCTCGAGCATCATCCCCTCCGCTCGTCAGGAGCCGTTGTAGCCGTCGAGTAGGAAGTCGAAGTAAGTCTGCCAGAAGTGGCGTTGGGCGAAGTCCACGTAGTTCTTGGGGTAAGCCGTGCCGGGGCCGGGCCACTCATTCTCGGGGATCGGCTCGACGTGTGCCGACCCTGCCGAGTAGTTTAGGTAGTGCTGGCCCGCCATCACTCCCGCCCCGACGCGGGTCTGGCCACTCCAGTTCTCCGCGTCGTCCTGCTCCAGGGTCCCGGAGGCCCCGAAGGTCGTAAGATACGCCCGGTTGGAGTTCTTCTTGAACTCCTCGTCAGCATCCTGCTCCACCAGGCACCAAGACCAGATCTCCATCTTGCCCGCCCCGATTGGTTGCCAGACGCGGAGCGTGAAGTAAGGAATGGACTGTCCTTCCGCCTCTATTGCCATCGACGAGTGAAGGAAGCTCAGGTTTGGGAAGACAGTGGCGTTTAGAGGCATTATGGAGCTCTCTTTGAGGACCTCGACCTGCTCCTCGTTGAGATTTTCCAGCATCGAACCCACGATGCTCTGGGGGTAGTTGAAGTAGTTTCCCGGTGGGAACCCCATGAACAGACACCCGTGCTTGCTGGCGGTTATCTGCACCCCCTCTTTGAGGTAGGCCGGGCTCTTGACGCGCATGATCCCGGCTTTGATCGTGCTCATGTGCGTCGACTGGGTGTGGTAACCATCGCCGATGAAGTTCTCTGCGGCGAGCTTCCAGTCGGCCGGCATGACCCAGCGCTGGGGAGCCCCAATCACCTCCAGGCCGGCTGGGCTCTTCTCGAGGTAGAAGTCCAGGTACCAACCCATGTCCCCTATATACTCCTCAAGCGGTGGGACGTCCGGGTTCAAGCTGACAAAGATCAAGCCCTTGTAGATCTCCATCTTCGGTGCGGCGGTCATCGAATACTCGTCCTTGTCGAGCCCCTCGGGGCCGTACGCCTCCTTTTCGAACGGGACCCCTTGCAGCTTTCCAGTGTTCGAGAAGGTGTACCCGTGGTACGGGCAGCGGAAATGCGAGGCGTTGCCCGCGTCCGACCTACACAGTTGCATGCCCCGGTGCTTGCACATGTTGAAAAGGACGTGGATCTGCCCGTCCTCGTCACGGGTGACGATGAAGCTGTCGTTGATGACCCGGCGCAGCACATAGTCGCCGGGCCAGGGGATCTCGGTCTCGTGGGCCAAAAAGATCCAAGTCTTCGTGAAGATCTTCTTTGCCTCTAGCTCGAAGATGGCGGGCTCGTTGTACACCTTGGCGAGGAGTTTGCCTTCTTCCTGAAGAGTTCGCCTAGCGTCTTGCAGGACCTCGTAAGTTCCCCCTTCGGTTTGCTCTATCACTGCCCCTACTCCTCCTCCTGGGCGAGTTTCCGTCTTTGCGAATGACTTACCTTGTAGCATAGGTATTGCACGCCGGTCAACCTTGCGTTCGGCGAGGTCGAACCCGGCGCTACGGACAGCGCAAGAGGCCTTATGGACCGTCTGACCCCCTTTTCTAACCCGAAGCACGGCGTGCCCGGCTGGCGTTAACAACCGGTGCGTTCGACATAACCGAACGCACCGGTTGTTTCGAGTTTTGGGAACCCCTATATTTAGAGATCAGAGGTCGGGGCGATTTGGTGGTAAATGGTACGTATTAGACTCATTGAAAAGGTGACGCAGGTCCTCGATTTGTTTTCGCTTGAGAGGCCGGAGTGGGGGGTTGGCGACGTAGCGAAGGCTTTAGAGCTGCCGAAGTCAACCACCAGCGAGCTGATGAGTAGCCTGGCGGATCAAAGGCTGCTGAGCCGTACGACGAGCAAGGGGCGGTACCGGCTGGGATGGCGGTTGTTCGAGTTGAGCCAGACGCTCTTGGATACCACCGAATTTCGGCTCGAAGCCCGTAAGGTGATGAAAGAGCTGGTGGAATGCTGGGAGGAGACGGTACACCTTGCGGTGTTAGACGGGGCACAGGCGGTGTACGTCGAGAAACTACAGCCGACCCCAGGAATAAAGATCTGGATCTCACGGGCCGGTGCCCGGCTTCCGGCGCACTGTAGCGGCGTTGGGAAGGTCTTGCTGGCCCACGGCGAGTGGGAGCACGTTGCCGAGTTGTTCGAGCACCAGGGGATGCCGACGCTGACACCCAACACCATCACCGACCTGGACGTTTTGGCTGACGAGCTCGAGCGGGTGCGAGATCGAGGGTACGCCTATGATCACGAGGAGACTTTGGTCGGGCTGTGTTGTGTGGCCGCTCCTATCTATGATCCCAGGGGCACGGTGCTCGCGGCCGTCAGCCTATTGGTACCAGATTATCGGTTTCACCCGGCGAAGAGTAATTACACCGCGGCCATTCTCGATGCGGCCCGGCGCATCTCCGAGAACGCTGGCTCCGCGTTAAAAGAATGCCCTAGCTACGAAGTGAACGAGGCATGGCACAAGCGAGCGAAGACAACAACGTGAAAGTAGAATACCCCGGCACGAGGCATAGGAGGTACGGGAGAAGTGAGCGAAGACAATAACAAGGTAAAAGTAGCCATCGTGGGTTCGGGCCTCATCGGCACCGACCTGATGTACAAGCTGCTGGAAGAGCCTGGGCACATGGAACTGGCGATGATGGCCGGCATAGAGCCGGAGTCCGAGGGCCTGAAAAGGGCCCGGGAAGAGGGGATCGAGGCCACCGCCGAGGGAGTACAGCCAGTGCTCGATGATCCCGACATAAAGATCGTCTTCGAGGCAACAAGCGCCAAGGCCCACACGCAGAACGCGCCGCAGTATAAAGAGGCAGGGAAGATCGCCGTAGACCTCACGCCCGCGGCTCAGGGCCCCTACGTGGTGCCCACGGCCAACCTCACCGAGCACCTGGACGAGGACAACGTGAACCTCATGACCTGCGGGGCCCAGGCCACCGTCCCCATGGCATATGCGGTGTCGCAGGTGACGCCTGTGCGCTACGCTGAGATGGTCAGCACCATCGCGAGCCTCTCTGCGGGTCCTGGCACCCGGCAGAACATCGACGAGTTCACCTTCACCACCTCCCGGGGGTTGGAGGAGATCGGGGGGGCAGAGGAGGGGAAGGCGATCATCATCCTCAACCCGGCCGACCCGCCGCTGATAATGCGCAACACCGTCTACGTCGTCCCAGAGGAAGACGAGATAGAGGAGGAAGAGATCACCAACTCGGTGGAGGAGATCGTAGCCGACGTCCAAAAGGCCGTGCCCGGCTACCAGCTCAAGAACGGTCCGACGTTCGACGAGCGGGACACGCCCTGGGGCAAGAAGCCTGTCATAATGATGTTCTTAGAGGTGGAGGGCGCGGGGCACTTCCTGCCCAAGTACTCGGGCAATCTGGATATCATGACCGCCGCGGCTAGACAGGTGGGCGAGGGGTTCGCCCGGCACCTTTTGGGGATAGAGGAGGTAGTGGCATGACGGAGGCGAAGCAGTCGGTGCGCATAACCGACACGTCTTTGCGGGACGGCTCGCACGCGATGAGCCACAAATTCACCGCGGAGCAGGTCAGGGACGTGGCGCAGGCTTTAGACGAGGCCGGCGTGCCGGTTATAGAGTGTAACCATGGGGACGGTCTTGCAGGCTCCTCCATCCAGTACGGCTTCTCCGAGACGTCGGAGATGGACTTGATCTCAGAGGCCGCCGAGGTGTGCGAGCAGGCCAGAATTGCGGCGCTCCTCCTTCCCGGGGTGGGTACCGTCGAACAGCTCAAGGAAGCAGTGGAGCGTGGGATCGGGGTCTTGCGTATCGCCACCCACTGCACCGAGGCCGACATCTCCCAGGAGCACTTCGAGATGGCCAAGGAGATGGGCCTGGAGGCGGTAGGCTTTTTGATGATGGCCCACATGAGGGGCCCGGACGTCCTGGTTGAGCAGGCACAGCTCATGGAGTCTTACGGGGCGGACTGCGTCTATATTGTGGACTCGGCCGGGGCTATGCTGCCCAAGGACGCCACGGAGAGGATAGAGGCCCTGAAAGAGGGTCTCGATTGCCAGGTGGGGTTCCACGCCCACGATAACCTCGGAGTCGCGGTTGGGAACAGCTTGGCGGCCTTGGAGGCCGGTGCCGACCAGCTGGATGGCTCCTTGCGGGGCCTGGGGGCAGGGGCGGGCAACGCCAAAACCGAACTGCTGGCCGCGGTCCTGGACAAGATGGAGGTTAAGACCGGCCTAGACGTCTTCAAGTTGATGGATGCCGCCGAGTACGTCATCGCGCCTATGATGCCCTTCCAGCCGTTCCCCGACCGCGACTCCATAGCGATCGGCTACGCCGGGGTGTACTCCACGTTCCTCTTGCACGCCAAGCGGGCCGCCGAGAGGTACGAGATAGATTCTCGCGACATTATGGTGGAGCTGGGGCGTAGGGAGGCCGTTGCGGGCCAGGAGGACTGGGTCATAGACGTGGCACTCGACGTGGCCAAAGAAAAAGGCGCGGTCTAGCGGTGTGGGCCATCTTAGGGAGAAGGGTTAGGAGGGAAGCATGAGCGAGACTATGGAGACCACTGTCAGGACTGGACCTTATGAGACCTACCTCAACCGTGCGGGGGAGGGGAATAACGAGGCCATCCTTTTCCT
>DASQSI010000115.1:0-14059 GCA_035642415.1 Rubrobacteraceae bacterium
CGTGGAGATGGTGATGCCTGGAGACAACACGGTGATGACAGTAGAGCTGATCAGTCCTATAGCGATGGATGAGGGGTTAAACTTTGCCATTCGAGAGGGTGGCAGAACGGTAGGTGCTGGCGTCGTAACTGAAATACTGGAGTAAACACGCGTGGCCGTATCCAAGATCAGGATCAAGCTTAAAGCCTACGACCACGAGGTTATAGACAAGACGGCAAGGTCTATAGTCGAGACCGCAGAGCGAACCGGAGCCTTTGTGTTCGGTCCCGTCCCCTTGCCGACGAAGCGCAGCGTGTACACCGTGATACGGGGCCCGTTCAAGGACAAGGACTCTCGTGAGCATTTCAGGCTCCACACACACAAGCGACTTATAGATATTCAACAGCCCACACCCCGCACGGTCGACTCGTTGCAGCGGCTCGACCTGCCAGCAGGCGTAAGCGTCGAGATAAAGGCGACCTAAAGTCATTATGGCAATGGTGGTTTTCGGACGCAAAAAGCACATGACCCAGGCCTTTCATGACGATGGGACGTTCGTAAGCGTAACGGTGATCGAGGTCGAGCCCAACTTTGTGACGGCTATACGCACCGCGGAGAAGGATGGCTATGACGCTGTGCAGGTAGGCTTCGATTCAGCGTCCGGGCGTAAGGTGAACAAACCCCACGCGGGCCAATTCGAGAAGCACGGGACCCCACCGCGTAGACACCTCAAGGAACTGCGTGATGTAGCAGGCGAAGTTGGCGAGACAATAGGGGTGGACGCGTTTAACGAGGGGGATAAGGTACACGTCACTGCCGTTTCCAAGGGCAAGGGCTTCCAAGGAACCATAAAGCGCCATGGCTTCCATCGGGGCCCTGTTACCCACGGCTCGCACAACATCCGGCAGCCGGGCTCGGTCGGGGCTTCGGCAGATCCAGCGCGGGTCTTTCCTGGGCAGCGTATGCCAGGTCAGATGGGCAACAAGAACGTTACGGTGCGGAATCTGAGGGTCGTCGCGGTCGATCCTGAAGAGAACGAGCTGTGGGTGCGTGGCGGGGTGCCGGGCGGCAAGGGTTCTGTGGTCAAGATCCGGAAGGCTGGTGAGTGAGATGGCGCAGGCGCACCTTTTCGACGCGAGTAGCGGGGAGAAGAGGTCGAACCTAGATCTCGAAGGCCCGCAGTTTACGACCGAACCGAAGAGACACCTAATGCACCGTGCAGTGGTCGCCGAACTCGATGCGCACCGACGGTTCACAGCGTCCACCAGGAGCCGGAGCGAGGTAGCTGGCTCGGGGCGCAAGCTGTACCGTCAGAAGGGTACCGGCCGGGCGCGGGCAGGCGACGCAAAGCCGCCAAACCGCGTGGGCGGTGGTACCTGGGGTGGTCCTAAGCCGAAGTCCAAACGGTTTCATAAGCGTATTAACCGTAAGGAGGCGCGCGCGGCGTTCTACGGGGCGCTTTCCGCGAAGGCCGCGGATGGCGAGCTATATGTGCTCAACTCACTCCATTTCGACAAACCCTCGACCAAGCAGGCCAAGGGGTTACTCGAGAAGATGGAGCTTGAGGGGCCTACCCTGGTGGTCGTGGATGAGGACGACGAGCACGCGGCGTTGTCCTTCAGGAACCTGCCGGAGGTGACGGTGGTGAACTCTTATGAGTATGGGGTTTACGAGCTCTTGCGAGTACGGGAGGTCGTATTCTCGTGGGGGGCCTATCGGAGGCTCGTCAACGCGGATAGGCGTCTCGAGGAGAAGAGGTAGATGGATCCGCACCAGATAATCATCCGACCGGTAATCAGCGAAAAGAGCTACAACCTGATCGAAACACAAAACCAGTACACGTTCCAGGTAGATCGACGGGCGAATAAGAACCAGATAAAGTGTGCCGTGGAGGAGGCCTTCGACGTGAAGGTTCGTAAGGTAAATACGGTAAACGTGAAGAGCAAGCCGAAGCGTCAGGGTCTTACGCAGGGCCGGACATCGAGCTGGAAAAAGGTTGTGGTCCGGCTTGCCGAAGGCGAGCGCATAGAATTATTCGAGGGAGTCTAGATGCCTGTACGACGTTACAAGCCGATGACCAATGCGCGAAGGAACGCTTCCGTTCTCACGCGCGATTCGGTGACAAAGGAGGAGCCGGAGAAGAGCCTTCTTCGTAAGCACACGAAGAACGGCGGGCGCAACAATAAGGGCCGCATTACCACCCGGCACATCGGTGGCGGGCACAAGCGGCGCTACCGGCTCATCGATTTCAAGCGCGACAAGGACGGGATTCCGGCGACGGTCGCCGCGATTGAATACGACCCGAACCGCTCGGCGAACATCGCTCTCTTGCACTACCACGATGGCGAGAAGCGCTACATCCTCGCGCCGCGCAACCTGACGGTGGGCTCGGTTGTCATGAGCGGCTCCGATGCCGAGATCGATGTGGGGAACGCCCTGCCGCTCTCGCGCATCCCCGTGGGGACGGTGGTGCACAACGTCGAGCTCGAGCCGGGCAAGGGAGCTCAGATGGCTCGAAGCGCGGGCACGAGCGCTCAAATCACTGCCCGTGAAGGCGATCACGTAACGCTTCGACTACCCTCCGGTGAACGGCGCAGGGTTCGGGGCAAGTGTCGGGCGACAGTGGGCGTCGTTGGCAATCAGTCGCACCAGAACGTGCGGTTGGGCAAGGCGGGCCGCAAGCGACACCTCGGCGTCAGGCCTACTGTGCGTGGGACGGTGATGAACCCGGTGGACCACCCGCACGGCGGCGGCGAGGGCAAGAGCACGCCGGGTCGTGCCCCGGTTACGCCGTGGGGTAAGCCGACTTTGGGGTCACCCACACGCAAGAAGCATAAGCGGTCGGACGCCATGATTGTTCGACGGCGCAAGAAGGGAAGGAGGCGCTAGGTGGCGCGTTCGTCCAAAAAGCCGCCGTACGTCGAGGAGCGCCTGATGGAGCGCATCCGGCGACTGAACGAGAACAACGACAAGAGGATGCTTAAGACGTGGAGCCGGGACTCGGTGATCTACCCAGAGTTCGTCGGGCACACGATCGCCGTGCACGACGGACGCAAGCACGTGCCCGTGTACTGTACGGAGAGCATGGTCGGTCACAGGCTCGGCGAGTTCGCTCCCACGCGAACGTTCAGGACGCACATAAAGAGCGATAAAACCGCGAGGCGTCGCCGATGAGGGCCGTAGCGAAATACGTGCGCATAGCGCCTCGCAAGGTACGTCTTGTGGCGGATGAGATCCGCGGTAAAAGTTACCCGGAGGCGCGCTCCTCGCTCACGTTTACCAACAAGCGCGCCGCCAAAGTCCTTGGCGATGTCCTCAAGAGTGCTGCTGCCAATGCAGAGCACAACGAGGATGTGTATGCCGACGAACTACATATAAAGACCGTCAAGGTAGACGAAGGACCGGTGCTAAAGCGTTATCGGGCGCGGGCGATGGGTCGGGCAACTATGATCCGCAAGCGTACCAGTCACATCACGGTGGAGCTGGAAGCCTCGGCTGACTCCTCTGCCAGCATGGATACATCCGAGAGTGAGGAGGGGTAGATGGGCCAGAAAGTACACCCGGAAGGCTTCAGACTTGGGGTCAGACGTAAGGGCGAAAAGGTAGATTTCCGAAGCAACTGGTACTCGGATAGGGACTTTGCAGAGCTCTTAGGCGAGGATCTCAAGATCCGGGAACACATAGACAAGAAGCTCGCCCGGGCAGGCATAGCCAACATCACGATCCGTAAGGCCGCCGAGCAGGGCGAGGTTGCAGTAGACATACACACCGCCCGTCCTGGGATCGTCATCGGCAAGGGCGGCAGCGAGGTCGATAGCTTACGAAGCGAGCTCGAGCGCCTCACTAAAAAGAAAGTACAGGTCAACGTGCGGGAGGTCTCGCGACCGGAGCTCAACGCCAAGCTCGTGGCGGAGTCCATCGCCGAGCAGCTTGAGGGTCGGGCGGCGTTTAGGCGTACTATGAAGCGAGCCCTAACGAGTGCCATGCGCAGCGGGTCTGAGGGTGTGAGGATACAATGCAGCGGCCGTTTAGGCGGCATTGAGATGAGCCGATCGGAGAAAATCTCTGAAGGCCGAGTACCGTTGCACACCCTCGATGCGGACATAGACTACGGGTTTAAAGAGGCCAATACCCAGATGGGTCAGATCGGGGTGAAGGTCTGGGTTAACCACGGGGTGCACGACAGCGCGGACCTGAAGGGTAGAATTTAGAATGCTAGTACCAAAGAAGCTCAAATACAGGAAGCCTCAGCGAGGCCGAATGCGGGGCATCGCCAAGGGTGGTACCGAAGTGCAGTTCGGAGAGTACGGATTACAGGCTCTGGAGCCAGCTTGGATCACCAACCGCCAGATAGAGGCTGCCCGTATCGCGATGACCCGGAAGATCAAGCGTGGCGGAAAGGTTTGGATCAACGTCTTCCCCCACAAGCCTGTAACCAAGAAGCCGGCCGAAACCCGGATGGGTAGCGGCAAAGGCTCTCCCGAGTCCTACGTTGCGGTCGTCAAGCCCGGCCGCGTAATGTTTGAGATGAGTGGGGTCGACGAGCAACTCGCGCGCGACGCTATGATGCTCGCTGCCCAGAAGCTCCCTATAAAAAGTCGCTTCGTGGTGCGGGGAGGTGCCCGGGCGTGAAGGCAGCGGAGGCGCGCGAACTAGACGTCGAGGAGCTGCAGAGGCGCATCGCCGAGACACGGCGGGAACTATTCAATCTACGCTTCCAGCATGCAACGGGCCAATTGGAGAACACAGGGCAGCTCAAGGAAGTTCGGCGCAACATAGCCCGGCTCCTGACCGTCCTGAATCAAAAACAGCGGGAGAGCTAATAATGGCAGAAGAACCCTTAGAGAATCGAGAGCCTGTAGAGGCGGGCTTGGGCGAGGGGCCTCTCCCGAGCCCGGCGCTCGATCAGAATCAGAGCTCGGTGCAAAAAGCTGAGCTCGGCCGCGGAAGCCGCAAGGAACGGGTTGGCATCGTTGTTTCCGATAAGCCGGATAAAACCATTACGGTCTCGGTCGAGACGCTTGTGCAGCACTCGATGTATAAAAAGCGCGTGAGGCACTCCAAGCGCTTCATGGTTCACGACGAACATAATACGGCCCGCGCTGGGGATACAGTTAGGATCGTCGAGACGCGACCTCTTTCAGCGCGCAAGCGGTGGCGGGTCGCGAATATCATATCGAGGGCCGAGTAGTGATCCAGAACGAGACACGGCTCAAGGTGGCCGACAACTCGGGTGCAAGGAGCTTGCTCTGTATCCGGATCCTCGGTGCAAGCCAACGGCGAAACGCCGGAATCGGCGACGTGGTTGTTGCCTCTGTCAAAGAGGCGACCCCGGGCGGTGGCGTGCGTAAGGGTGATGTAGTTAGGGCTGTCATAGTGCGAACCAAGAAGGAGACGCGGAGGAACGACGGGTCGTACATCCGGTTCGGTGAGAATGCGGGTGTTGTCATCAATAACGATGGTGCCCCGCGCGGAACGCGCATCTTCGGGCCGGTAGCTCGCGAACTCAGGGATAAGGGTTATACGAGAATAATCTCGCTGGCCCCGGAGGTGCTTTAAAGAATATATGGGTCTTAAGATAAGGCGCGGAGACATGGTTACGGTGATCTCTGGTAAGGAGAAAGGCAAGCGAGGCGAGGTCCAGAAGGTTATACCGAAAGATAACCGGGTGGTGGTTAGAGGCGTGAACCTAAGAACCCGCCACGCTCGGCCAACCCAGCAGAACCAAGAGGGTTTATATACGTTCGAGGCGCCGCTGCATGTCTCCAACGTGATGCTTGTGGACCCTGACTCCGGAGAGCCGACCCGGGTTGGTAGCCGATTCACTGACTCGGGGGAGAAGATCCGGGTGAGCAAGAAATCTAGGAAGGACATAGATGGCTAGGCTGAGGGAGCGCTATCGTGAGGAGGTTATCCCGGCACTCAGAGAGAAGTTCGGATACGAGAACGTGATGCAGGTACCGCGGCTCGAGAAGATCGTGGTCAACATGGGCGTGGGCGAGGCTGCGCAGAACAGCCGCGCTCTGGACGGTGCGATGGACGATTTGGCGCGTATCACCGGCCAGAAGCCACAGCTCCGGCGGGCGAGGAAGAGCATCGCAGGGTTCAAGATCCGCGAAGGAATGCCGCTCGGCGCTCGGACTACGCTGCGTGGCGAACGGATGTGGGAGTTTCTAGATCGTCTGATCTCTATCGCACTGCCACGTGTGAGGGACTTTCGGGGTATTAACCCGAGGAGCTTCGACGGGCGGGGAAACTTCGCGCTCGGACTTCGGGAGCAGCTTATTTTCCCGGAGATTTCCTACGACGCGGTAGAGGCGACACGGGGCTTAGATGTCGCCGTGGTGACGACGGCGAAAACTGATGAGGAGTCTCGAGAGCTCTTGCGGCTGTTGGGAATGCCGTTCCGGACGAGCTAGGAGGCAACTTATGACGAGAAAAGCTTTATGGGTCAAACAGCAGAAGCCGAAGAAGTTTGCCGTTAGGGAGTACCACCGGTGTCAGCGGTGCGGTCGTGCCCGCGGATACTACCGAAAGTTCGGTTTGTGTAGGATCTGCTTCAGGGAACTGGCGCACGAGGGGAAGATCCCCGGTGTTACGAAAGCGAGTTGGTAGGTTTTATGAGCGTTAACGACCCTATAGCAGACTTCTTGACCCGTATCCGTAACGCAGGGATGGCCAGGCACGAAAAGGTCGAAATACCCCATTCGAGGATGAAGGCAGAGATGGCCCGCATCCTCAAGGAGCAGGGTTACATCAACGACTATTCGGAGAAAAGCGCGGGCGTGGAGAAGAGGCTTATCATCGAGCTCAAGTACAGCTCCGATGGGCAACGCGCGATCATGGGCTTAAGACGCATGAGCCGGCCTGGGCGACGCGTCTACCGCAAGCAGATGAATATCCCTCGCGTACTCGACGGGTTAGGAGTGGCGATCCTCTCGACCTCGCGTGGCATCCTCACCGACCACGAAGCCAGACGCGTCGGCGTCGGCGGCGAGGTCCTTTGCTTCGTCTATTAGGGGGTTGTGGAAGATGTCGAGAATCGGTAGAGCACCCGTTGAAGTGCCGGATAAGGTGGAGGTAAACATCTCGGATGAGACCCTCAGGATCAAAGGCCCAAGAGGGGAGCTGAACGTACACGTAGGTCGGGGCGTCGCGGTCAAGCAAGAGGATGGAAATGTCGTCGTCGAGCGCCAATCGGACGCGCCGGAACATAGGGCGATGCACGGGTTGACGCGCTCTTTGATCCAGAATGCTGTTACTGGTGTTACAGAAGGCTTTGCCAAGACGCTTCAGATACAGGGCGTCGGGTACCGAGGTTCTTTGCAGGGGCGGGATATTAATTTGCAGGTCGGGTATTCACATCCGGTTATCATCTCGCCACTTGAAGGCATAGACTTCGAGATGCCGAACCCGACAACGATTATCGTGCGTGGTATAGACAAGCAGCGGGTCGGCCAGATGGCGGCGGAAATCAGAAGGGTGAGACCGCCCGAGCCGTACAAGGGCAAGGGCATACGCTATAGCGACGAGCAGGTCCGACGCAAGGTCGGCAAGACCGGCTAGAGCGCGAGTACAACGCTTAGAGGAGAACGCACGCATATGGCGGTAAAGGATGCCAAGAAGGTCAGCAAGAACAGGCGTCGGACCCGCATCCGGCGTAAGATATTCGGGACGGCGGAGCGGCCCAGGCTCTCCGTCTACCGATCGAACGTTTACACGTACGCTCAACTCATAGACGATTTCAGGGGTCACACGCTAGTGGCAGCGAACTCTCGCGAGGTCGAAGAAGCTGAGAATCGTACACAGGCGGCGCGCAAGGTCGGCAAACTCATCGCTAAGAGAGCCGCTGACGTGGGGGTAGAGACTGTGGTCTTCGATCGGGGTGGAAACATGTATCATGGCCGGGTTGCGGCGCTTGCGGAGGGCGCGCGGGCTGGCGGACTCGAGTTTTAGGAGGGTAAGGATTGGGACGACCAAGAGGTGAACGCAGCAGGGGGCAGGGTCCTTCCGGCACGAGCCGTGGTGGGGGCATGGACAGCCGTGGTGGCGCTCGAGGGGGAGGTAGCACTACCAAGCAGCGCGACGATGGCCGGCCGCGCCCCCGCGAGCGCGCCCAGCGCGAGGGGGGCGCCGAGCTTCAGGACAGGGTGGTCGAGATCCGTAGGGTTGCCAAGGTTGTCAAAGGTGGTCGCAGGTTCAACTTTAGCGCCCTCGTGGTCGTCGGCGACGGCAGTGGCCGTGTCGGTGTAGGCCTGGGGAAGGCGAACACAGTGCCGGCCGCTATCACTAAAGCCCAAGATCGTGCCAAGCGCGAGATGTTCGATGTGCCGATGCGCAACACGACCATCCCACACGAAGTCTTGGGCAAATTCGAGAGTTCGACGGTGCTACTCAAGCCCGCCTCCGAGGGTACGGGGGTTATTGCGGGCGGCCCCGTGCGAGCGGTGTTGGAACTTGCTGGTATCCGGGACGTGCTCACGAAGGCTTTGGGTTCAACTACCTCCGTAAACCTGGTGCGAGCAACAGAGGAGGGTCTGAATAGATTGCGCTCGAAGGCTGACATCGAGCGCTCACGGGGGGTCAAGATCACGCTATGAGCCCTCTTAAAGTCACACAGACAAAGAGCGTTATCGGCGCGTTGGAGAACCACAAAAGAACGGTGCGGGCTTTGGGCCTCAAGCGTATCCGGGATTCGCGGGTACACAGGGATACGCTGCAGGTACGCGGTATGATTCGGAAGGTTCGCCACCTAGTGAAGGTTGAGGAGGTGGATGGACAGTGAGGCTGAACGAGCTTTCTCCTGCCCCCGGCTCGAGAAAGTCGCGCAAGCGGCTCGGGCGTGGCATTGGGTCAGGGCTTGGCAAGACCAGCGGTCGTGGTCACAAGGGGGCCAAGGCTCGCTCGGGCGCGAAGGCCCACCTGGCCCACGAGGGTGGCCAGATGCCCCTGCAGCGCCGGCTGCCGCGCTTGAAGGGTACGGCGCGCGGTCCGCATACCCCGGCACGGCCTACAGTTTACGCGCCCGTCAACCTTAGAGAACTTGCGAGGCTTTCTGGGGATGAGATCGGTATCGAGGAGCTTAGGGCTGCGGGGCTCGTCGGGAAAAAGGAAGTTTCCGTTAAGATACTGGGGGACGGGGAGATTGGACGCGCTGCCATCGTCAGGGCGCACGCCTTCTCGAAAACGGCGAAGGAAAAGATAGAGGGGGCTGGCGGAAGCGTCGAGGTACTGGGGTGGTAGCATGATTAAAGCGCTAGGAAACGCTTGGAGTGTCCCGGAGCTGCGCCGGAAGCTAATGTTCACCGCGGTGCTCATAGCCCTATACCGGCTCGGGTGCTACTTCCCTCTACCGGGGGTGAATCGGGAGGCTCTCGCTGCGGGCCTCGACACGAGCGAGAACGCGATCACGGGGCTTTTCGGCATCTTCACCGGTGGGGCGTTCAACAACCTGTCAGTGTTTTCTTTGGGAATCATGCCGTACATTACAGCTTCGATCGTGTTGCAACTGATGACGGTCGCTTTACCCCGACTACAGGAGCTGGCCAAGGAGGGCGAGACGGGGCAGCAGAAGATCACACAGTATACTCGTTATCTAACTCTTGGTTTGGCATTCTTACAGGCGGTTGCGATGATGTTCTTCTTCCGCAACGGGCAGGTATTCCCAGGTGTTCTCACCGGCGCGACGGTGCTGGACTCCTACCTGATCGTCATAACGCTCACGGCGGGGACGATGCTCATCATGTGGCTTGGAGAGCTTATCACCCAGCGGGGCCTCGGGAATGGCATCTCGCTCATCATCTCGGCGGCGATTCTCTCACGGGCGCCGTCGGCGGTCCAGTCGCTGTTTGAGCAGGGAAACATCATGAACATAGTGATCCTGGCTGCGCTTACGGTCTCGATAATCGCGGCAATAGTGTTCGTGAACGAGGGGCAGCGCCGAATACCGATCACCTACGCCAAAAGACAGGTGGGTAGGCGCATGACTCAGGGCGGTACGACGTATCTGCCCTTGAAAGTTAACATGGCGGGGGTTATCCCGATTATATTTGCTTCCTCTCTCTTGATCTTTCCAGCAATCCTCGCGCAGTTCGCTGCTGGAGAGCGGGGTACGATCTTGGGCCAACTCGCAGCATTCTTTGCGCCGGGAAACGCGCCTTACCTAATCCTGTACGGCCTTTTGGTCGTGATGTTTACGTACTTCTATACAGCTGTGCAGTTCAACCCGCTAGATCACGCGGATAACCTGAAAAAGAGCGGCGGCTATATCCCGGGAATACGCCCCGGACAGCCGACCGCGGTGTACCTCAACAACGTCCTGACCAAGATCACGCTCTTCGGGGCGATCTTCTTGGCGGCGGTCGCAGTTTTACCGTACTTCATTGCGGGCATCATGAACTTGGGAAGCCGGATCTCCCTCGGTGGCACATCGATACTGATCGTGGTCGGTGTCTCGCTGGACATGGTGCGCCAGCTCGAGAGCCAATTGATGATGCGCAACTATGAAGGGTTCTTGAGAAGGAAGCGATGAGGAAGGAGGAGTGTGATGCGGATCATAATCATGGGCCCCCAGGGGGCCGGTAAGGGCACCCAGGCGGCGAAACTGGAGGAGGAGACCGGTGCTACGCATATCGAAACCGGTGACCTCGTACGCGAAGAGATAAATCAAGGTACCGAACTTGGGCAAAAGATACAGGAGTACAACGAGCGAGGCGAGCTCGTCCCCGACGAGATCATCATCGATATGGCTAAACCTTACCTCGACGAGAACGACAGCTGGATCCTGGATGGCTTCCCACGCAATCAGGAACAGGCTCAAGCGCTCGACGAGATGCTCGACGAGATCGACGAAGACCTCGACAAGGTTGTAGTGCTCGAGGCGCCGGACGACGTCCTGGTCGAGCGCCTCTCGGGTCGTAGGCAGAGCGAGACGACGGGCGAGATCTACCATATCGATTACAACCCACCGCCGGAGGAAGGCAGCGAGGAAGACCCGGGGCCGTTTGTCCAGCGCGAGGACGATACCGAGGAGGCAATCCGCAACCGGCTGGAGACTTACCACGAGCAGACCGAGCCCCTTAAGGACTACTACGAGGAGAAGGGTATCCTCGTCACTGTAGACGCAACACAGGATATCGACAAGGTGACGGAGGACGTGCTCCAGGCCGTAGGAGAGAGGGGCTCCTAGTCGACCCTTGATCGTCCGCAAGAGCGCCGGTGAACTACAAGCAATGCGTGAAGGTGGCAAAATCACGGCCGCCTGCCTCAGGGTGCTCGCCGAGAACGCCCGGGTTGGGATAACCACCAAGGAGCTTGACCAGATAGCCGAGAGCTTTATACGTTCCAGAGGCGGAACACCGGAATTCAAAGGTTACCAGGGCTTTCCGGCCTCCATCTGTGCGTCGCCGAACGCCATGATCGTACACGGCATACCTGGCTCCTACCGCCTGAAGGCGGGGGACATAATCTCCCTGGATGTCGGCGTACGCTATGAAGGCTTCGTAACCGACAGCGCCACGACCATGGCAGTCGGGGAGGTGCCAAAAGATACAGAGGGGCTCTTGAAGACCACGCAGCAGTGCCTCGCAGTAGCTACGGAGCAGGCTCAGGTTGGCAGGAGGCTCGGCGACATCGGCCACGCGATACAGACTTTGGCCGAATCGCGCGGATACGGTGTGGTGCGGGACTTGGTTTCACACGGCGTCGGGCGTAAGATGCACGAGGACCCCCAGATCCCAAACTACGGGAGAGCGGGCACAGGTCCGCGCCTCCTGCCCGGCATGACCTTTGCGATAGAGCCTATGATCACTTTAGGCGATTACAATATTCGCCTCTCGGAATGGGACGGATGGTCCATCTACACCGCCGATGGTTCCCTGGCCGCCCACTTCGAGCATACTGTCGCCGTTACCGAGAACGGGCCGTGGATCCTTACGGGGAACGAAGAGTAGGAGATACGTAAAGAGTAGGAGATACGTAGTATACATGGTAGAATAACCGTTTGGTCCCGGCTGTTTCGCAGCTCTTAAGAGCAGAAAAGGAGGTCTTTGACCAAAGAAGACGTTATAGAGGTGGAGGGCACTGTTACAGAGGCGCTGCCCAACACGCAGTTCCGGGTGGAACTCGAAAATGGCCATAACGTTCTGGCCCACATCTCGGGCAAGATGCGGATGAACTACATCCGGATCCTGCCGGGGGACAGGGTCAAGGTTGAACTCAGCCCCTACGACCTCGACCGGGGACGCATAACTTACAGGTTCAGGTAACGACGAAGCTACAGTCAGCAGGAGGAAGAGTTTTGAAGGTACGAGCGAGCGTTAAACCCATTTGCGAACGGTGCAAAGTTATACGCCGACGTGGAGTGCTGCGCGTAATCTGCGCGAATCCCCGACACAAGCAGAGGCAGGGCTAGACCGTGGCACGTATAGCAGGCGTAGACCTGCCACGCGACAAAAGGGTCGAGGTCGGGCTCACGTACGTGTATGGGATCGGCCGTTCGACAGCGAAGAAGATCCTTAAGGAGGCCGACGTGGACCCAAACACAAAGGTCCGGGATCTCGCCGAAGGGGAGGTCGGCGCGATCCGGACGTATGTGGACCGGAATGTCCAGGTCGAGGGTGACCTGAGGCGCGAGGTAAACCAGAATACCAGGCGGCTCATAGACATCGGCTCTTACCGGGGCATCCGGCACCGTCGCGGTTTGCCGGTACGTGGGCAACGCACCAAGACCAATGCCCGCCAACGCAAAGGCCCGAAACCGGCTATAGGAGGGAGGAAGAAGTAGATGGGCAGGCAGCGGCAGCGCACACAAGGGCGCGCTCGCGGAGCGAGCCGGACGCGGCGTAGAGCGCGCAAAAACATCTCGACCGCCGTGGTGCACATAAAGAGCTCGTTTAACAACACCATCGTCAGCGTAACCGACCAAGAGGGCAACGTTATAGCCTGGGAGTCGGCAGGAACCATGGGCTTCAAGGGTAGCCGCAAGAGCACGCCGTATGCGGCCCAGATGACGGCTGAGAGTGCCGCAAACAAGGCGATGGATCAAGGCGTGAGGCGCGTAGACATTGAAGTCAAAGGCCATGGCTCGGGCCGGGACATGGCCGCTCGCACCTTCCAGGCGATGGGTATCGAGGTTTTGTCCATAAAAGACGTAACCGGCCAGCCTCACAACGGTTGCCGACCGCCGAAGCGGCGTAGAGGGTAGCGGGTGGCGCGCTACACGGGACCCAGAGCCAGGCGTGATAGGCGGGCAGGGGTGATGCTCTCCAATATGCGAAAGAATCCCCTGGAGAGGAAGCCCTATCCGCCAGGAGAGCACGGTCGGGGCCGTAAGCGGCAGACGGAATTCGGCATCCGGCTCTTGGAAAAGCAGAAGGCTCGCTGGTACTACGGTGTCTCCGAGAAGCAGTTCCGGCGTGCCTATGACAAGGCGAACCGCATGCAGGGCGTCACCGGCGAGAACCTTCTGAGGCTTATGGAGCTCAGGATGGATAACGTTATATTTCGGATGGGCTTTGCCACCAGTCGGCCGCAGGCGCGGCAACTCGTGGTGCACGGTCACTTCCTACTCAACGGTCGCAAGCACAACATCCCGTCAGCCATCTTAAAGCCCGGTGACGTGGTCACGGTCCGAGAGAAGAGCCGTAATCTGGAGCCGATAGGAGCGGCGGTCGAGCAGGTCGTGGCGGTTCCGCCGTGGCTGGAGGCGGACCACGATAACTTCACAGGCCGTGTTCTACACACGCCCAGCCGCGACGAGATCGACACGCCCGTTGAGGAGCAGCTCATCGTCGAGTTCTACAGCCGGTAGGAAAAAATATATTGTTTATCAAGCAGGTGGTAGTTTAGTGATGTTGGATATAGCGCCGCCCCGTTTCAGGGTGGAAGAAGAAGAAGAGCGTCGTGGTCAGTTCGTGGCAGAGCCGTTGCCACGCGGGCTCGGGCATACTTTAGGCAATTCGTTGCGCAGGGTGATGCTCTCGGGGCTCACGGGAGCTGCAGCGACCAAGATAAGGATAGAAGGCGTTTCGCACGAGTTCTCGACGATCCCCGACGTTGGGGAGGATGTCGTAGATATCAT
>DASQSI010000116.1:0-12396 GCA_035642415.1 Rubrobacteraceae bacterium
CCCAGCCTCCGTAGCCCGCTGCTGCTGTTCGGCTAACTGCTGGCCCATCTGCCTAGTGTCCTCTGCCTGGGTGCGAAGGTTCTCTATTACCCTGTTGAAGAACTCCTGGGTAAGCTGGGTGTTGTGCTCCTGGACGTTCACGCCCAGATCCGCCGCCGCTCTAGAGGACTCCACGAGGGCATTAGTGAACTCTTGTGCCGCTTGGTTTAACCTCTGTTGCTCTTGCTCATCCATTTGCTTGTACGCTCCTTTCTTCTAGACTCTCACAACGACCTGCTATACATCTCCGCTCCCCTCTCGGTCTAAACGTCTATTTGTGGAGGCACCAACTCTTCGCAACAAGAAGCCTTAGGGGTAGGTGTTAGAGAGATGTACCTAGGGAGCGAAAGAAGCTGGGGACACCAAAGAAGAAAAAGAAGCTTGAAGCGTCCCCGAATTCTGCCAACGATAACGAAACCACGTCATTGCACCAAAAGTGGGCCTTGCGGGCCATACGTTGAGCAATGCGCTTCTCATAGCCACAATTTCTGGCGGCTAATCAGACCTTCGGTGCGCAGCTTCGAAACTAAAGGACGCAGCTTCAGTATAGGAACCTGGCCTCACGGAGCTTATATGAACCTGCGGGATTACCTCTCGACTTCTCTCGCACCCTTTTGGGTGGCCTCTACGCTGCCCTGGTAGAAGGTAAACATGGAGCTGACGAAGTCCATGTAGGCGTCTACCGAAGCCCCCGTAAGTATCTGCCCCGCTTCGGCGGCACGCTGCTGCTGGTCAGCCAACTGCTGAGTCATCTGCCGGGTGTCATCCGCCTGGACGCGCAGGTTTTCGATCACCCTGTTGAAGAAGTCCTGGGTCAGCTGGGCGCCTTGCTCCTGCGACGCCACGGTGCGTTCGGAAACCGCCTTGAAGGACCGCACGAGGGCGTCGGCAAACCGCTGGGCTGCCTCGTTTATCCTTTGCTGCTGTTGCGCATCCGTAGGGGTCTTACGCTCCTCTCTTTCGTGGCCTTTGTGAGTACGATGTAAGTGGGCCGGGCACCGCGAAGAAGTATCGAGAAGAACATAACCTCGATATCCCGGCCCGTCTGAACTATATCGAGGTTAGCACGATGCTAAGCAAGGCAAGTTACATAGAGGTTAAATATGTATTAAAAGTTGCAAAGTTCCACCCGGCGGCATAAGGAGGCGCGGGTGTTTAGCTGTCACCTCAAAGACTGCAACGGACCCTCGTAATGGCTAGCAGCGAAAACGCTGGGCTCTAGAGGAGGAACCCCAGCCCGTAACGGAAGAACCGGGCTGGACTTTAGGTGAGGCAATAGATACCAGCCCGGTGCTATATAGGCATTGTGCGCAGCGCGAAGAGGTAGCGGATTAGAAAGGACCAGAATACCGTACATAAGTACGCGGCCAGGTGTGGACCTATGGGCAAAACGAAGAGAGGGGAACTGGGCTTACCAGATGTCGTGGGATGTTTAGAAGACAAGACCCAGCCCCCAAAGAAGCGAGACCCGACCGCTAAACGGCGGGTAAAACGGTCGGGCTCCCCTCTGGATGCATATGTTACTGAATAGCCCACCCTTCTAGACAGCCCCGATTCCCCGGAGCACAACATATAGAGCAGCAGGTCGGAGCCATAGCCAAAATGCTGGGCCGAAGCCCGGAACAGTACCCCGGCCGAGTAGGTCTCGGTAAGTTACTACATGGAGGGGATGGCGCCTATTTGCTGCACCATACCCAACGCGTCGTAGTTGTTCCGGGTTTCCACAAACTTTCCGCCAGAGAAGCGGTCTATGCTTATGCTCCTAACCGTCACCTGGCTGCCCCTTGGCTCTACAACCCCTCAGCTCGCCCTGACGGGTGCCAAGTGCCGTCCAGCGGGTCACACTACCTTTTATTCCCCTCAGCTACTTGGTCCGCTACGGTTATGTGAACGTCGGGGAAGGTGCCGTGGTAGACCTCAACTAACTGTCTTGCGTTAGGGGCGGTCCTAGGGCAGCAAAGTCATATAGAGAAATAATTGTGTTAGTGTCCTGATATCTCTGTTAATCTTCGTAAAAGTTCTCAAAAAACAATCCAAACTCTGTCGTGCTTACGTATGTAGTGTTGTAGGTACAGAGAAGGTTGCTAGCTAGGCAGGAGGTGCAAGCGATGACTGCTAGGGAGAGGACGCTGTGGGAACAGGCCGTCCGGGTTCTCCAGCAGAATACTGTTACTACCGCCGTCGCCGGGGAGACTCCGAGAGTGGAGCGGGTGCTCTTCATGAGGGTTCGCGAGCGGACTACTTCACAGAGGAGGTCATAGCAGTAGGCTACGATGACTAACTGACCTCAAGGGCCGTAGTGTAGAAGCTCCGGCCCTCTTTTTATGCCCAAGGGCTCTGCGGGTTTCCGAGAATAGAAGAAAGTAGGCAACGGCGACAACCTCGTCCTCACGAGCGGTTAGTGAGTCTGGTGCATGGCAGGCAACGGGGTGGCTCCCCGGACCTAGTAGGAAAGCTTCTCCCAGTCGTCAGTCGATGCTGGACACGGTCTGGTCTACGATGTTCTGGCGGGAAGGGACGATCCATAGCATCACCCGCTCGCTCAGGATGTTTTCAGGTGGGTAGTCTTCGCCGTGGTACTTCCGCGAGAGCTCGTCGATGTGGTCCCGGGCTTCCTGGCCTGTCACCTTCTCCACGACCTCCCCGCGCACCTCGGTGTAGCGGTAGGGGTTCTCCTCGTCCCGGATCGTCAGGGTCACGTTGGGGTCGCGCTCGACGTTCCTGTACTTTCGGCGGTGGGTCTCGGTGTTGACCACGAGCCGCTCGCCATCAGTGCCGACCCAGACGGGGTGAGTCTGCAGCTTGCCGGAGGGGAGCACTGTTGTGATCATCCCGTAGTTCCTGCCCTGCGCCAACTCCACAGTGGCCGGGTGTAGCTCGGGGCCATCCTTGCTGGTCGCTGCCATGTCTGGTACACCTCCTCTTCTTCGTATCCTGAGCGGAGGCTGAGGCGCCTCACACCCGGAGGGCTTACCCGCGAGGTGCTGGTGGAAAACGCGCCCAAACCGAAGCGTCGGCTATTCCGTTAGCCAAGAGTAGCTGAACGCTGGGCTAACAGCTGGCAGAACAAGCTAGGCCGGTAACGTGCAGACGTGGAGGAGAGGAGAATACACCATATCCTAACTCTTTTTGCCGCTCCAAGAGAGCGGGTTGCGGCAGAAGCCATTTTATGTGTCTTGGGGTTAGGAACCATCGCTTGATAAAGCGGCTCAGTCAGGCGCCGGCTCTATAATCGCCGACATCGAGCCCTTGCAGCGTGGGATCAGCGGGTCAGGTCCGAAGACGTGGATCTGGTCGCGCTTGAGCTCGGCATGCTCCAGATTCGTGGTGGCGACGATGACCCGGCCGGTAGTATGCACCTCCATAGCCATTCGGTAGCCCCGCTCCGGCGGATGCCCGAAGAGCGTCTTGAGCATGCGGACCACATACTCAAAGCTATGGACATCATCGTCGAGCAGGATCACGTTGTAGAGCGGCGGTCCCTTTGTCTTCTGCTCTGTTTTCTCTCGGGGCCGCGTGATGGTGCTAGTCATCGTCTGGTCTTTATACCCTGTTCCTAGGGGCGGTACTCGAAGCTCCTTGTGGTTACCATGACCGACTGACGAGGGACAGGTTAGCCTCTAACCCTCCTTCAAAGGCGCGGCAAGAGACGCTGAAACGGCTTCTCTGCCTGCAGCGTTGCCGGAGCAACGGCAGCACCCTTGTCCTTACGAGCGGCTAAGGGGCTCTGATCTATGAGGCTACGGGGCAGTACCCAACATACGAGTGCGTAGCTCTAGCTCTCTTAAAAGCATGCGCCCAACGATTGCATACAAAAACGGGACCACCTAGGAGAAAGCTAGCAAGCAAAAGAGCCGGAGCCCCTCCTCTATTCTCTAGGAGTAGGAGCTGGTGGTAAGGTTTTTTTAAGGTCCGCATAACTGCTGTATGTGGCAGGCTACTAGGATAGGTGCGGGCTCTTTGCTATCTTGCTTTGAGGAAACCGGGCGGAGAACGGAGAGTTAAAGAAGGCGAATGAGTACTGATGAGGCGAAGCCGCGCATACGGCTCGAAGGACTCGACCATTTAGTCCTTACCGTGGCCAACATCGATCGCACCTGCGAGTTCTACGAGCATGTTCTGGGGATGAAACGGGTCATCTTTGGTGACAACCGCCGGGCACTTGCTTTCGGTTCGCAGAAGATCAACTTGCACCAGGCCGGTCACGAGCTCGAACCTAAAGCTGCCGCTCCCACGCCGGGTTCTGCAGATCTTTGCTTCTTGGCGAGGACACCGCTTAAGGAGGTAATCGAACACCTGCAGGCGTTGGAGGTGGCGGTGGAGAAGGGGCCTGTCCAGCGCACTGGAGCTCGCGGGCCGATCGAGTCTGTATACTTGCGAGACCCTGACGAGAATCTCATCGAGATCTCCAACTACCTCTACTACTTCGAGAGCTGGACACAAGATTAGAGGAGATCGCAGCCCCCTACAGTAGGAGGTTGTTAGGCGCGACCGAGGGGAGGCGCAGATATGAGCGAGGAGAAACTGAACGGAAGGCCGGTGCCCTTGTCTAAGCTGGAGGCTTACGCTTATACAGACGGGGCATCCGGCGGCTCCCGAGGTACCGGAGGCTATGGGGTCGTTTTGACTTGGAAAGACAAGACTAAAGAGATTAGCGGCGCCGAGCAGAACACCACCAACCAACGGATGGAAGTAACTGCCGCGTGCGTTGCCTTGGAAACGATAGATGAGGGGCACATCGTAACCGTCTACTCCGACTCGTCCTACCTCGTCAACTGCATGAGGAGAAGCTGGTATAAGAAGTGGCGGGAGAACGGTTGGCTGAACCACCTCGAAGAGCCGGTGGCCAACAGGGACCTATGGGAGAGGCTCCTGGAAGCGACAAAGCGTCACCAGGAAGTGCGATGGAGGAAGGTCAAGGGGCACTCTAAAACCGGAGGCCCCCATAAGACCGGAAACGACCGAGCTGACGAGCTCGCCGTGGCTGCAAAGAAGGAGGTCGAAGGTGGCTGAAGAAGCTGTTGGCCGCCTCTCTGCCGAGAAGTGGAAGACCCCAAGGCTTGCTAAGGAAGTTACGCGAGGATAAGGGATCTAGCAGCCTTCAGCGTTAGGAGGTGGTGGAGTGAGCGGGTTGTTCGAAGTGGCAACGTGGCTGGTTTATGCGATAGCGGCGGTCATGATGCTCTCGGTAATCGCGGCTGCGATCCTGGCCGGGCTCGGGCTGCGGTTGGTGGCAGAGTTTTTGCGGGGGCTCGGTGGTAGCCACGAAGAGGGGGACACCCAACATGCCGAGGATGGCCCGAGGATCCCGCGTGAGCGACGAGTTCGAGGTAGGCGTGTGGGGGGACGCTACTTCTAGAGGCAACGGCAGCTCCCTAGCCCTCAAAAGAGATAGAGAAGATGGGCACCCCGATCTAGTGAAGTACTATTCAAGGAGGGCATCGAGGGCGTCCGCTACGTCCTCCGGTATGCGACAGGCCCAGAGTGTAACGTGTCAGATCCGTCGGGAGAGGGTTAGCAGCCTGCTTTTACTCGTGATCAGGAAGGGGACGATCAATCTTTCGGCTTATCCTATAGGCTTTTCCCACATCTTGACTGAGGCGACCGATCCGAACGTGGCTTCGAACGCCAAATCGAAGATGACCAAACAGGTCTACTATGCTGGTCTTCATTTTCTCCTTTCCTCCACGTCTGCGCATTACCGGCTTAGCTTGTTCTGTCAGCTGTTTTTCAGGTGCGGTGGGTATCCTTCATGGCTCGTCCGCTTCATCTTAAGCTCAACCTTCTGCCTGGTTTCTAACTTAGCGCCGCTGTGGGCCAGCAAAGCGCGTGTTCGCGGGAGGATGAAGCACGTACACGACCCTACCCTGCACTTGCACGTCTTCTACGGGGACGATAATCTCCTCGTGCTCCCCGTTCTCTGGCCTGAGCCTCACTATCTCACCGTCCCGGTAAAGCCTCTTGACCGTTACCTCTTCGCCGCTTAACAGCGCCACGACTACGGTGCCGTCCGGTGGGCCTTCATCTTCCTCCACAACCAAAATGTCGCCATCCTCTATCCTGGCTCCGGTCATGCTCTGCCCGACGACCCTCAGAAGATAGCGCTGCCTGTCTGAGCGAGAGCTGAGAAGCTCGGCGGCGAGCGAATACGCCTCGTCTCCCATAACTACCGCTTCGAGCCCCCTACCCGCCGCAATCCTCCCTAGTAAGGGCGTTCGTCCTACGGCCTCCCATCCCTTCTCTGTGAGCCTTGGGGTCCGGTACCGGTCATGCGCCCGCTCAATGTACCCGCCCCCTTCGAGCTGGGTCAGGTGGTGGTGAACGGTCTGCTTGCTCCTTAGGCCCACGGCCTCGGCAATCTCCCGAACGCTCGGCGGCCCAGCCCTCGTACCCGCCCTCCGGGCCAGGAACCCAAGGATCTCTAGCCTTCTCTCGTGCAGCTGCTCGATCATGGTCTTCTAAAGCTCACTTCTTGAGGTAACTTTATCGCATCTTACCCTAGACATCAAACGGTCGTTTGATGTACAGTGGAAAGGGTAAAAGAGAGGAGGAGCGTCCCCACCTGGACCTCTTGAGACCGGCTGGCTGGCGACCAAGGACGGTCTTGCGAGGCTTCGCGAAGGATGAAGACGCCCATTCCCTGCCTCAGTTATACCCGGCAGGGTGAGGGTTCTCAACCCCGGGGTTCGTGAGGGCTGACTCCTCTATGAAGTGGACAGAGAGGAGGGGCTTTGCTTGCAATCGACGTGTCCGACATACATAGATATCCCACAAGACCAAAAGGGTTCGAAGAACCTCTGTTCGCCACGAGCGTCTCGAAGCACTCGGTCATGGAGCACTTTCTAGAAGCACCCTGGCTTTCCCGAGCATCGAAGTTGAAAGGGCGCACCGGGGAGGCCACACACGCCTTTGAGGAGCCCATTGAGCTGAGGAATTTCGGTGGTCGGATGGAGCTTGTGAGGCTTCGAAGCGGAAGAAGGTGCTCTTGGAGGAAACAACAGGTGGTTAAGATCCTGGATCGCTGGCGGGAGGTCGAAAGATGGTGGGATGAGGACCAGCGCAAGGACCGGTTGGTTTTCAGGGCTCTCCTCTTCGGCGGGGTCATTGTCGACTTGGCTTGGGAACGCTTCGGAGGATGGTCCTTAGTGGGCGTAGCCGATTAGCCGTGAAGAGCACAAAGTTCTCCCATCTGCATGTGCGTAGTGGCTTCTCCTACGGGTTTGGAACCTTGACCCCGGAGGAGCTGACGGAGGGTGCCGCGAAGATGAACATGAAGGATCTAGCCCTGACTGACCGCAACGGGCTCTACGGCGTCCCCAGGTTCTTGAAGACCGCCGGGGAGCTGGGCATCTCTCCGATAGTGGGCGCAGAGATAAGCATGGAGGACGGGGGACACCTGGTCCTGCTGGCGGAAAACATGAAAGGTTACCGGTCCCTCTCGAAGCTTATCACCTCTTACCGGTGTGCCTCTGAGAACAGGCGCGAGCCTCTGTGTCCCTTCTCCGCTCTCCTCGAGCACCCTGAGGGCCTAGTCTGTCTTACGGGGGCGATCCCTTCCGGGCATCTGCCCCGCCTTGTCCTCTCCGGAAAGGCTTCGCGGGCGAGGGAGATACTGGAACGCCTGCTTGAGGCCTTCGGGTGGGAAGGCGTGTTCGTGGAGCTTACGGATGACGAAACCGCCGGGAGTAGGAGAAGGCTTAGGAGGATGGCTTTGTTCGCCCGGGAGCAGGGAGTGTCGGTACTGACGACCAATGAGGTGACGTACCTCGAGCCCGAAGACCACCGCCTCCACGAGGTCCTTGTGGCTGCTGCCAACCTGACACACCTGCCAGGCCCCGGGTATCGCCCCACGGACCGGCTCTACCTAAAGTCACCCGAGAAGATGGCGAAGCTCTTCAGGGATTACCCGAAAGCGTTGAAGAACGCGGCGGAGGTATCGGAGAGGTGCTCGGGGGCGGTGGAGCTTGCCGAGAAGCCGCACATGCCGGCCGCTCTGCTGCCCAAGGGGGAGACACCGAAGAAGAGGCTGGTCCGGCTGGTCATGGAAGGGGCAAGTAGAAGGTATGGGAAGCCGCAGGACGGGATTCGACGCAGGCTGCGTCGGGAACTATCCTGCATCGTCTCTTTGGGCTTCGCTTCCTACTTCCTATTGGCACACGAGGCCAAGGAGATCGCCAAAGCCAAGCGCATCCCCGTAACGGGGAGAGGAAGCGCCGCGAACTCCCTGGTCGCCTACTGTTTAGGACTCACCCAGCCAGAGCCCTTCTCAAACCACCTGCTCTTCGAACGTTTCCTGCACGAACGCCGGGAAGACCCCCCAGACATCGATCTTGACCTGTGCTCGGAGAAGAGGGACGAGGTGCGCGGCGAGCTGATCCGCAGGTACGAACGCTTCGGGGTGGCCGTCGCCGCCACGGCCAACACCCTCTCTTTGCGGGGGGCCGTAAGGGCTGCGGCGAGGGCCCTTGGCCACCCGCCTGAACGGCTAAACGCCCTCTCTCGCCACGTTCCGACGAGGGCTGAAAGCTGGGAAGAAGCTTTCTCCGAGCCCGCTATGCGGGGCCATCCTCTCCAGGACAAGGGAAAGCACCGGCTGCTGATGGACCTCTCCTTAGGCCTCCGCGGACGTTACTACCAAGCAGGTACCCACCTCGGGGGGCTGGTTTTTGGCACCGAGGAGCACCATCTCTCGGAACTCATTCCTCTCGAACCCTCCGGCATACCTGGCCTCCTGAGGGCACAGTTCGACAAGGACGATATCGAATACGTCGGGTTGCCAAAACTCGATCTCCTGGGCCTAAAGATGCACACCGCTCTACGCAAAGCCGGCGAGTTGGCTTCAAAGAGGTTGGGCACAATGGTGGACCCTTATGACCCGCCGTCGGGGGACAAGGAGACCTACCGGCTCATCAGGACCGGCAGAAATGCGGGCATGTTCCAGCTGGAATCCCCGGGCCAGATGCACCTCTCGACCCGTCTTAAGCCCCACCGTTTCTCCGACCTGGTGGCCCAGATCTCTCTCTTCCGTCCGGGGCCGGTGAGGGGAGACCTGGTCACGCCCTACGTCAAGCGACGCCACGGGCTCGAACCCTGCTCGGCGCCCCTAGAAGAGCTAGAGGACATACTGCGCCCGACCTACGGGATCTTGGTCTTCCAGGAGCAAGTCCTCGAGATAGCCCGCGCTGTGGCTGGTTTCTCTCTAGCCGAGGGCGACTTGTTAAGGAGGGCGATGACCAAGGATCGGGGAGTAGAAGCCATGAGAAGGTTGAGGGAGGAGTTCGTGAAGCGCGCGGTGGCCCGTGGGGTGCCCGAGGCAAAGTCGAGGGAGGTCTTCGACTGGATGGAGGGCTTCTCGGTTTATGGCTTCTCGGCCGCCCACGCTGCCTCGTTCGCGTCCCTGTCCTACGCCTCAGCATATATACGATGCTACTACCCGGCGGAGTTCTTCTGCGCTTTGTTGAACTCCCAGCCGATGGGCTTCTACTCTCCAAGGGCGCTTCTCAACGAGGCCAGAAGGATAGGCATCAGTATACTGCCCCCCGACATCCACCTTTCCGGGGAGGATTTCATCGTGGGGGACGGAGGAGCTTTAAGGGTAGGGCTAAGATACTGCAAAGGGCTCTCGAAGAAGGCCATCTCGTCGATCGTTTCGGAGAGAGGCAAGAAACCCTTTGTCTCGGTCCCTGATGTTTACCGTAGGACCTCCCTTGAGAGGCACTCGCTGGAGAACCTCATAAAGGCGGGGTTCTTGGACGTCCTGGCAAAGCGAAAGACCGACCGGGCGCGTTTGCTCGGTGAGACGAAGAGTCTCCCCCAGAAGCGGTCCCACGGGAGTCAGCCGGAGATCTCGCTACCCCACCCAGCGAACTGGTGGGAGGTGAGGGAGCGCAAGGACGTCGAGCACTTGCCCCTAACGGAAACCCGAAGGGAGTGCATGGAATGGAGGGTCCTCTCCCTAAACGTCTTTCGGCACCCACTTTCGCCTTACCGTGTAGCCCTGAAGAAGCTCGGGGTTGTGCCGAGCGAGAAGCTTAAGGACCTACCCCACGGGGCCCACAGCCGTACAGCAGGCCTAACAGAGTGCCTCCAGAGTCCTCCAACGAAGAGCGGTAGGCCCGTATGGTTCTTATTAATCGAGGACGAATGGGGGCTGTTGCAGGCGACGATCTTCGGGACGGTCTATGAGAGGTACGGCGACCTCCTACACCACCGGGGGGCATTCCTATTAGAGGGAAGGGTAGAGCGTACCCCCGACAAGGGGTTCTCCTTCCTTGTGGAGCGTGTGGGAGACTTACGGGAAGTACTGGCCGGGGCTCCGCTAGCCCCGAAGGCCACATCGGCATCAGAGGCATTGCTTAGGGTAGGCAGGAGAGCGGGATAGCGAGCACCACCCGGCATAACCGAGAGGAGCGCCGAGCTCACGGGAGAAGGCCGAGCAAACTAACTCCTTATCCTTCGAAGAGGAAGCGAGGAGACGGTTGCCAGCGGGGGAGCCATCTCGAAAAGGCGTATCAGTCCCCGCGGTGGTGAAGCTTCTCCCTACGGCAATCGAAGCTGCCCCTCCTAGAGCCCCACGCTTCAGGACCTGTTCGGCTGCTCCCCGAGCGCCCGCTGCACCCGCTTGACCGCCGGCGGGATTACCTCTCCTATGCCTGTCCACACTCGCAGCGTTACTGCCTCATCGTAGGGCGTCTTGCCCTGGTTGGCCAGGACCACCCGCCCCCCGGACCTCAACGCCAGCCCTACCAGCGAGGCTGCCGGCTCCACCACCAGCGAGGAGCCCAACACGAGCATCAGATCGCAGCAGCGGGCATGGTAGCCAGCTAGCTCCAGCTCTTTTTCTGGCAGCGGATCCCCGAAGTTCACCACAGAGGAGATGAGCCGGTCACCGCAGGCGGCGCAGGTCGGCTGCCCAGCTAGCGGCTTCTGGGTACGATAGCCCGGCCCCCACCGGGTCGTGTCCCAGCCCACCTCCTGGCGGGTGTACAGCCGGTGGCAGCCGAGGCAGCGCATGAGTTGGCCGTTGCCGTGCAGCTCCGCTAGGAGTTCAGGACGGATACCAGAGAGGCGATGGAGGTTGTCGGTGTTCTGGGTGATGAGAAACTGCACCTTACCCAGCTGCTGGAGCTCGAGGAGGGATAAGTGGGATGCGTTGGGCTTGAGCTGGTCTGGCGGAACTCGCCACTGTGGCGTTGGCAGGCCAGCGTCGCGCCGCGTCCACACCCCGTTGGGGCCACGAAAGTCGGGAATGCCGGAGTCGGTGCTGATGCCTGCGCCTGTAAAGACGACGATATGCTTGCAGTTAATGATCCATTGAGCGATTATCTGGATGTGCTGTTCGAGGTGCTGTTCCTTGGTCACCGTGTTTGACATATATACCCCATATCCTGGTTCTTTGCCACATCAAGTGACGTATGCATCCCAAAGTACAAAACAACCTCAGCTCCGGTTCCGCACTTTGCTGAGCGGGAAGGTGTCGAGCTGGAATTAGCCAAAACTAACCGTGGTTTAATTCCGAACTACAAAGCGGTCTTACCTAAGATTCTGCGCCCCTCTTGTCGAAGAAGTTCTTGAGGTATGCTTCAGAACATCCTGACAGCTGGGATGATGGCGGCCAGAGAAACGTATACATCTCGGGCCACTGGCTAGGCTACCCAGGGACCGCGAGCCGCCTGGTTTTCTACAACCTGGATAAGCTGAAGAGCGTCGATGAGGAGACCCTTAAGGACTGTTATGAAGCTCGGAATTACGGGTACCGGGTCAGCGAGAGGATTACAGCTGGGTCGTACGACTCTTGGGTGATGCGCTAGGAGATAGATCGGGATATGCTCACGCTTCAGACGTACATTCCTCCCACCTTCGATAGACCCCTGATAGTGAGGGCGGTCGGGTTTAGGGTAACCTGGCGGCTCCCGGCGCTCTAAAAACAGGCGTTAACGAAGAGGCAACAGAATCTATTAAAACTTAACAAAACTCAACTCTTATGGTAGAATGGAGTCAGGCGGCGGGGCTTTATCCTTCCTGCCTCCCGCCGCCTTTCTTTTGTCACCTGTTAAGCTTTTCACTCTACCTGCTCTCCTATCTCCTCGGAGTAACTTCCATAGAGCGGGAGGTACTGCTCATCCTGGCGTGCCGTCGTAGGTATGGTGGGAATTTACTGGGCCGGGGGCACTCCATACAAGCGGGGGGAAAAATATTTGACCGGCAAACTCCCGTCTTTAAAGCAAATAGCTTATGAGAATGGCAGGCAACAGAGCAGCTCCCTAGTTGTAGGAGGGCTACAATAAAAAGTGCGTGCTGAACGAGTTACGACGGTAGAGGAGCCTCGTGTTAGAACTACTGCGTCGTCTCCGGCAA
>DASQSI010000117.1:0-3238 GCA_035642415.1 Rubrobacteraceae bacterium
ACCTCGATCCTCGTCGCCATGCTCTCTGCCCGAATCTCGGCACCATGAGCGATCGCATCCGGGACGTGTGTAACAAGAGGGCTCCCTTTCGCGTTAACCTTGCAGCCCTGGAGGCAAAACCCCCGGTAGATGCAGTGCGGACGATTGCCGAAGGTGCCGTTGGTGATCCCGACCGGACCAACACGCATCTCGACGCCGAACTTCTGAGCCCCTTTGGTGGCATAGTCGGCCGCGCCGCTTACGGGGTGGGGCCCGTATGTATAGCGATGCGGGTCTCCCCAAGGCCAGTCTTGCCCGGCTACAGGAAGCTCGGCCTCGACCCTCTCATAGTGAGGTTTGAGGTCCCAATACGAGATTGGCCAGTCGGCGCCAACGCCGTCTTGGGCCTTCGTCTCGAAGTCAGAAGGGTGGAAGCGCGGAGTGTAGCCAGCGTAGTGGACCATCGAACCACCGACCCCGCGACCCGAATTGTTCTTGCCGAGCACGACCGGGTCCTCGCCACCAATGAGGCGCTTCTGGGTCCAGTAGATGTGTGCTGAGCCGGCCTCATCGCTTACCCAGTCCTTGTCGGGATCCCAGAACGGCCCCGCGTCGAGGACGACTATCCGCCAGCCCGCGCGGGCGAGGCGCTGCACCAGGACGCCTCCGCCAGCACCGCAGCCGACGATGACCAGATCGACCGCGTCACCGTCGCGGTAGCGCCGCATCGTCGCCCGGTTAGGAACCCCCCGCTTATGGACATCGAGAAGGAAGCGCGAGTCGTTGTCCTTGGGGCCTATAGCACCTTTGAAGAGCCGCTTGAGGTTCGTCAGCCGGTTCGCGGCGGAGCGGTCTTTCGCTCTGGTCGCCTCCGAGATATCGGCTGCTCTTCTGGCGCCCTCCCTGAGCTCCCGCTCGGTCTCGGGTGCCACGCCGTTCGTTTCGGCGGAGCTTCCCGGTTCCGCGTAGAGCACGGGGTCTGTATCCGCCGTCGGCTCGCCCTCCCAGGGCTCCTTCTCCCCTACTCCCAGTCGCATGAAGCCGCGTGGGTGGGCAGGCCCGCCGTAGCCGATCTCGTTCCACGCCCAAGGATGCGAGTAGAATGCCTCGAGAACAGAACGCATCACTATGGTCCACGCCCGTCCCGGAGGGGCCTGGTCCCAGGCCCCTCCCGAGAGTTTACCCTTCGAGAACGCCTCGCAGATACTCTCGCGAATCTCCGCAGAGGCTGCTCGAAAGGAGGCACTGCCACGGGCTTTGGCCTCATCGTCCAGAGCTTGAGCAACCAGCCGCCAAGTATCGCCGTCGTCGGGCATATCGGCATACTGATAGCCGTCAAGACCTCTCTCGTCCGCGTTCGACAGCTTATCGTCGACGAAGTTGATAATAGGTATGCGCGGTTCCCTGTCCTGAGCCGTCACCGTGTCGCAGAAGGTGGCGAGCGTTGCGACCTCAGGCTCGGTAAAGAACCTGATGGGCGGCGGGTTGTCCACGCGGTTTAGGATGAGCTCTCGGGTCACGTCGTCCCAGTGATCGGCCTGCTCCAGCACGTTGTAGTCTGGGTAGCGCCCGTGCATCTGCGGTGTAACACCTCGCCGCTGACGAGGCAGGCGGTAGGGGTCCGCCGGACTACCACTCGGGCGCCGTTTCGGCAGGTGGTGAGGATCCCTGAAGCTGTAGGCCACGGCTACTTCTCCCGCCGGAGCAGTGCCGCTAGGAGCCCCATGCCGCCGACCATAGCGAAGAGCCCGGGGGCAGCGATCGGGGGGCCCATTACGACGTTGTACATCGCTTCGTGCCATCCTCCGGGTCTGCGCGAAACGCCGCGGATGTGGAGAACCAAACCGATGAGCCCGGTAATGGTGTATACGGCCGCGGTGATAGGCAGCGCCGTCTTGGCGGCCCGTCTCGAGTACACGCCGGCGATGCCGGAGGCTATAACCGGGGGGGTCACCACGATGGGGCTCCACATCCACTTGTTCCCGAACGAACCCTGGTAGTGCTGGTAATACGTCTCGACGGTCACGAGTGCCGCGCTAAACGCGGTCAGCCCCGAGAGCATCCGCTCGAAGCGCCCGTGCTCGATGTTTTTCACGAACTGATCGACCAGATGCTCCTCGCGCTCGGGCAGGAGCTTGTCGACGTAATTCTCCTTACGTTTTGGCAGAATCTTCGTCAGAAAAGCCACTCGGTCCTCCTTTCAGCACGAACCCTATGGAGTAGATCAGCACTGCCACTACGCGGCATAGCGCTGGGCATCGGAGCGCTTGAACTCGAGCCCCAGCCCGGGCCGCGAGAGATCGGGGCGCAGCTCGCCTCCCTTCGGCTCAGGAACGCCGTCGAAGAACATCCTTTCGATCCGCGCGTGGTCGTGGAAGTACTCCAGATGGCGCACAGAGGGTAGAGCGCAGCACGGTTGGTAGTGCAAGGTCGGGGCGGTGTGCGCCGAGAGCGGCACCGAACGGGCCGCACAGAGGGCGCCAGCACGCAGGAAGTCGGTGATGCCGGCGCACCGCGTCGCGTCGGCCTGCAGCACGTCCACCGCACCCGCCTCGAGCATCCGACGAAAGTAAAACAAGTCGTAGCCATACTCGCCGGCGGCGATGTCCATACCGGCCGGTCCCCGATCGCGCAGCAGTCGCAGGCCTTCGAGGTCGTCGGAGGAGACCGGTTCCTCGAACCAGCTGACCCCGATCTCGGCGAATCTTTCGGCGAAACCCAGTGCCTGCTTGCGATCGTAGGCGCCGTTGGCGTCCACGAAGAGCTCGGCGTCAGGTCCTATGGCTTCTCTGGCGGCGAGTACGCGGTCGAGGTCGTCAGGCGGGTTGTGCCCGATCTTCATCTTCACGCGAGGGATGCCCTCCGCCACCCAGCCACCGAGCTGCTCCTGGAGCCGCTCGGCTGAGTAGGATGTGAAGCCCCCGCTGCCGTAGATCGGTACTCCTTCGCGCACCGCGCCGAGAAGCGTGACGAGCGGCAGGTCCAAAAGGCGTGCTTTCAGATCCCACAGCGCAACGTCCACGGCCGCGATCGCCATCGAACAGATGCCCGGACGGCCAAGGTTACGGATCGCCTTGACCATCGCCTCCCAAGCGTTAGGTACAGCCATGGCGTCGCGGCCGCGGACGACGTCAGCGAGCTTTCCGTCGACCAGCTTGGCGCTCGCCAAATCGCCGTAGGTGTAGCCGAGCCCGCGCACGCCACCAGCGTGCGCCTCGACGAGCACCATCGTCGTCGAGCCCCATTCGAGGGTACCATC
>DASQSI010000118.1:0-14890 GCA_035642415.1 Rubrobacteraceae bacterium
AGAGAAGATCAGTACGCGAGAAGACAGCATCTCCGTGAACTCGCCCTGCCAGAAAGGCGAGTTCACGGAAAGAGCCAGCATGTGCGGCACGTACTCCCGGAGGCGATTGAAGAGGTAGATGGCCTTATCCCGCCCTTGCACAGCATAGTGTGTGTGTAGCCCGAAGGTGTTGTTGCGCCGAATAAGCCAGCCGAGCTTGTCTTCGAGGCGCCGGTAGTGTGGCTCGTCTATGATCTGTTGCTCACGCCAATCCCCGATGGGATGAGTCCCGCTCGTACCGAGCACGCGCCCTAAATGCTGCGCCTCTACGAGGAGGTATCGCCGCCTCGCCACCAGGTCCTTAAGCACCTCGGATGGCTCCTCGTGAACGTTGGTGTTCGACTCGATCTCGCAGTCTATGAGCTCTCCGGTGTAGTGGCCTTCGGGAACCCTGCTTAGTATCTTTTGGGCGCCACCGGCTAGCTTCATCGATTGGGGGTCCGCGAGCCAGAGCTCTTCTTCGGCGCCGAAGGTACCTTCGGGAATGTACTTCTCGAAGGCGTCTTCGGGGATCAGGGGTGGTCTGTGGGTGCCGGTCAAGGCCTATCCTCGCTAGTCTCGGTTACGCTCTCCATGGTTGGCCACGGCGTGAGGTACTGTAGGGACGTTCTTCCTGCCTTTCGTCTGCTGCGTCGGGACCTAATTCTACCCGTCAGGACGTTGAAGAGGGGTAGAATACCGAGTATAGAGGAGCAGAGAGGAGGCTTACGTGGCCGCAGAGGTTGGACAGAAGCCCCTGGATTTCACGCTACCGACGGAGAGCTGGGATCGCGAGGTGTCGCTCGAGAGTGCGAGTTAGGAGGGCCGGTCGTTTTGTTCTTCTACCCCGGAGACTGGTCGAGGGTGTGTACGGACCAGATGGGCCAGCTGCAGCAGGAGGTCGGGCGTTTCGAGGAGAATGGTGCGAAGATCATGGGTATAAGCGTAGGCTCGCCCTGGTCGCACAGGGCGTGGGCCGAAGAGAGGGGCATCGAATTCCCCTTGCTCTCGGACTTCCAGCGCGAGGTCGTCGAGGACTACGGGATAAAACACGAGGGAGGCTTCCCCGAGCGAGCGTACTTCGTCATAGACAGAGAGGGCATCGTACAGAAGATCGAGGACTCCCCCAGCGACCAGCCGGAAGTAGTAACCGTCCTCGAAGATCTGGAGAAGGCGCTCTAGCAAACTCCTTGAACGCCGTCTGATGACGGAGGGAAGCACTCATAGGCCGGACGTTTCGCCACCAGAGGTCGCCTCTGCGGTGGCGAGTGCTCTGTTTCTAGGTTATAGCGCGCCGATGCCGGGGGTTGACTCCCGCTACTCGGACGGGATGGTGGCCCACGAGGCACGCCTACTCGGCATCCCTGCTCTCGCAGCTTCCGCCTCTGGAGCTGCCGGGCACGGGGTAGGAGAGGCTGTTCTGGAGTCCATCTTCGGTTCTCGCTCCGTTGGCGGGTATCCGGATTTGAGAGCGGCGGGATACCTGGTGCCGCTTGCGCGCGCGGCGCTGCTCGGTGAACGTTTGGGGAAGGTCTTGGCTGGGCTCTCGCACGAAGATGCCCGGGTCTTCGCCCGGGCGCTTGAGGCGGCCGGGCCGTATTACTCTCAAGCACTTGCCAGGTCGCTCGACGTTACCTTGGGGGCGGGCCGGGATGCAACGCTCTGGGATGCGATGCGCTTCGCCGCCGACCAGGACCCGATAGCTCGTGAGTACGCCCGTAACTTCGAGATCACGCGTGATCTCGCGCGGCCCTCACTCTCCTCCGCGCTGGCCCGTGTCGAGGCGGCTCGACCCGCGCTAGTGCAGGCGTACCTGGAGGTTCTTTCGGAGGTGCCGGACCTCGACGTGATAAGCAGGGCTGGCCGCAGGGAAGCAGAGGAGGTCTCGCGCATGGCGCACGGCGTTCTAAAAACCGGTGGTGTGCACTCACGTCGGGGCTTGCAGGCCATAGCAAACTTCGACGGTCTCTTGCGCTCCGACACGCGCCTAAAACCCACGGCGTCCGAAACGCCTATCGTAGCTGCGGCCTTTCTCGTCTCCCTCGAGTACGGCGTAGGGTTCCTTAGCCATCGTATTCGTCCAGCACCAGGACGATAACTTCTCACGCGAGCGCGGCGGCTTTAGCTGACCACCGGCACCCGTGTATACCGAGAGGAGGGACGAAAATAGTGTCTCCGTTGCTCGGGCACGAGCCTCAGCGCTTGCTAACGTGTAGATGAGCAGCTCTTACAGTTGATCGCACGTCTTTTGGGGTAGAATCTTTTTGTTAGCGCGACCGACGAGTAGTGTGGCTGTAGAGGAGGTACCCCGAGCGTGAAGGCTCTCGTTATCGTGGGGCACGGATCTCACCTAAGCGAGGATTCCAGCCTGCCGGTATACAAGCACGCGGCGCGTATCCGGGAGCGGTACGCCGAGGAGTACGACGAGGTTATCGAGTGCTTCTGGAAGGAGGAGCCTTCCATGCGCCACGTCTTCGACACCGTCGAGGCACAGGAGGCCTACGTGGTGCCGGCCTTCATATCGGAAGGGTACTTCACCCAGCAGGTAATACCGCGTGAGCTCGGGCTGACGGGCGCCGTTACCCGCAAGGGCGGCAAGATAGTGCGCTATGCCGGGCCTTTGGGGACGTTCGAAGGGATGGCGGACGTAATCGTGGAGCGGGCGGAGGACCTGCTCTATGACAAGAGGGTCCCTCCGGGTAGTCGGGCGCTCGTCCTGGTCGGTCACGGTACCGACTTGAACGAGAGTTCCGGCGGGGTCATCTACCTCAACGCCAACCGCATAAAGAGACGCAACCTCTACGACCTCGTAGAGGTCGGGTTTCTGGATCAGGACCCAAAGATCGGTGACGTCGTGGAGAACGTCGAGGCGGAGAACATCGTCTTGATCCCCGTGTTTATTGCCGAGGGTTGGCACACCCGCGAAACCATCCCTGAAGACCTGGGTCTCACCGGCGAGGTAACCGTCAGA
Organism: Rubrobacteraceae bacterium; assembly: GCA_035642415.1. GTDB lineage: Bacteria > Actinomycetota > Rubrobacteria > Rubrobacterales > Rubrobacteraceae > Rubrobacter_F. The sequence continues at coordinate 2,990 of DASQSI010000118.1, forward strand.
GCCACCTCTAGCGGCCGCAAGACCATCTTCTACGGTGCGCCGGTTGGCACCCATCCTTCTATGGCGGACTTGATTGCTGCTCGCGCTCGGGAGACAGAGGTTGTCCGAAACGTCTCCTGACATTTCTGTCGAAGTGCTCAACGTTGCGGCTGCCTCCCGGGAGGCGTTTGCTGCCTGGGTAGACGAGGCTCCCGACGCACGGACCTTCGGCCAGGTTCTCATCCGTCCGTCTCCATCGGGGGGCTACTGTTTGCGTCACAGTGCCGACGCAGAGACCGTGAACCTGCGGTTTTATAACAATCCCTGGGACGCGCGGGAGATCGCCAGGCTCACCGAGTTTGGGGAGCACCGGCCGCTCAAAAGTTCTCCTAACCTCCGGCGGGGTTGGGAGTTGCGGGTGTCGAATACAGCAGAGCTGGCAGTAGCGATGAACTACCTGTACCCGGCGGGAATCGTACACTGGTACCTCTACCGTGAGGGGAGGCTAAGGATAACCAATTACCGCGAGAACGCCGCACGTCAGAGCGGCATCTACAAGCGAATCCAACACCTCTCGGATGAAGGGGTCCAGAACGCCGCTAAAGCTTGCTGCGAAGACGCGGTTTGCCTCAAAAAAACCCTCTGGAGCGTAGACGCCGAGACTCCTTTGGAAATGGACCGGGGAGAAGGTGAGATCCCCTGCCCCGAACCGTGCAGCGTCTTCGTCTCCTTCGCCCGGCATACAAGACTTTTCGAGCGTGAGGAGAAACGCAACCTTGACGCCGCCGGCTTCTCCCCGAGTGAAAAAGAGGATCTCGCTGCTCTCGTCGAGGCTGGTGCGGCCGGTGTGATCAGGTTTGCCCGCGAGGCTGAGTTCGAGAAGTCGCTGAACGAGCGCCGGCTGCGCTACCGCAAGCTAACGCTTCTACCCAAGCTGCGTCCCGCGCAGGGCACGACGAACCACGAAGGTTAGCGCTCCCGGCCAGACGGCTGGTTTTTCGGCGCCGGATAGTGGGTAATAAGTCCTCGCGAATTTCGAAATACGGAGGTTGAAGATGATCGGCAGGGTTGCTAAAACAGCCGTGAAGACGGAGACGGGTAGGAGGGCTGGTAAGCTCGGCACGAGGGCTGCCGCGAAGGCGGGTAAGGGTGTCGGGCGGCTCGCCCTCAAGGGAGGCAAGGTCGAAGCCGGGCTTGCCAGGCGAGCCCTGAGCCCTCGAGAACCTGCGACTACCCGCTATCTGAAATACGGGTTCTTCGCCTTCGTGGGCCTCGTGGTTGGCATTATCGTCGCCCGTTCGGGAGAGAGGGAGGTAGCCGGCCGGCGCGACGAAACTTGGGGCGCAGGCTCTCCGCTAGGAACTATAGGCGGCTCCACTGCGGAAATGGTCTCCGATCCTGCCAAGCCCCAACGACCGGAGGATCCGAATCGCACCGGAACAGAGCGAGAATATTCCGACCCTTCCGCAGGACCTCTCATTGGCCGTCAGCACCACCCTGGCAGGGTGGATATCCCCGAGCAGCAAGAGGAGGTCGAGAACCGCATCCGGACCCGCATCGGGGAGGATCCGCGCACTTTGATGATCCCTCGGGTCAACGTCGAGGTCAACGATGGGGTAGCGGAACTTCGGGGTGAGGCGCCCTCCGAGGAGGCTAAGGCGGCTGCCGGCGATATCGCCGCGAACATCGAAGGCGTCTACGAGGTCCGCAACCTCCTCACCGTCAATCCAGAGAGCCCAACCAGGAGCGACTAGACCGTCGGGGAGGAGCCGGACCTGCCTCCTCCCCGATCTCGGTAACTCACCGAAAGGCGATCGCCGAGTTTAGCCGCGCATCAGTTCGAGGATCGCATCGCGTTCCCGCTCCATGGTGGCGCGGTCGCTGGCTTCGACGTTCAGGCGGAGCAGAGGCTCTGTATTCGACGGCCTGAGGTTGAACCACCAGTCCCCGAAGTCCACGGTGAGGCCGTCGAGATGGTCTATCTTGGCGTCTTCTCGTTCCGCATAATGTTCTTCTAGCTTTTCCAGCGTGGCGGTTTGATCTTCAACTTCGGAGTTGATCTCCCCGGAGCGGACGTAGGGGTCTATGGGGGCGAGTAGATCGGAGAGAGGATCCTGCTGACGGCCGACGAGCTCGGCGACAGTGAGCATGGCGATTATCCCTGAGTCGGCGAAGTAGTTGTCCCTAAAGTAGAAGTGACCGGAGTGCTCCCCGCCGAAAGCGGCGTTGTTCGAGCGCATTTGAGGCTTGATAATCGAGTGCCCCGCTTTGGTACGAATCGGCCGTCCACCCTCGCTCCGCACCAACTCTGGCAGCGCCTTCGAGCAGACCGCACTATAGATGATGGCCGCCCCGGGTTCCTTTTCGAGCACGTTCTTGGCGACTAGGGCAGCAAGCAGGTCGCCGGACATCGTAACTCCCTTCTCATCTACAATGAAGACCCTATCCGCATCTCCGTCGAAGGCGGCACCGAAGTCCGCCCCTTCAGCGATAACCCTTTGTTGGAGCTCCTCCATGTTCTCGGGCTCAATGGGGTTCGGAGGATGGTTCGGGAACGAGCCATCAAGCTCGAAGTACATCGGCACGTACTCGAAGGGTAAGCCCTCAAAGATAGGCGGGAGCATCTTGCCTGCCATACCGTTGCCCGCGTCCACGACTATCTTTAGGGGTCTCAAGCCCTCCGTGTTTATGAAGCTTAGGCAATGCTTGGCGTATTCGGCCGTTATGTCGTCTTCCTCGACGGATCCTGAGTACTCCTGCGGCTGGGGAAGCTCGTCAGATAAGATAAGATCTCGGATCTGGAAGATGCCTTCGTCACCTGAGAGGGCAATGGCATCCTCGCGGCAGAGCTTCAGGCCGTTGTACTCCTTCGGGTTGTGCGAGGCTGTAATCATAGCTCCGCCCGGTTCTTCGAGGTGCCCGACCGCGAAGTAAAGGGCATCCGTGGATACGAGCCCTATGTCCAAAATATCCGCCCCAGCCTCGGTCACGCCCCGGATAAACGCTTCCTCCAAAGTCTCGCCAGACAGGCGCATGTCGCGTCCGACGACCACGCGGGAACCCGAAAGGTTAAGGTAGTTAACATAGGCACGCCCGATCTTTTGGACCACATCCTCGTCCAAGGTGTCGGGATAGATGCCCCGGATGTCGTAGGCCTTGAAGATTGATTCATCGATCATCGCTTTTCCTGTACCTCCGAGTCATCTCGAAACGGTCTCATATTTCTTGATATCGTTCGCTGCAGGCCATGAGGCTCTGCGTCTTCGGTACAATATCGAACTATGGTTGTTCGTGCAGACGGCCTCGGCCTTCCCTGACTTGGCGGGCACGCGTTTTGCCGGGCTGGCGGCCGTTTTGTACGGTACGCTTTTTCTCGCGGCCGTGGTTTTTAGCGCGCTCAGGGATCGAAACCTCTCCATGCTGGGTGGTTCGCCGTTCTTGAGCCTCTGCGTGGGCGGGGTCACAGCCTGTGGTACGGTGTCTTTGAGTATCTTTCTCTACCGCTTGTCGCCGGTTGTACAAACGCTCTCCGACGAGCTTGCCCCGCGTCTGGTAGACGGTGCTAGTAAAAGCGAACTCATTTTGGTCTCGGTGTTCTCCGGTGTTGGGGAGGAGGCCTTTTCCCGTGGTGCATTGCAGCCCGAACTGGGGCTCGTAGCCACTTCGGTTCTCTTTGGCGCTCTACATGTGGTTCCCAAGCGTCGGTTCTTCGTGTGGACGCTGCTTTCGGTTGGGGCAGGCTTTCTTTTTGGCTTTCTCTACGAACGTACAGGAGGTCTTTTGGCCCCGACGACGGCTCACGTTCTGCACAATGCCGCAACACTTTTGCTCCGGAAGCGTTCCCGCCTGGAACTGTTTCGTGCGCTCGAAGAGGCCACGGTGGGAAACTACGCGGCGCGAGGGGAAGGATGATCACGCTACCCAACACCGACTCCAAGGCGGATCGCCGCTGGTCGTTGTACGTACTCGTGGCGGTGGTGCTGGTGGCGTTAGCGTTAGGCGTCTAGGCTTTTCTGAGAGCCGAAAACTTCTCGTGGGAGAGGAGATTGTTTCCCCCAGCATCTGGGACGTCGTTGTGAGCCAGCAGAACGGTCCCTGCCTGCCGCGGATGCGGCTCGCATCGAGGGGCGCGGCCCGAGACTATTTTCGTGTCCCTAAGCGTAGAGGACTTGCACAAAATTGGCCCTCAGGGCGATATCCGCCGGGCCCGTGCCGCCTAGCCACTACACCGCCGAAGTCTTCGGGGTCGGAGCCAGTGATAAAGAGGGCGTCGCGGACCGCAAGTTCTATGTGCGCGCGGGGTAGCGTGGGCGGGCTTCGCTCTTTCCAATGTCTCTGAGAAGCGCTTAGACTAGTAGGCGGGCTTTTTTTAGATACAATGTGTTGCGTTAGAGTAGGGTTCACGAGGCATTTGTAGACCCAGATTGGGAGGGAGGCAAGTACACGCCAATGATGCGGCCGAGGGCAAGGGTTTGTTGACGCTCCAGCCGTGCACTACGCTACCAGACTACTCCTGGTGCCTGCTCGTTCAAGCTGGGAAGGTGGGTTAGCGCTGATGCCGGTGATTTACCATCACGTTCCTTTGGGTGGTGTCTAAAGGCATGCTCCGGTCTCCGGTGGACGTTGGACGCCTGCGAAGCTCCGGCAGGAAGAACGGCAAGAAAAAAGCATCAGAGCCCTCCATCACGAGGGCCAAGATGCAGGTGCGGGTCTTAGGGTTCGCTGCGCTCGTCTCCATTATTTTCTTAGTCTTGGGCTTCCGGCTGTGGTACCTGCAGGTTCTAACCGGGGATGAGTACACCAATACCGCGCAGGCTACCCAGACCCGATCGGTCAAGATACCGGCTCAGCGCGGCGTGGTCTATGACCGCAACGGCGAGGTATTGGCGAACAACGTACCCGGCCTGAACGTCACGATCATCCCGAACGCCATACCCCGCAAGAAGGTCGAGGAGCTGGCTGATCTTCTGCATGCCGATAAAAAGGCGGTCCTCTCGCGCTATGACTCTGCGATGGAGTCGGGCGACCGATACAGCCCGATGCTCGTTAAGGAGAACGCGAGCCGCGAGGACACCATATACGTCAGCGAGCGATCGGAGGAGTTCGAAGGCCTCGTTGTCAACGATGACTACGTCCGCAATTACACCAGCGGGGAGTTGGCCGCTCACGTCCTCGGCTATACCGGAGCTGTCTCCCAGGAGGAGCTTGCAACGGACACCTTCAAGGGACTCGACCACGATGCCGTGGTTGGCAAGAGTGGGGTCGAGCTTGAGTATGAGGACATCTTGCGTGGAGAGCCGGGCAAGAAGGAGTACAACGTGGACGCTTTGGGCAGACAGGTTGCCGTGCGCCGGGCCGACGGGCAGCGCTACGACGAGCGGCCCGAGGAGATCCCTGAACTGGGACAACCGGCGCGCATCACCGACCCTGTCCCAGGTAAGGACCTCAAGCTCACCATAGACCTGAACCTACAAAAGACGGCGGAGAAAGAGCTTGACGCGGCGATCGCACGGGCCCAATCGGAGGGAGCCGCTGGGACGGGCGGAGCGGTAGTAGCCCTCGATCCGAACAACGGCGAGATCCGGGCGATGGCGAGTCGCCCAGACTTCGAACCACAGATGTTTGTTGGCGGAATCACCGGAGCCACGAAGGTCGAGAAGTATAATTACCTGAACTCCGAGGAGGCACACGCCCCGTTCACGAACCGCGCCGTCGACGGGACGTATCCCGGCGCCTCGACGTTCAAGCCCTTTACCGGGATGGCGGGCCTCGAGCAGGGCGCCATCAATCCCTCGACCACCGTTACGGACACGGGCTCGTGCTGGCGCCCGACGGGCTCCGGATGGGGCTGCTGGCAAAGCTGGCGCGAGAACAGTCCCAAGTATTGGGCCTTGGGGCCCCACGGCACCCAAAACTACGCCCAAGCTCTAGGGGACTCCAACGACAAGTTCTTCTACCAGGTCGCCGACTGGATGTGGAATCGCACGGACGATCAGAACCTGCTGTCGAAATTCTACGAACAGTTTGGCTTCGGCAAGAAGACGGACGTGGATCTCCCTGGGGAGAGCAACGGGCGGGTCCCCACCCGCGAGTGGCAGGAGGAGGCTGGGGCTACCTCCGATGACAAGCTTTGGACTGTGGGCCGATGGGTCAACATGGCCATCGGACAGGGGGACCTTCTGGTTACCCCGTTGCAGCTAGTCCGGGGCTACGCGGCCATCGCCAACGGCGGTACTTTGGTAACGCCGCATGTTGGTATGGACATCAGGGATCAGAACGGGCGGGTGGTGAAGACGATTTCCCCGGAGTCCGCAGGCTCGCTCGGCGTCTCGGCGCAGAGCTTACAGAGTACCCTCAACGGCCTGAGAATGGTCACTGGTCCGGGCGGTACCGCCGAAGATGCCTTCAAGGGTTCGCGTCTGCCGGTGGTCGGTAAGACGGGAACCGGTGAGATCTGGGGCAAGGACCCGGTAAACTATTTCGTCGGTTGGGTCGAGAACCAGAAAGATCCCCTAGTGGTGCTCGTGATGGTAGAGAACGCCGGGGCTTTTGAACACGGCAGCGAGGTCACCGTGGCCCCCGCCGCACGCAACATCCTCGAGGCCTATCACGGCACCGGTAATTCTTCTTCCTCGACGAAGGATTCGTCTCAGACTACAACTCCGTCGCGAACCTAATAAGGAGCCCGTTTGTCATACGTATTGGCGTTCACGCTTCCGAGCCCATCCTCCCCAATCATCTTCGAAGCCGGGCCCTTCGCTCTACGCTACTACGGGTTATTCATCGCGCTCGGGATAGGGCTTGCGACGTGGGTTACTGCCCGCGAGCTCGTACGTAAGGGCTACGATAGCGCTTTAGCCCTCGACGCCTTGTTCTTCGTGGTGCCGCTTGGCTTTATCGGTGCCAGGCTCTACCACGTCGCTACCGATTACGAGCTCTACGTCGATGACCCGTTCCCCGGCGTCTTCGAGGTCTGGAACGGCGGTTTGGGAATCTATGGTGCCGTGATCGGAGGTTTTGTTGGCGGCCTCCTTTTTGCCTGGATTCGCGGCATCAACCCCTTGGTTCTCGCCGATGCTGTAGCGCCAGGGCTTGTCCTCGCCCAAGCCGTCGGTCGCTGGGGCAACTACTTCAACCAGGAGCTATTCGGCCGGCCTTCAAGCCTCCCCTGGGCTATAGAGATAGCCCCTCAGAACCGGCCCGCAGGTTACAAAGACGTTGCCTCCTTCCACCCTACGTTCCTTTACGAGTGCATTTGGGACCTTCTCGTTGCTATCGTTCTCCTCCTCGTCGCCCGCCGCTTCTCGAACCGTCTCAAGAACGGCGACGTCTTCCTGCTCTACGTAAGCCTGTACTCTGTAGGTCGCTTCTTCGTCGAGACGCTCCGGATAGATCGGGCCTTCCTCATCGGCGACTTTCGTGGCAACCTCTTCGTTGCCAGCATCCTCGCCATCACCTTCGCTCTCATCCTATTCCTCCGCCATGCTGGTGCCGGTCGTGGCGCCCCTCGCAAACGCCCCGCTGGTGACTAAGCCTTCCCTGGACAGTCTCTCCACACAGTTGCTACTTCTCTGAGGCCGCCACCTTTCTCGCACCTGTGTTATGTATGCGCTGTGTGAGAGCGGGGAGACCCGCAGCTCCCGCTAGCTGCTTCACACAAAGTAAGTTAGCCAGAGGCCTAAAAGAAGGGCTTCGAGGCCGAAGGCGGCAATGATGGGGGTTGTGGCGCCGAGCGTCTTTTGCGTGTAGACCGTCGGAGTGGCCAGCCAGCCGAATACGAGACCTCCGATGAGACCGCCGATATGGGCGATATTGCTTACGTTCGGGATGGTAGCCCCCAAGAAAAGGTTGATCGCGGTCAAAACGAGGAGTTGGGCTATAATCGGGTTTTGTAGCGAGAACGTTCTCCGTCTCACGGAGTATCCAAAAACACCACCCAGGAGACCGAAGATTGCGCCGGACGCCCCGATCGCCGGGGCTGTGAAGGTACCAAGGTACAGGTACGCCAAACCCCCCGCGATCCCGCTCATAATGTAGAGTGCCAAGAAGCGACCTCGTCCAAAAGAGATCTCTACAAAAGAGCCCAGAAAGTAGAGGGAGATCATGTTCATTGCCAGGTGTGCGAAGCCCGAATGCAGGAAAGTGCTTGTAACGAGGCGCCACACCTCGCCCTCCGCCACCAGCGCTGGGACGAGTGCTCCCAGGGTCACAACTCTCCCGGGTTGTTGTACGAGACCGACGTTGAATGGTGTCCCCTCGTCGATACCGACCGCGGCCACGACTAGATACACCACAACGCAAGCGGTGATGAGGCCGAAGGTTATAGGGAGACGGGAGAAAGCCAAGATGCGGCGTCGGGCACGAGACCCGGCGTTAGCGACGTTTGATCTCGCGAACCGCGTCACCGACCTGCACCTTAGTTATGTCTTCGAGGGGACCACCGATCATGCTTTCTAGGTCAGGATCATCGTCGGAGCCGTGCCCGGTGCCAAAGCCCCGAACCTGAACGTTCTCGCCGAACATCTGCCCCAACATGCGTTGGAGATTTTCCTGAAGCTCTCCGAAACCCGCAAGGTTGGCGGTTCCGAAGGGCGAAGTGGTATCGAAGACGCGGGCGATGGCGAGTCTCTCCTTGACCTCGGTGACCTCGGCCTTGGCCTTCACATCCTCTACGGTTCCTAAGGTCTCGCCGGTATCCGGGTCCCAGACCTCTTCGCCCTCGGGAGCGAAGATCTCGAAGAGCATTCCGGTGCGTACGCCGTGTAAGCGGCCCCGGTTCAAGACGATCTCTCCTTTGCCCAGAATCTTAGCGACTTTCCCTTCGACAGCCATGCGATCTTTCCTCCGATGCGTGCAGGATTCCACAATAATTATACCCTCACAATTGGGGAATCAGACCCCACTAGTATCTATCTTATGACGAAACCCATCGCTGGATCTAGAGCACGTACGAACAGGATAGTGCGACACCTGCCGACTCGGACGGACATATGAAGGCTCTGCAAGCTACACGAAACTTTCCTCGTATACGTTGCCACTACTACAGGAGCAAAGCCATCGCGACCGCTAAGCCCCAAACACACTCCACGGGTGGGCGCTGGCCCACCGAGTCCCTCTCAGAACGTGGCGTAGAAGCTCCGCAGGTGGTGGCCGAACAGCTTGGTTTGTAATGTTGATTTGTAACGACGCGTCGGCCTAAAATGTTGGCGCGTGTTGGTGCCGACGCCGCCTTGGAACGGAGCACCTACGGGAACAAGAAGAGCGAGGAGGAGGTGATGGTATGAGGATAGTCGAGCGCATCCCAGCGCACTACGAAGTTGAGGAAGTGAGTAACCTCGGCCAGTCCTACAGGTGGTGCCCTGAGCAGATGGTGGTCGAGTGCGGGCAATGCACAAAGACGATGACTTTCAATCGGTCGAAGCTCCTCACTTCCATCCTCACTTGCGAATGCGGCGCAAGGAGTACAGCGAGCGTCCGCGAAGAACTGCTTGTCGAGCAGCTGACCGAAGACGAAGTCGCCCACCCATGGCGGTACTGGCGGTCGAGGGAGGAGAGCGGAATACCCGTTTAACAGTTTGGTATCTTAAGAGCAGGCGTCGGATGCAACACGCACCAATAGAGGGCCGGGGTTAGATTATCCTCCGGTCCTCTTTTTAGACTCTTAGAGCAGATAGCCTATGAGAATGCCTGCCCTCATAAGCTATCCGCTGATAGGCGTGTTTGCCGATCCTTCAGACCCCCTATACAAACGTCAATGAGCTTCCCGAGCACATTTGGCTAGAAACGCAGCATTTTTTCGACCACTATAAGAAGCTGGAGGGCAAAGAAACGAGCGTGCATGGGGTAGAGGGGCCTGAACAAGCCAAAGAGTACATCCAGGACTCCATCTCCCGCTATGACCAGCAGAAGCGATAGGGGTTGGGTACATAAAAGGAGCTTGCGCGAAGCCCCTAGGAGGAGGAAGGTGATGAGGTTCCGGAGGTGGGCAAGAAGGCGGCTTGTCATTTGGCTCGCGGCCTTGGCGGCGATTCTGTGGCGAGAGGTTCAAGAGCGGCGCCGCAAGCAGAAAGAGGGGGGCCTCCAGGGGTAAAAAGAAAGGCTAAGACAGCTCGTATCGAAGCAGCATGCGGCAGAGATCTTCGCACAATGGGGATTCTCCAATCACCAGCTGTACCAAAAACGGAGGTTTTTGATACACGCTGCTTGTACCAAAAACGACCGTTTATGGAACAGTCGAGAAACGTGAGCTACAATGACAAGCTTCCTCTACTAGACGCACTATTATTGAATTATTCTTCAATCGTGCATATAATCTCAGCATGTCGCACTTTAAAGATTCTTCTCCCGACGCTCGTCTCTTGGAACCCCGAGATGTCTTGGGTCGCGAGATTGCTGGAGTAGACGAGCAGATTGCCTCCCTCATGGGGGCTTTGGCGAGCACGACTCGCATCAGAGTGCTATTTGCACTGCTAGAAGTAGAGGAGCTTCCTACCAGTGAACTAGCCAAGGCTGTCGGGATGTCGGCTTCAGCGACAAGCCACCAGCTACGCGTCCTGCGCGATCTCGGGTTGGTAAGGAGGCGGCGGCAAGGACGACAAGCCTTCTATACGCTTGCCGATAACCACCTTGGTGTGCTTCTCAAGGAGTCCCTCTACCACGTAGACCATACACGTGTTCAGCAGGGGAGCCAGAGTTGAAGAAGCCTCACCCCTCAGACCATAAAGATGGAATGTGGACCAAGCTGCGAGAGGAGCTTTCTCACCTCGTCCCCTTCTTAGACTCTGGGCACACGCACGAGGGCGCAGAGAGCGTAGACGTTGCGCTCGCATCGAGCGCAGATGGCATAAGGGCGCTCAAACTCTCGCTTGTGGGGCTCATGCTCACCGCCTTATTGCAAGCGGTGATCGTGTTCGCGTCAGGCTCCGTTGCCCTCCTTGCGGACACGATACACAACTTTGGGGATGCACTCACATCCTTGCCGCTGTGGATTGCCTTCGCACTCTCGCGAAAGGCGGCAAATCGCTCGTACACCTATGGGTATGGGAGGGCCGAAGATCTAGCCGGAGTGGCGATTGTGGGTGTGATCTTCTTCAGCGCTTGCGTGGCAGGGTATGAGTCAATCTCAAAGCTCATAGACGGTTCGCAGGTCTCACGCTTAGGATGGGTGGCAGCCGCAGCAGTGGTGGGTTTCTTGGGTAACGAGATCGTTGCTAGGTTCCGCATTAGAGTGGGGAAGCGCATAGGAAGCGCTGCCCTCATAGCCGACGGGGAACACGCGCGGGTGGATGGATTTACCTCCTTAGCTGTACTTGTGGGCGCCGGCGGTGTGGCCTTGGGATACCCGATCCTTGACCCGATAGTGGGCTTAGGGATAACAGTAGCCATACTCTTTATAGTCAAAGACTCGGCTCAGGCGATTTGGCGACGGATGATGGATTCTATAGAGCCAGAGATAGTGGAGGATATCGAACGAGCCGCCAGTGAAACCGCCGGAGTAAGCAAGGTGGAGTATGTGAGAGCTCGTTGGATCGGCCATCGCATCCACTCGGAGGTGGGTGTGCAGATGTCAGGCGGCGAGAGCTTAGCGGAAAGCTATGAAGTTTCGAGGCACATTCGAGAAACCGCGCAAAGAATGGTACCTAAGCTGGAACGACTCACCGTAGAGATGAGTCCTGCTTCCCGCTAACATCTTCTCAGTCTCCTGTCATGCGTGGCCCAAATACCAGATGTCACCACACTGAAGCGGGACCATGGAGTATCAAAAATCACCGTTTATGGTACAGGCCAAAGAGCTTGTGTTCTCTTTAGTTCTCTAGTGTACCCATCTTACTGCGCCGACGAAGCGTTTCCGAACCTGTGATAAGCGCGCTTAGCCATATGCCGCCCGAGGCAAAGCCGGCAACCACGTCACTAAAGTAGTGC